>NZ_AP027368.1:3108497-3419347 GCF_030296015.1 Ferrimonas sp. YFM
AAGTTGTAGATGGCATGGGCTTCGTTGCCGTTGCCGAAGTAGGCCAGGTTCTCCCGGTTGGGGATGTTGGTCTCGGTGACCAGCAAGATCTTGGGGTCGTAGAAGTTCACCAGGGTGCGCAGCAGACGGATAATCTCATGGGTCTGAGGCAGGTTAAGGCAGTTGGTGCCCAGCTCCTTCCACAGGAAGGCCACCGCATCCAGGCGGAAGATGGTCACCCCCTGACTGAGGTAGAGGGCGATGATCTTCACCATCTCCACCAGCACTTGGGGGTTGGCGAAGTTGAGATCCACCTGATCGTGGCTGAAGGTGCACCACACATGGCGCTCGCCCTCGGCGGTGGTCACCGGCCTCAGCAGATCGCTGGTGCGGGGGCGCACCACCTGGTGGTAGTCGCCATTGGGGTCGGCGCTGATGAAGTAGTCCTTGCCCGGCGCCTCTCCCGCCTTGAACTGCTCGAACCAGCGGCTGCGACTGGAGCAGTGGTTGATCACCAGATCCGCCATCAACCGGCTGTCTGCGGCAATCTCCTGAATGTCCTGCCACTCACCCAGGTTGGGGTTGACCCTGGCGTAGTCGATGACGGAGAAGCCATCGTCGGAGCTGTAAGGGAAAAACGGCAGTATGTGCACCCCGGTGGCCAGCTTGGCCAAGTAGCGGTCCAGGAAGCGCTTGAGGGTGTGCAGCGGCACCTCCCCCTCGCGCTTAAGGCTGTCGCCATAGGTGATGACGATAAGGTCGGTCTCATCCCAGGGCTCTGCCCTGGCTTCCACCCCATCCACCCTGCCCTCGACGCCCAGGGCCTGCATCAGCTGCAACGCCAGGGCGCCGTGGTCGGTGTCCGGGTAGATGAGTTGCAGATGGTCCACCAACTGCTGATGCAAACTATCCAGGCTGCTGTGGGCCAGCAAATCGTCGCTCGACATATCAGGACCTCATAAACTCCCGGTGATCCTCCTCCACCGCTTCCACCAACTGCTCGAAGATGTCGGGGATGGCGCTGCGCACCCGGCTCCAGCTGGGAATAAAGGGTTTTTCCATGGGGTTGTCCAAGAAGTGTAGCCCGGCCTTGAGCACGTTCTCGGCAAACAGCTCCACCGACTCCTCCTCGCTGTGCACATCGAACTTGAGGCCGTTGATGGCGGCGTCGTTGCGGTAGGTCTCGATAAAATCCAGGGCGATGCGGTAATAGGTGGCCTTGATAGAGCGGAAAGTCTCGGTGGAAAATACCACCCCGTTGGTGGCCAGCTTGCGGAATATCGCCTTGCTGATGTCGATGGACATCTTGGACAGGCCGCCGCTGTCGTCGTGTTTGGATAGGTCCTGATGCTTGTGATCGTAGCAGTCGGCGATGTCCACCTGACACAGGCGGTTGGTGGCGTAGTTGCGCTTCATCTCCGACAACACGCCAATCTCCAGCCCCCAGTCGCTGGGGATGCGGATGTCGTTGATCACGTCGATGCGGAAGGAGAACTCCCCGGCCAGGGGGTATCGGAAAGAGTCGAGAAACTCCAGGTAATCCAGGTGCCCCAGAATCTTCTTGAGGGAGCGCAGCAGCGGAGTGACCAGCAAGCGGGTCACCCGACCGTTCATCTTGCCCTCAGCCACCCGGGCGTAGAACCCCTTGCAGAACTCGTAGTTGAAGGTGGGGTTGGCCACCGGATAGATCAGCCTGGCCAGCATGCTGCGGTCGTAGGTGAGGATGTCGCAGTCGTGCAGGGCCACGGATTCGGTTTTGCCCCGGGCCAGCACATAGCCCAGGCAGTACCAGACGTTGCGCCCCTTGCCCATCTCGGTAGGCGCCAGCCCTTCGGCCTTGAGCTTCTCATCGATGGCCCGCAATCTGGGGCCGTCGTTCCACAGCACCCTGTGGCTCTGGGGCAGGCGGTTAAAGAACTCCAGGGCGTGCTGATACTGGTCGCGGTCGGCCCGGTCCAGGCCAATGACGATCTCCTCCAGATAGGGCACCTGGGTCAGCTCCTGGACGATGTTATCCAGGGCCGGCCCCTGTAGCTCGCTGGGGCGGGATTTGCTGAACTGGGTCAGTTCGGTCTCCAGGTCATTGATGTCGCGGTCGGTCAGATTGTGCAGGGTGGTGATGATGCCGTTCTGATAAAAATCGCCCATGGTTCTCTCCCTTAGCCTTTCCCAATCAATGCTCTGGTCCGCTGGACACATTGCCTCTATCCCTCACTTAGCAAGTGTGATGCCAGCGCCTTTCGGGGCCGAGGCTCAGGGGAGCCGGTACTGGTCCAGCAGCAGGTTAATGGTGTCGTTCCACCCCTCTGGGCCACAGCGTTCGGTCACCTGGGTAACCGCCCGGGTGGCGTCGCTGAGGCTAGGGGGCGGATTGACCGGCGAGCGCACCAGCACCGGGAGATCCGCCAGCTCCAGCATGGCCACATCGTTGTCGCCATCCCCCAGGGCGATCACCTTGGGCAATTCGCCCCCTTCCATGGCCCAGTGGTGGGCGTAGGCTTGTCGCAGCGGTGCCAGACAACAGCCCTTGTCGCTGTGCCCAACTACGTGAAGGAAACGCCCACCCATCAGCAGTTTGAGCCCATAGCCCTCCACCGCCCGCCTGAGGGTCTTCAGATCGGCATTACTGCCCTGCCACAACAGGGGTTCGGAAAACTGCCTGTCCAGGGCCTGTGCGGCGCTGTCGCCATCCAGGCCGGTGAGGTCCATCAGGGTGGGGACATCCCAGTCGGCGAAGCCTTCCAGTTTGAGCCCGGTATCCCGGCGAATTTGCGCCAGGGCGGAGAGAATTTGCGCCCGATTTGCACCAAAAGCTTGCATGCGATAACCGGGCGCTGCACCAGAGTGGTGCTCGTCCATGGCCTGATGCAGGTCCACGTCCGGGGGCCAGAACAATGCGGCGCCGTTCTCCACCACATAAGGAGCGTGATTGTTCAATTGCGCCCGCAATGGCGCCAGCTCGGCGGCAGTCTTGCTGGTGTTGAGGATGACGGGAATGCCCAGGCTCTCCAGCCGCTCCAGGGCGGGCGCGGCAGCCTGAAAGCTGTAGTTGTGGTGATCCAGCAGGGTCCCGTCGAGATCGGTGATCACCAGCAGTTTGGGTGATTGGGCCATCCGTGTGCTCCTTAGCTCAGCAGAGGATGAGTATAGCTAAGCAAGGATTGGCCCAACGTGGGATTGTGGAAAAAGTGATCGTGGGGTTGGGAACGAGGAGCGGGCTTAAAGACTCTGGATAGCGGCGTGCGCCACAGTGACGCTCAGGTAAAACCAAAGTCACTGGATACCGGCGTGCGCCGGCATGACTGTGCTAAGGGAAGCCATAGGGGATTGAACCGGCTCCTTAGGAGTCGGCAAGGACAGGTAAAGACGAGGACGGTCAAGGTCAAAAGCGAAGACGCTGGATACCGGCGCCCTCCGGCATGACTGTACTAAGGGAGGCCATAGGGAATTGAGCCGGCTGCTTGCGAGCCTGCAGCTGCGAGTAAAGGCTAGGACGGTCAAGACCGAAGCCGAAGACAGTGGGTACCGGCGTTCGCCGGCATGGCTGTGCTAAGGGAAGCCATAGCGTATTGAGCCGGTTGCTTGCGAGTCTGCAGCGGCGTATAAGGCCGACAGCTAAAACGCTGGGTTGCTCCCTTCGCCCCAATGACAGAAAGGGCGGCTGGAGTTAGCTCAGGTCCACCAACTCCAGGGGGACTTGGTGACCCAACAGATGTTCCTGGGTGCGTGTCTGTTTGTGCCAGTCCATTACCATCAATGCGCTCAATAATGGCCCTGGCAGCCCAGATGTAAACAGGCGACGAGCTTGGGCCTCCTGAGCAAACCAGCGTAGCTCGGGTCCCTCAATGCCCTGCCAGTCAGGGGACAGAAGGGTCTGCCACTGCTCTGGGGCTGGCAGCAACAATTGCTCGGCACCACTGGACAGGCCGATGTCCAACCCGGCTGGATCGAAATCACCGAAATAGACTAAAGGCAACCTGCCCTTAAAGGCCCGAAAGCACTGATAGGCGGCGTTGGTCTGCTTGTCGGCGGACGCGTCTCCCCGATAGAGAAACAGCGCATTGTGCAAACATTCAGGCAGCTTCAGGCGAGTCAGCTCCGTCATCAGCGCCAGGTTCTCTACCAGCACCAGATGGGTGTGACCCAAACGGTCGCCCATCTGGAGAAGTGAGCGCCAATTGACCTGCTGACCGGCCTGTTCAAAGGGCGGCAGCGGCGTGGCCGCGCCATCGATATGCCAATGGGACAGAGGGCGACACAACACCAACTCCTCGCCCACGGCCCTGGCACCACTCTTCTCGTCATTGCGGCTCAATGCAAAATTATTGCGACTGTCCGCCTCGGTGATGAAGTCGCCCTGGCAGGGATCACCAAAGCCATCTCGCATCAGCTCGTCGCGCAAGGCACTCAAATGGTCCCGGCTGATATAGAGTTTCGCCCGGGCGCGGCCATCGCCCTGCAGCTCACCAAAACCGTAGTCTCGATGCAATCGACTCGCCAAGACGCCAAAGGCCACTCTTCTCTCCTGCCACGGACGCAGGAACCATTTAGATAGAGTGATTCTCTCCTTAACGCTGAAAGTCACGTCAAGCCACCTTGATGGTCACGTCGCTGTAGGTGAAGTTGTTGTTGGTGCCGGGCACCAGCTGCTCCTCCATCTCCAGGGCGATGATGCTCTGCTGCTGGGGCGCCAGCTTGCAGTAGTAGCCGAACACCAGCTCAATCCACAGCTGAGGATCAATTTCATGGCTGTCCTTGAGCCAGGCGGGCTGCTGGGTCTGCCAGTGCTCCAGGGCGGAGAGGCCGTGGTCGGCGAGCACCGCCTGCTCGAAGAAGTGCTCCACCTCGTCCAGTACCCAGTCGCTGAGGTAGGCGAGAATCTCCAGCTCTTCGCTCTCGACGCTGACGCCGTCCCTGTCGCCCACCATGGGGGTGGAGGGGGCCTGGCGGCGCAGGTGCTGGACAATCTCCACCAGGTCCTGCTCGATGGCGCTGCTGCGCACATCCACCAAGCCGCCGGTGATCATGGCCGGCGCCAGTTTCAGCTCCTGGGGCAGTTCGGGGGCGAAGGGCAAGTCGTCGCGCACCTCGTATTCCGGGTGCTTGCGCAGGAAGCGGGCCATGCCACGCAGCTGGTTGGCCTGTTTCACCTGCCGGCGCAGGCGGAACAGGCTCTGGCGCATCTTCTCGATGACGTGGGCCAGGCGGCCCAGCACATTGCGGAACCAGTGAACGAAGCCGGTGATCTTGCGGGCAAACTCGGTGGGGGCACCGTCGAAGATCCACTGATAGCAGGTCTCCGGGTCAATCTGCTGCAGCTCGTTCAGCAGCTTCTGGGCATAGTCCAGCGCCTTCTGGTTCTCCCGCACCTTGGCGGTGAGGGTGGCCACAAAACCAAACTGACTGGAGATGGCGTAGTGCATGTTGTCCAGGCTGGTGTTGAGGCTGTCCTTGGCGTCGAACAGCAGGTCATCCAGCTGGTCCAGGTAGTGGTCGGCGTCGTCCATCTGACCACTGATGAGGGAGTCGCGATAGTCGATGATCACATCGTCCATGGCGTCGATCACCTTGCCCATGTCGGTAAGCTGGCGATAGCCGCTCTGCTGGCGCATCAGCTTGTTGAGCAATCGCTTCACGTCGGCGGTGAGGCGGTAGCTGCCGGGCTCGTCGTCGGGGCGCAGCAGCTTGGCCTTCTGCAGGTTCTTCAGCTGGCCCTCGTTGTCGCCGTCGCCACTGACGGCGCCGTAGACATAGGCCTCCGCCAGCAGCTCGTCCGCCTGCCCCATCTGTCGCAGCAGCGCCGCGACCTGATTGCTGTCGTAGAGGCTCATTACAGCAGCAGCTCCTCTTGGGGATCCTGCTCCTGCACCTCAGGCAGCTCCAACTTCTCGCTGTCGTTGAGGAACTCAATCAGCAGGTAGATGAGGTCGAAGCGGGCGGTGGCGTACCAGGTGTTGCTGCCCGGGGCGTGACGCACCAGATAGCCCATCTCCTCCAGCTTGGACAGCACGGTGCCCAGCTGATCACGGATCTCCACCCTGTTGGTCTTAAACGGAGGCATGGTGGTGAGGCGGCGCAGCTGCTCAGCCAGGGTCTGATCGTGTTCGAACGCCTCCAGCAGGGAGGTGAACTTGAGGCTGTCCTTGGCGTGCAGCGGCGCGTCGTTGCCGGTGGCCCGCAGCAGCATGTCCAGCCACTCCACCATGGGGCGGAAGTAGCTGCGCATGGAGCTGAACAGCTGGGTGATGCCCTTGCGGTTGCTGTCGTCCACCTTGTCGTAGCTGCAGTAGAAGGCGGCGGCGGTCTCAAAATGGGTCAGGCTGCGGTCCAGCTGGCTCAGGAACTCGTGCACCCGCTCGGCGTTGGCCGGGGCCTGCAGGTATTCAAACTCATCCGGGTAGGCGGTCTGACAGATCACCGCACCGGCCAGCAGCTTCTCGACGGTCTGTTTGAAGATCATTGGGCGGCCTCCTCGGTAGCGGCTTGGGTGCGTCCGGCCCGGGTGGCCAGCAGTTGTTCCAGCTTGGACAGCGGCACGTGGGCGCTGTAGATCTTGCTGTCCTTGAGCTTGTAGTGGGTCTTGTACAGGGCCAATACCTGACGGTCGGTGGAGGGCGACGCCGACAGCATCTGGATGTGGTTGTCGTCGAACATCCCCAGCAGCAGCTCGATGTTCTCCGCCGCCAGTTCACCCAGCTCATCCACCGGCAGGATCACCCGGCTGGGCACCTCGCCGTCGCCCCGCAGCATCCCCAGCAAGCCGGCGAACAGAGAGAGCATCGCCAGGTAGGAGAGACCGGTGGAGCTGACCTTCTTCAGCTGACGGGCGTTGCGGGCCCGCTTTACCTGGCCCTTCTCGGTGATGACAAACTCCAGGTCGAACAGGTCGTTGTGCTCCAGCTCCAGCCCTTCGGCAGGCAGCACCCGGGCCAGCTCACGCATGGCGCGGATCAGCTCTTCGGGGATCTCGGAGGAGCCTTCACGCAGCTGATCGCGGGACTGCTCGAAGCAGTCGGAGAAGCTGCGCAGGGGCTGCCAGTACTCCAGCTGCTCCAGCTTGGTGACGGTGCCGACGCTGATGTCTGCCAGCGCCTCAAACTTGGCCAGGGCGGTGACCCGCTCGGACAGCTGACGGCCCACGGACTTGATGCGGCGGTCGAAGTTCTCCAGGTGGCGGTAGAACTCATTGATCATGTTGGCATTAACAATCACCAACTGACCGGTGGACTTGGCCAGCTGGGCGGCACTCTGCAGCAAGTCGCCGATGGGGGTGCGGTACTTAAGGACGGTCTCGCAACCCTCGAATCTG
Organism: Ferrimonas sp. YFM; assembly: GCF_030296015.1. Lineage (NCBI taxonomy): Bacteria > Pseudomonadati > Pseudomonadota > Gammaproteobacteria > Alteromonadales > Ferrimonadaceae > Ferrimonas > Ferrimonas sp. YFM. The sequence goes on from NZ_AP027368.1 coordinate 3,115,786, forward strand.
TCGTTGTCCGCCACCAGTTGGGTCCAGGTGTCGAACAGGCTGCTCTTGCCGTGCTTGGTGCGCAGTACGTTGGAGAAGTGACTGATCTCCTTGGTGAGCTTGCGCTCCAGATGGCTGAAGCCCTCGTGGTTCTGCTCGATGAAACCGGGCAGCATCTCCGCCTGGTAGTTCTGCAGCTGGTCGTTGCGCACCGGCTCCAGCCCCAGGGGCTCGCAGACGGCGTTGACCCGCACCAGCCGGGCCAGCAGATCGTCGCTGCGCTCCTGCTGCTCCTTGTTGCGCTTGAGCACCGCCTTGTGTTCACTCAGCTGCTGGTCATGCTGATTGCGAGCATGCTCCAGCCTGGCCTTGGACTCGGACAGACGCTGCTGCAGCTCCAGCAGCTCGGCGGCCAAAGGCTCGCGCTGATTGTACTGGCTGGCGAGGAAGTGCTGGTACTCGCGGGCCTTCTGCTCGAACTCGGCGCAGCGGTCCAGGGCGGCCAGCAGCTCTTTGCGCTCCGCCATCCGCTTGTCCACCTCGCCATCCGGGTCGATCTTGTCCAGGGCCTGTTTCTGCTGCTTCTTGTAGTCGCGGCGACGCTCGCGCACGCTCTCCTGCAGCGACTCCAGCTGCTCGGTGAGGGTCTCCAGTTGGCTGTCGCGGTCGGTCTCCAGGATCAGGCGGCGCTCCAGGGCGGCATTGTGCAGCTCGTGCAGCTCCTCTTCCCCCTGCTCCTCCAGATGCTCCAGCTTGTGGTCTAGCTGCTCCAGCTGTTTGGAGAGTTGCTTATGCTCCTCATCCAGTCGGGTGGTGAGCTGCTTCACCGCCTCCTGGGCGTGCTGCTGCTGACGCTCCTGCTGCTGCTTGAGCTGGTCAATTTCGGCGGCGGCGCGGCGCTCCTGCTGCTGCAGCTGACCCAGTTGGGCCTGATGCTGCTCCAGCTGACGACCCAGCTGCTTCAGCAGTTCGTTGATCTGGTCAATCTGGCCCTGCTGTTCACGGCACTGCTGCTCCAGGGTCTCCAGACGCTGTTGCTGCTCCGCTTCGCTGCGGGCCAGGGGGTTGTTGTGTTGCAGCGGCGCCAGATCCAGGCCAACACCGTAGAGGTTGTCACTGCCCTCCCCTTTCCACTGGGGCGCCAGATCGGTACGGGCCAGCAGCTCGGGCGCGAGCAGGCAGCCGATGTTCTGTTTCCAGTCGCTGGCTTCACCGCGCTCCTCCAGAAAGGCCTGAAGTGAGCCTTCGGCCGGGTGCAGCTGCTGCTCCAGGGCCTGATACTGGGCCTTGAGCTCATCCAGGCGGCGCTGCTCATTGGTGAGGCGGTGCAGGTGCTGATCCCGCTGACGCTCCAATTGGGCGCCGTGCTGACGCTCGTCGGAGATAAGGCGCAGCAGCTCGTTGTGGCGCCCCTGGGCTTCTCCCAGAGACTGGGCGGTGGCCTGCAGTCCCTGGCTGAGCTCGGCTGGCAGCTGAGGGTTGGCGCGGTTTTCGGTGTTGATGCGCAGGTTGTGGCGCAGCTGCAGCTGCTGGTCCTTGATCTCCAGGCCCTGCTGATTGAGACGCTGCTCCATCTGGCGGCGGTTGGCCTGGTACTGCTGCTCCACCTCCGCCAGTTTGTCGGCGGCCTGCTGACGGATGGTGGCCATCTGCTGCTGCTTGTCGCCCTCGCCGCGGGCCAGCTCCAGATCCAACTTTCCGAGCAGCTCTTCGAACTTACGGGCCACCTTGGCGGTGTCCCCTTCGAAGCTCTCGATGATGCCGTTGACCTCTTTCAGGCGCTGACTGAAGGTGGCCTTCTCGTCGGCGCGCAGCTGATAGGAGGCGGCGTCATCGTCGTCGTATCTCTGTTTGTCGTCGTCCAGGCGCTCTATGGTCACCTGACGGGCGTGCACCAGATCGCTGTCGGCGGTGATGCTCTGCTTGAGCTCACCCTCCAGGGCGTCGAACGCCTTCTCCAGCTCCTTGATGTCGGCGCGGTGGCTGGCCTTCTCCGAGGAGAGTGCCGCCAGTTTGTCTTCCAGCTCGGTGCGCTGCTCGTCGCACAGGGCCAGCAGGTGGCGCAGCTGACCGAGGAACTCCTCCAGCTCGTTGAACTGACCCTGCCAGCGCTGAATCTTCTCGGCCACACCGTGCACTTCGCGGCTGGCCTGGATGTCACTGAGCCAACGGCCAATCTCATCCTTGTTCAGCTGCATCTGCTCCCGGGTCTCGCCGACCCGGCTGCGGGCCAGATAGTCGGCGGCGATGGCCACCAGCATCTTCTTTACCGCCTCGAAGTCCAGGTTCTTCTCGATGGTGCCGTTGACCACCTTGTCGATGTGGGGCATGGGCACCAGGCCGAAGCTGAACCGGCTCTGCAGCTGACGCACTTCGCTGGAGGCGCGGCCGCCGCGCAGGTTCTGAATCACCTGGCGGTACTTGTCCACCCCCAGGTAGTTGGAGCAGAAGGTGCCGTGGGCACGCTTGTAGTTGCGCTCCACCTCACCCACCTTGAACGGCTTATGGTCACTTCCGATGAAGTATTCCTGGCGGTAGGGGGCGTCGATCAGCTTGTAGTGGACGCTACGACCGTCGGAGGAGGCGATCATGCAGCACAGCTGGGGCTCGGCCAGGCCTGGGCGCTGGTACTCGTACACCAGCTTGCTGGACTCCCGGGGCAGGTAGTAGTTGGCGAAGTTCTTCGCCTGATCCACCTTGGAGACGATGTCGCCGGGGCGCATGCCGTAGAACAGCGGCAGCAGCCTCATCAATGAGGTTTTGCCGGCGCCGTTGGTTCCCTCGAGCTGGGTGTGGCCGTCGAAATCGATCTCATTGACCTTTCCCTTCCAGAAACTGTCGATGATGATGATGCGACGCAGTCGAAACGCCTCTTGACTCATAGGGATACCTTATCTCCGGGAGCGTGAAATTATTCGAAAAGGAAACGGCTTAGAGTACCTCAGCCATGGGCCAGCGACAATACACAACCCCCGCCAGCACTGGGTTTGAAGGCGCAACTGACTCTGTTTTGATCAGTTTGCGCTGAAGTCGGGCTTTTAGCGGCTTTGGAATCCACTGAGCCAGAGCCAAAAGCTGTGCCAATCCACAGTGGTCCACCACTGGCCGTCGACCTGGCTCAAGGCCGAATGGGCGCTGTCAGCCGCCGGTTTCCGCCAAGCCCAGATCCCAAACGGGCGGCGAGCCATAGTAACCGTCGATGAAGTCGATGAAGCTGCGCACCTTGCTGGCCAGTAGCTGACGGTGGGCGTACACCGCGTAGAGCCCCATGGGGGCGGGAGTATGTTCCGGCATCAGGGTCACCAGTCTGCCGTCGGCGATGGCCGGCCCGGCGATGAACGTGGGCTGCAGGGCGATGCCCGCCCCCTGAATCGCCGCTTCCACCAGCACATCACCATTGTTGCAGCTGATGCCGTGCTGCTGCACCAGGGACCCGGCCCCTCTGCCCAACAGCTGGCTGTCATCGCTGTAGCTGTACTTGAGATACTGATGGTCCGCCAGCGCCTCGGGGCTGTCTGGGGTGCCGTGAGCCGCCAGATAGCCGGGAGAGGCCACCCAGGCCAGATTGATGGGCGCAATCTTCCTGGCGATCAGCGAGGAGTCCTGCAGCTGGCCGATGCGCAGGGCGATGTCGAACCCCTCCTCGACAATATCTACCCGGCGGTCATTGAGGTGCAGGTCGATCTGCACCTGGGGATAGGCTTTGCGAAAGTCACCCAGCAGCCCGGCCATATGGCGGCTGGCAAAGGAGACCGGGGCACTGATGCGCAGCTGGCCCCTGGGACTGTGCTGCAGATCGCCGAGCTGGCTCTCCATCTCATCAATCTCCGCCAGCACCTGCTGTGCCCGCTGGTAATAGACCCGGCCCGCCTCGGTCAGGCTGACCCGGCGGGTGGTGCGGTTGAGCAGCCGGCTGCCCAGCCGCTGCTCCAGCTGGGACACGTATTTGCTCACCAGTTGCGGCGAGTGCCCCAGCCGCTCCGCCGCCCGGGTAAAGGCCCCCTCGTTCACCACCGATACGAAGGTGCGCATCGCCTCCAGTCTGTCCATCTGCCACCCCTTGCTTGATTCGGCCCACCAATTATCACCGTCATATTGATAATAATGCAACAACAACGCCATATATCATCACAATGGCGAGAGTTAAAGTGTTCCCAACGGTCGGGGCACACAGTCAGCCCCGTCACCCAGACCCAAACTGAGGAACAGATTATGAACAGCCACTTTGTGAAATCCCTTTTCGACTCCACCGCCGGCAACGCCGCCCTGATCCTGCGTGTTCCCACTGGCCTCATCCTGGCCGCCCACGGCGCTCAGAAGCTGTTTGGCTGGTTTGGCGGCTATGGCCTGGAGGGCACCGGCCAGTGGATGGCCAGCATCGGCCTGGCTCCAGGATACCTGATGGCGCTGATGGCCGGCAGTGCCGAGTTCTTCGGCGGCCTGGCCCTGGCGCTGGGGCTGCTGACCCGTCCCGCTGCCCTGGTGTCCGCCTTCACCATGCTAGTGGCCATGTTCAGCGTCCACATCGGCAACGGCCTGTTTATGAGCAACAACGGTTACGAGTATGCCCTGACACTGGCGGTGGTCAGCCTGGCACTGACCCTTCAAGGCGGCGGCCGGTTCGCCCTGGACAACCTGATTGCCCAGAAACTCAATCGCTGAAACCGATGACGACGGCGGGCCCGGCCCGCCTCACCCCCTTAAGGAGAGCACCATGTTGATTGACGGACGTTGGACAGAAGATTGGCAGCCGGTACAGAGCAAGGACGATGAGGGGCGTTTTATTCGCCAGACCTCCTCCTTCCGCCACTGGATAACCCCGGATGGCGCCCCCGGCCCCACAGGCAACGGAGGCTTCAAGGCCGAAGCCGGCCGTTATCACCTGTATGTGGCCTACATCTGCCCCTGGGCTTCCCGGGTGCTGATGACCCTGAAGCTGAAGGGGCTGGATAAGCTGATCAGCGTCAGCGTGGTCGACCCCAGGCTGAGCAACCAAGGCTGGCAGTTTGGCGGCTACCCAGGTGCCACCGAGGACGCTCTCCATGGCGCCCGCTACCTGCATCAGCTCTACACCCGGGCCGATAGCCAATTCACCGGCCGGGCCACGGTGCCGGTGTTGTGGGACAAGCGCACAGACACCCTGGTAAACAACGAGTCGGCAGACATCATCCGCATGCTCGGCAGTGCCTTCGATCACCTGACCGGCAACACCTTGAATCTCTACCCCCAGGCCCTGGCCGACGAGATAGACAGCCTGAGCAACCAGCTCTACACCGAGCTCAACAACGGCGTCTACCAGGCGGGATTTGCCTCCAGCCAACCGGCCTATGAGGAGGCATACCACAAGGTGTTTGCCATGTTCGACCAACTGGAAGCACGACTGGAGGATGGCCGGCCCTACCTGTTTGGCGACCGGCTCACCGAGTCTGACCTGCGCCTGTTTGTCACCCTGGTGCGCTTCGATGCCGCCTATTACGGCCTGTTCAAGTGCAACCGCAACCCCCTGAGTGCCATGCCCAGACTGCGAGACTACATGCTGCGAATCCTGGCACTGGAGGGGGTGGCCGACACCGTCAATCTGGACCACATCAAATCCGGTTACTACTCGGTCAAAGCCCTGAACCCCAACGGCATCGTGCCCCTGGGCCCACACTCATTGTAACCATGGAGCATCTCATGACCCGGCACTACAGCAGTTTCTATCTCTCCCACGGCGGCGGACCCATGCCGCTGCTGGGAGACCCCGGCCACCAGCAGATGGTGGACAGGCTGAAGGCGGTGGCGCAGACCATGGCCACGCCCTCGGCCATAGTTCTGGTCAGTGCCCACTGGGAGGCGGACAGGCCCAGCATCACCTCGGCGGCCTCACCCAGCCTCATCTACGACTACTACGGCTTCGAGGAGCGGGCCTACCAGATTCAGTATCCGGCCCCCGGGGCGCCCGAACTGGCCCTGGAGATCCACCAAAAGCTGCACCAGGCCGGGCTGTCACCACAACTGGATGAGCAGCGGGGTTTCGACCATGGCATGTTTGTGCCGCTGAGCATCCTGTTTCCCGAGGCCCCCCTCCCGGTGGTGCAGCTGTCCCTCAACAGTAATCTGGATGTAGCCCAGCACATCGAGATGGGCCGCGCCCTGAAGGGGTTGGGGGATGGCAAGGTGCTGGTGATCGGCTCCGGCTTCTCCTTTCACAACATGCGCGCCTTCTTCGCCCCGGATCAGGGCCAGGCCAACCAGGCCAATGCCGCCTTCGAGCGCTGGCTGATTGAGACCTGCACCAGTCCAAGGCTCAGTGAAGCCCAGCGACGAGAGCGGCTGATCCGCTGGGAGCAAGCCCCCGGGGCTCGCTTTTGCCACCCCAGGGAGGAGCACCTGCTGCCGCTGATGTTGTGTTACGGCGTCAATGAGTCTGCGGCCAGCGAGCACCATGAGCTGAAGATCCTCGGCAAGCGCGCCAGTTTCTACCTGTGGTAAGCGTCACCGTTGAGGCCGGTCAGAGAGGCTCGGGCACCGGGAAGCCCATCCCTTCGCAGATCCGCTCCAGGTTGGCTCTGGAGGTGAGCACCTCCGCCAGACGCAGGGCAACGGCCACCGCACTGGCCGGGTTTTGTGAGGTGATCAGCCGACTGTCTTCCACCAGGGGCTGATCGCACAACTGCGCCCCCATCTGCTTAAGCTGAGTCCGGCGCTTGTCACTGAACTGGTAGGTGGTGGCCCGGCGCCCCTCAAGCACTCCGGCCTTGGCCATGGGCAGGGCACCGACACAGACCGACGCCACCCAACGGTCGCTGTGGTGGAAGCGCCGAATCAACTGCAGCAGCCGCTCATCATAGGCATCCTCGTAGAACCCCGAACGGCTCATGCCGCCGGGAATGGCCAGGGCATCGAAGCTGTCCGGGTCTATCTCATCCAGCAGATACTGAGGCTCTATGGTGAAGTTCCAGGCACAGCGCACCTTAGGTCTCAGCCCCACGGTCACCAGCTCAACCGGTTCCAGCCCATAGGTGGTAGTCCAGCCGAACACATCGGTAAAGGCCGCCGCCTCCAGTTCCTCCAGCCCCTGACAGAGGAACAGCATCACTCTTTTCATCTTTGTTTCTCAGATTCAGTTCATTGCGTCAGTCTACTCATAGGTAAAAAGAAAAAACGGGAGTGAATGCACAAAAGAGACGGCGAATAAAATAGATGCCCAGCCTTCACACTGCATCTGACACTTATTGAGCACACATATAAAAACACCAAAGTAAGATTGGGGCTTAAATAGTATTCCCGCAAATCAAAAATTGCTTTTCCCATATCACTGCAATCTCTCCCCCGCCACAGGCGGATCGGATTTAAGTGCAATATAATCAATCACTTAATAAAAGCAATGGTCTTTGCCGGGTTTTAGAAAAAGCATTTCCCGCCCGGGTAAATTCAGCCTGAAATTCACAATTATAAAAATTCAAAATCTTGACGTGATGAGGCTCACACCATATTTAATTTCACCGGACATATACTAAATTCAACGAATGAATTAGACCCATTCATTCTACGTCCCTTAGAGAATTTTCTAAGAAACCAAACTATTTGTGCCTCTATATTAAATCGGCGCAACTGATCTCACATGCGAGTATTTCTCCTTAAGAAATACCATCAGGAGCGAACCATGTTAGATAGAAGATCGATACTGAAACTGATGGCAGGGGGAGCCCTGAGCGTCGGCTCCCTCTCCTTTATCTCCGCCGCCGACGCGGTGGCCGCCATCCGCGCCAAAGGTGGCAAGCATCTGGCCATGGTCGTCGACCTGCGTCGCTGCAATGGCTGTAAGGCCTGTGTGGTCTCCTGCGGTAACGAAAACGGCAGCCTGCCCAAGGAAAACCGAACCTCGGTCTACCAGGCCAGCTCAGAGGTTCAGGGCAAACCCTACGCCTTCAACCTGCCGCTGCTGTGCAACAACTGCGACAAGCCCAGCTGCGTCGAGATCTGCCCCACCGGTGCCACCTTCAAACGAAAGGAGGACGGCATCGTGGTGGTGGATTCCACCGAATGCATCGGCTGCGAGATGTGCATCGAGGCCTGTCCCTACGAGGGGGTCCGCTTCGTCAACTCCAACACTGGCACGGTGGATAAGTGCAACTTCTGTGTGCAGCGCACCTCCCGGGGCCTGCTGCCCGCCTGTGTCACCACCTGCACCGGTGGCGCCCGCATCTTCGGTGACATCAACGACAAGAGCAGCGAGATCGCCAAGATGCTGGAGCAGGAGAAGCCGCTGGTGCTCCAGGCGGCCAACAACACCCACCCCAATGTGTTCTACATCGGCCTGACCGAAGCGGAGAGCAACGCCCAATTCAGCCTGAAATTCCCCCAAGAGTGGCAGAGGTAACCCATTATGGATCGTAGACAATTCCTCAAGGCCGGCTCAGTCGCGGCCCTCTCCGCCTCCGGCGCCGCCAAGGCAGCCCAGGCCGAGACTCCCACCAGCGACAAGGCGCTGGAAAAATTTGCCCCCACCTCCCTGAAACCTGAGTTCCAGGTGGACGGCAACAACATCAAGCCCGCTCCGGGCCAGCGCTTCGCCTTCTCCAAGTGCTATGGCTGTTTCAACGTCTGTGGCGCCCGGGTCAGCATCGACGAAGCCACGGATCAGGTGGTGCGCGCCTGGGGCAACCCCTACATGCTCACCAGCAACACCGAGCCCTTCAGCATGTCGGTGCCGCCTAAGGAGGCGATGTTCCGCCTGGCGGCCGCCAGCCAGTACAACCAGGACAACGCCGCCACCCTCTGTGGCCGGGGCAACGCGGTGCTGGACGCCTTCAGCAACAAACACAGAATCACCCAGTGCCTGAAGCGGGTGGGCAAGCGTGGCGAGAACAAGTGGCAGACCATCTCCTATGAGCAGATGATCAAAGAGGTCACCGAAGGGGGCAACCTGTTTGGCGAAGGCCATGTGGACGGCCTCAAGGCGATCCACGCCAACCCCAACTTCGCCAACCCCCTCTACCCGGACTTTGGCCCGGTGAAGAACCAACTGCTGGTCTCCACCTCCACCGAACAGGCGAACCGCTGGGACTTCATGCACCGCTTCTCCCACAGCGCCTGGGGCACCCCCAACGTGGGCAACAAGGACTCCTACTGCGGCCACCAGCAGGTAGCGGGCTGGGCCCTGGGCTGCTTCGACGCCGTGGATGAAATTGCCCTGCCCACCACGGACTTCGAACACTGCAAATTCGCCATCTTCATCGGCACCAACCCCGGCCTGTCCGGCAACAGCCTCAACTCCGGCTCCCGCCGACTGGCCAAGGCCCGCGCCGAACGGGGCAACTTCAAGTACGTGGTGGTCGACCCCCTGCTGCGCTCTTTGACCTCAGAGACCGACGCTGACAACAGTGAGTGGGTGCCAATCCGCTCCGGCGGCGACACCGCCCTGCTGTTCGGCATGCTGCAGTACATCATCAACCACAAGCGCTACCGCAAACACTACCTGGCGGCCCCCAGCCAGGCGGCGGCAGACAAACAGGGTGAGGTGAACTACACCAACGCCACCTATCTGGTGGTGAAGCAGCCGGGCCACCCGCTGCACAACCGCTTCCTCACCGCCGAGGCGATGGGCCTGGGCAGCGACGAGGTGAAGATGGTGCGCCGGGAGGGCGATGGCCAACTGGTGACCAGCGACAGCGACCAGCAGGCCAGCCTCTACTATCAGGGCGAGGCCAAGCTGGCCGACGGCAGCAAGGTCAACGTGGAAACCGCCTTTGCCCTGCTGAAGAAACGGGTCAATGAGCACAGCCTGGAGGAGTACGCCAAGCACAGTGGTGTGCCCGTGGCCAAAATTCAGGAGCTGGCCAAGGAGTTCACCTCCCACGGCCGCCAGGTGGCCATCGAGACCAACACCGGCTGTAACGCCACCGACGGCGGACAGTGCACCTTCGCCCAGGCGATGCTGGCCACCATGGTGGGTGCCCACAACGCCAAGGGCGGCCTGAACCACATGACCGGCGTCGGCTTCGGCATGATGTACGAGATCTTCGACGGCCCGCTGTACAAGCTCAACGACTTCCACCACGTGGAGCCCGAGGGCTTCAACGCCGAGCGCTCCGGTGACTACGAGCAGAGTGAAGAGTACAAGGCCAAGCTGGCCCGGGGGGAAAACCCCTACCCGGCCAACCAGCCCTGGAACAACACCTTCGTTCAGGACAACAGCGGCGAGATGCTGGTGGCCCACGCCAACGCCAACCCCTTCCAGTTCAAGGCATGGTTCATCTGGTCCACCAACCCCATCTACAACTGCTCCGGCCTGGAGGACCAGGTGGTGGACTCCATCAAAGACCCCAAGCAGTTGGGACTGATCGTTGGCATCGACCCCTACATCAACGAAACCAACGTCTACGCCGACTACCTGGTGCCGGACCTGCTGCAGTATGAGCAGTGGATGTACTCCCGCATGTGGGGCAGTGAGTACGTCGGTGACGTGGCCGCCGTGCCTGTGATTGAGCCCAAGACCGTCAAGGACGCCAAGGGCAATCCGGTGTGCATGGAGCAGTTCATCATCGACGTCAGCAAGACCCTGGAGCTGCCCGGGTTCGGCGACAACGCCTTCTCCGACGCCAAGGGTCGCCGCTACGGCCTGCATGTGCCCCAGGACATGTACGTACCCCTGTTTGCCAACGCCGCCCACTCCGGCGAGGTACTGCCCGCCCCCACCCAGGAGGATATCCAGTTCACCAGCGTCGACCGTATTCAGGGTGAGTTCGCCAAGCGCCTCAAGCCCGAAGAGCTGGGCCCTACCCTGTATATGCTGACCCGGGGCGGTCGTTACGAGCAGCTGGACCAGCGCTACGATGGCGAGTTCCTCAACCCGGCCATCCGCATGGATGTGCAGTTCCAGATCTACAACGAGGCCCTGGCCCAGATAAAGGACTCCTACTCCGGCGAATACCTGGATGGCCAGCCCACCTTCGATGTGGACCGCTTCTGGGACGGCTCCGCGGTACGGGATCACTGGAGCGAGGAGCAATACCCCTTCAGCTTCTCCACCTTCAAGCCGCAGCTGCGTAACGCCTACTCGGCTCAGCTGCCCAGGCTGACCGCCCTGGGTGAGGCCAACTTCATCCAGATGAACGCCAAGGATGCCGACAAGTACGGCCTGAAATCCGGTGATCGGGCACAGGTTCTCTCGCCCAAGGGCACCACCTTAGAGGGTGTGGTCCAGGCGGACGACACCGTGGCCAGGGGCACCATCTCCGTGGGCATCGGCTTCGGCCACAGCCAGTTCGGCGCCCAGAGCATCAGCATCGATGGCACGGAGATCGCCGGTGAGCCGGAGCGTGGCGGCGGCATCAACCCCAACCCCTTCAACGTGGTGGACCCCACTCGTAAGGGCGCCAGCCTCTACCGGGATCGCACCTTCGGCTCCACCTGCCGTCATGGTGTCCCTGTGGGCATTCGCAAAGTGTAAAGCAAGGTCTAAAGAGAACGGGCTTGAACAGGGAGGTTCAATTCTCTTAACGCAAAATCCGGAGCCTGGCTCCGGATTTTTTTGTCTGGGGTACGGCCTCTAGTGGGGCCGGCGAAACTGCCCCGGCGTCATGCCGGTCACCCGTTTGAACACCCGGGCGAAATACTGAGGGTACTCAAACCCCAGACGGTGGGAGATGGTGGCGATGTTGCTGTCGTCGCCGAGCAGCATCCCCTTGGCCCGCTCCACAATGCCCTGGTGGATAAGCTCCTGGGCACTGGCGCCGGTTTCCTTCCTGAGCTGGTCACTCAGGTAGCCCGGGGACATGGAGAGCCTGTCCGCCAAGGCCGCCACACTGGGCAGACCGCTTTGCTGCGCTTCGCCGGAGTCCAGATAATGGTCCAGCGCCTGCTGAAATCTGACTGCCGTTCCCTGGGTGTGAGGGCGGCGGGTCAGGTACTGACGATGAAAGAAGCGACTGGTGTACTTGAGCAGCAGATCCACACTGGCCACCAGAATCTCATGGCTGTGGTCATCCACATTGCGCCTGAGCTCGAGGTCAATCTCCCCCACCAGGGATGCCAGGGAAGCGCGCTCACGCTCATCCAGATGCAGCGCCTCGTGGGTCTCATAGCCGAAGTAGCCATACCTGCGTATCTGCTCCGCCAGGGGAGAACCGGACAGCAGTTGGGGATGGAAGAAAAGGGCCCACCCCTTCAGGTCACCACGCTGGTACTCCTGATCCCCCGCCAGCACCTGCCCAGGCTCATAGGCCACCAGCACACCATTGGAGAAATCATAGGTGCGACGGCCGTAGCGGATCCCTTCGCAGCTGTTCTCCTTCACCACCAGGGCATAGAGTCCCAGTTGCACCGACTGCATCATGTCGCTGGCCTCCACCCTGACCTGAGACAGGTCAATGACACTGATCAGAGGGTGACTGACCGGCGGCAGGGCAAACAGCTGATGCAGCTGCTCGACAGACTCCAGTGTGTACATCGCTTCTCCCTACCCGTGGTTTTTCCGTTAGCTCATCATCCGTGGTTCAGAAAGGCAATGCCGGTCTGCAACTCGGTGAGGGTCCACAGCTTGCTGCGCTGCTGCTGATCCGCCGCCGGCTTGGGCAGACGGTTGGGCTTGGGGTAGCCCCGGAAATTGGCAAAATTGGCCGGGCCAAAGTAATCGCCCCCTTTAACCCCCAGGTCGGTGGCCGATCGCAGTGTGGGCAGGATCCCCATGTCGATGCGCTGAGCAAACAAGGTGTTGGAGACGATCCCCAGCAGGCCCATGTGACGCTGCAGATCCGTGGCGGTGTAACCAGGGTGGGCACCGACGGAGATCACCTTGCTGCCGGCGGCACGCAGGCGCTCGTTCAGCTCGGAGAAGAAGATGGCGTTGGCCAGTTTGCTCTGGGCATAGGCGGCGACATAGTCGTACTTCTGCTCGAAATGAATGTCGTCGTAGTAGATGTCGGCCGGTCCCATCTTGGCGGCCAAACTGCTGACGGTGACGATTCGGCCTGCGGGTGCCGCTTCCAGCAGAGGCAACAACTCATGGGTCAGGGCAAAGTGCCCCAGATGATTGGTGGCCCAGTGCATCTCATGTCCCTGAGCCGACTCCTGCCGTTTGGGCAGGAACATCACTCCGGCGTTGTTGATCAGCAGATCCAAAGGTTGCTGTCGCTGGCGCAGCTCCTTGCCCAGGGCGGCCACCGACTCCAGATCCGCCAAGTCCAGGGGCAATATGCTGACCTTTGCCTGAGGCACCTGTTTGAGAATCAGCTGGCGGGCCTGCTCGCCCTTGGAAGTACTGCGCACCGCCATCAGAATTTCGGCCCCCTTTTTGGCCAACTCCGTCGCGGTACCCAGACCCAATCCGGCGTTGGCTCCGGTGATCAGCGCCACCTTGCCACTCTGGTCAGGGATCTGTCGTGTGGTCCATCTGGTCATCGTGCTTCTCCTTCCGATTACTCAACTGGATTCCAGCTTAGGGGCCGGCAAAGGGATACCGGTAATACAAACCCCGGTAACTTGTATACGAAACCCGTCGGCAAATGAGGTGGGCCACTGACTGTGGATCCGCCGGTGAAGATACCGCAATTGATGAGCGCCCTATCGAGGCTGACCGTCAGGGGCCCAACACCCTGTTGAGCTGCGCCTCTTTACCCAGAGCGCCCGCCAGCCCATGGAGCATCTTCAGCCCCAGCCACACCATGGCGCCAATGAGTACCCCCTGGACAATAAAGAGAATGGGGCTGAGCAAGACGATCATCAGGGCGATGGGCAGGCTGAAGCCCACGGTCACAAAGGGAAACAGGGGGATCAGCGCCAGGGAGATTAGGTAACAGGAGGCCAGCCAGCCCAGGGTTATCTGTTTGATGGTGATGTAGTTTGGCGTCATCGTGCTTCCCTCAGAATCAGACCTGACACCAGAGTAGCACCCTCACCAGGGGCAAAAAAGGGCACCTGTCGGTGCCCTCCACCCCCAGATCAGTCCCAGGGTTCCAGCCGGCCCAGGCTGTCGGTGAGGGGATAGCCCAGTTTAGGAGAGAGCTGCTGGGCCTTTTCCCGCAGCTGGGCCAGAGATTGAGTCAATGGCGTGCGTCCCGCCAGAATCACCAGGTTGCCGTCGGCGGTGGGGCAGCTGTGACAGACCGGGAAGTGGCGGGCCAGGGCGCGGTTGAGGCCCTCGTGGTGACGGTGCTCCTCCCAGCAGTTGAGCACCAGCATGCCATCCTCCTTCAGCAGGACGGCGGCATCATCGATAAAGCGCTCATTGAGCTGAACGTCGTCGACGGCGTCGGCGCCATAGAGATCGGTAAACAGCAGATCCACCCGCTTGTGGTTGCCCTCGGCCAGGAAGGCGGCGCCCTCCTGATGCACCAGCTCAATGCGCTTGCTGCGAGGCAGGCGGAAGTGGCTCAGGGCAATCTCGGTAACCAGGGGACGCAACTCCACCCCGGTGATCTTGATTCCCTTGACCGCAGTGGCCAGGGCAGAGATAAGGCAGCCACCGCCCACCCCGAGCACCAGGGCACGCTTGGGCTGACAGAACAGCAGGGAGAGCATCATTGCCCGGGTGTAGTCGTGCTGCAGCACCCAGGGCTGTTTGGTGAGGATACGGCTCTGCTCATCGGCCGGGCCGAAACTGAGGATGCGATGTGGCCCCTGTTCAATGACCCGAACCTGGCCCCACTCATCCCTACCATCAAACAGAACTGTTTCGCCGCTCATACCGCCCCCATAGATTGAAGGCAGGCATTATGGGGGAGGCGGGGCGGCGACTCAAGGAGGAGATTACAGCTCGCCGGTGACCGCCAGCTTGGCCTGGATAAATTCACTGTGACGCAGATAGAGCAGGTCACTGACCTTACGGATCATCGCCTCTTCATGGGGGTCGAGTTCGTCATCCTCGTAGGCCACCCGCCACAACCCCTCAATCAGCTTGATCTTCTGCTTGAGGTGCAGGTTCTTCTTCACCACGTTAGTGAAGTTGTGGATGGAGTTGGCCTGCTCGGTCTGGATCAGCGCCTCCTCGATAAGATCCCGGGCTTCCCGGTCGGACAGCTGATGCAGCCCCTTGACCAGGTGCCACACCGCCTCCTTCTCCTCGTGACTGATCTGGGAGTCGGCCCTGGCCACCTCCAGCAGCAAAGCGGTGCTGGCCAGCTCAACGTTCAGCTCCTCAGCCGCGGAGCCCTGGTCAGAAAACAGAGATTTAAGACGACTTATCATGGGCAGATACTCCTGTGTTAATGCAGTTTTGGACCCCGGCACATTGAAACTGGTTCCTCTGGCCGGCCTGAACGCTCACTCCGTCACCGGCCAGTGCACCGCCAGCCACAGCGTCGGCTGCTGGGGATCGGTCCAGCTGACCCGGTGTTTGCAGCCCGAAGGCAGCCAGGCATGATCCCCCGCCTCCAGGGATTGCTCACGGCCGTCGGCGTACATCAGTCGGGCCCGACCCTTGAGCAGCACCACCCACTCATTTTGGGCTTGATCGTACCACTCTCCCTCTGGGGTCACCTGTCCCAGGGAGGTAATTCTTTCAATTTTCACCCCTTTATTCTCGATGATGGTCTGAAACACCTCATCTGTTAATTTTTCTGGAATGTCAGCCAGCAGGTTATTCACAATTCACCATCCCTTTACCCTGAGTTTACATTTCGCTGTCTTACCCCTATCCCCCTTACAGATAAGGGGTTTTGGCCAAGAGATCGGACCAAAGCATAAGTTTGAAGCATTAAATCATAAGAATGAGTTGTTTAAGTTAATTCATATGAAAATAGTGTCGATTAAGATCAATCAAATATCGATTCCGGGTGGACATGTCGCAAGGAAAATTGCCAAAATTCCCCGTTCTGGCGGCCTGTCCGCCCAATATAAAAATAATGCGTTAGGCAAATCATGAGTAATCAGCAATCTCTAATTAAGAAAATCGCAAGCGGCAGCCTGGTCCTGCAGATCCTGGTGGGCATCCTCGCCGGTGTCGGTCTGGCCGTGGTCGCGCCAGACAGCGCCAAGTCCGTAAGCTTCCTCGGTGGCCTGTTTGTGTCCGCCCTGAAAGCCGTCGCTCCTATTCTGGTGTTCATCCTGGTCGCCTCCTCCATCGCCAATCAGAAGCGTGGAGAGCACACCAATATGAAACCCATCATCATGCTCTACCTGTTTGGCACCTTCGCCGCCTCTCTGACGGCGGTGGTGCTGAGCTTCATGTTCCCCACCACCCTGGCCCTGGTGACCAACAACGCCACCGTTGCCCCGCCGGAAGGGATCACTGAAGTTCTGAACACCCTGCTGTTCAAAGTGGTCGACAACCCGGTGAACGCCCTGATGACAGGCAACTTCATCGGCATCCTGGCCTGGGGTATCGCCCTGGGTCTGGCATTGCATAAAGCCACCGACGCCACCAAGCAGGTGTTCCACGATGTGTCCGAGGGGATCACCAGCATCGTAAAAGTGGTGATTCGCTTTGCCCCCATCGGCATCTTCGGCCTGGTGGCCAACACCATCGCCACCACAGGTTTCGACGCCCTGGCCGGCTACTCCCATCTGCTGGCGGTGCTGCTCGGTGCCATGGCCTTTATCGCCCTGGTGGTCAACCCCTCCATCGTCTACGTGAAGACCCGACAGAACCCCTTCCCGCTGGTGTTCCAGTGTCTGCGTGAAAGTGGCGTCACCGCCTTCTTTACCCGCAGCTCTGCCGCCAACGTGCCGGTGAACATGGACCTGTGTAAGCGCCTGGACTTGCATGAGGACACTTACTCTGTGTCCATCCCTCTGGGAGCCACCATCAACATGGCCGGTGCCGCCATCACCATCACGGTGCTGACCCTGGCCGCGGTGCACACCATGGGCGTGCAGGTGGACCTGCCCACCGCCCTGCTGCTCTCCATCGTCGCCGCGGTGTCCGCCTGTGGCGCCTCCGGCGTGGCCGGCGGCTCCCTGCTGCTGATCCCTCTGGCCTGCAGCCTGTTCGGCATCTCCAATGATGTGGCGATGCAGGTGGTGGCCGTTGGCTTCATCATCGGCGTGATTCAGGACTCCGCAGAGACCGCCCTGAACAGCTCCACCGACGTGATCTTCACCGCCGCCGCCTGCCGCGAAGCAGAGCGTAAGGCCGGTTAATCTGTCCGGTTGATGATAAGGGGACTCAGGTGAGTCCCCTTTTTAATGTCCCGAGCCTGGGCTGACAGCCCGGGTTAGGGAGTGCTAACTTTGGTGTACACCTGCCGTGTCACCACCTCCACCAGGGGGTATGACCCGCAACTGTCACCTGATGGAGTAGCTATGGCCAGGGACTGTGGCCCCTTCACCCTCAAATGGCTCGATGCCATCGACAAGATCGATGCCCACAGCTGGGATGCCCTGTTTCCCGACGACCAGCCCTTCCTGCGTCATGGCTTTCTGGCGGCGCTGGAGGTCAGCGGCTGTGTGGGCAAAAGCAGCGGCTGGAAACCCCTGCATCTGCTGGTCGAAGAGGAAGGCCACCTGGTGGCCGCCCTGCCCGGCTACATCAAACTGCACTCCTTCGGTGAGTATGTGTTTGACTGGAGCTGGGCCCGGGCCTATGAAGCCCATGGGCTGGATTACTACCCCAAGTGGATAAACGCCGTGCCCTTCACTCCGGTGACCGGCCCCAGGCTGGGCGTGGCGGATGATGTGGACCAGGAGTGGCTGCTGATGACGCTGTCAGACAGCCTCAAGGAGCAGGGGCAGGCGCTGGGGCTCTCCGGCATGCAGTGGCTGTTTCCCGAAAAGGCGCTGTCCGACAAGCTGGTACGCCAGGGCTGGCGGCAGCGCAAAGACATCCAGTTCCGCTGGCACAATCGGGACTATGGCAGCTTCGACGCGTTTGTTTCCGGGCTGACGGCGCGCAAACGCAAGAACATCCTCAAGGAGCGAAAGCGTTGCGAGGATCTGGTGATAGAGCGCTTCGAGGGGGACGAGATCACCGACGACCATTGGCGGCAGTTTCTCGAATGCTACCAACACACCTATGCCAAACGCTCAGGCCACTTCGGTTACCTCAACCTGACCTTCTTTCGGCAGTTGCACCGGCGCCTGCCGAACTGTTCGGTGCTGGTGATGGCCAGGGAGGCTGAGCAGAGTCGGTGGTTCGCCGCTGCGCTGTTTCTCAAGGGGGAGGATGCCCTCTATGGCCGCTACTGGGGCAGCCTCAAGGAGCACAGGGGGCTGCACTTCGAGCTGTGCTACTACCAGGGGATCGACTACTGCATCGATAACGGCCTGGCCCAGCTCGACGCCGGCGCCCAGGGTGAGCACAAACTGACCCGGGGCTTTGAGCCCAACTGGACCTACTCCAACCACCTGCTCTACCACCCGCTGTTCGATCAGGCGGTGGCCGATGCGGTGCTTCAGGAGCACCAGCAACTGCGAAGGTTGATGAAGCTGTATCGCAGCGCCCTGCCCTACAAGGCCTTATGAAACTCCAGCAGCAGGTTGTTGGCAGGCATGGTATGGATGGTCGCCAGTGACAGTCCCTGACTCTCTCCCTGAGCCTGCATCGCTTCCAGATCGCGGATACCACTCATGGGATCCCTCTGTATCAGCCATTGATCGAACTGGGCATTGCTGTCACTGGTGTAGCGGCCATTGCGATTAAAGGGACCATAGACACAGAAACGGCCTCCCGGCTGCAACACCTGCCCCACCCCATGCCACATCTGCACCACCTGATCCCAGGCCATGATGTGACAGGTATTGGCGGTAAACACCCCGTCGAAGCTCTGCGCCGGCCACTGACCGGTGACATCCAGCTCCAGAGGCTGCCCCAGATTCGGCCTGGGGTAGTGGGCCAGGCGCATCTTCAGCGCAGTGAGGTACTCTCCCTGGTCCGAGGGCTGCCACTGCAAATGGTCAAGGTGCTCGCTAAAAAACACCGCGTGCTGACCGGTGCCGCTGCCTATCTCCAGCACATGACTGGCCGGGGCCAGAGCCTGTTTCAGCACCGCCAGAATCGGGGCCTTGTTGTTTTCACAGGATTGGGAAAAGGGCAGCTCCATGAACACTCCATTTGCCGACATCGCAGTTCTGCTGAATTTGCGATCTTGGTCACACTCAATTAAGGTCTTCAGCATACCACCCTAAGGAAAAAAATGATGAAGTCCTCTCTCGTTATTGCCGGATTGATCCTGGCGGGCCTGATCGGCGCCGGTGCGGTCATGGTCAATCAAACCCAGGCCAACGCGCCCGCGCTGTCGGCCAATGAGCAGCAGCAGTGGGATGGCCTGGTGCAGTGCGCCGCCTACTACCAGATCGCCTCCAATGCCATTGCCGGCATGAACGCGCCACAGATGCAGGCGGTGGGGCAGAGACTGCAACAATCGGCCCTGACAGCCGAGCAGCGGGCCGCCGCCCTGGGAGGAGAACAGCCCGCCAAGGCCGCCATCGCCCAGGCCAAAGAGGCCCAACTGGCCAGCCTGCCGGACCCCAGCGCCCTCGGCCCCCTGATGGGCAAGTACAAGACCCGCTGCCAAAGCCTGATGCAGGGGTGAAATAATCGGTGAGCTTCCCCGGTCTAGTGGGGCGCGACGCTTAAAAGTCGAACGCCCCTGCCAAGACCACAGATAAGAAGGAACTCACCATGAAACTTTGGGGACTCTTAGCCGCCCTGTTGCTCAGCTTGCCACTGCACGCCGCCATCGCCCCGGCGCCCACTCAGGTCACACCTCTGCTCAATGGCATGACCATTCCTGACGCCTCCCTGGCTGGCCTGGATGGCCGCACCCAATCTCTGAACACCTGGCTGGAAGGCAAGCCTTCCCTGCTGGTGTTCTATCGAGGCGGTTGGTGCCCCTACTGCAACGCCCAACTCTCCGGCCTGAAGAAGGTGGAAGCCCAACTGTCGAAGATGGGGGTGCAGATTGTGGCGATCTCCCCGGATCCTGCCGAGCAGTTGCAGGACGGACCGGGTGACACCGGCTACCTGCTGCTGTCAGACCGCAACCTTGAGGCCAGTGAGTCCTTCGGACTGGCCTACACCCTGACCCCTGAGCTCTCCGCGGCCTACCAGGGCAAGATGGGCCGCCGTCTGGTCACCGAGCAGGGTTCGGACCTGGTGGTGCTGCCGATTCCGGCGGTCTATCTGGTGGACGGTGACGGACTGGTGCACTTCTCCTACCTCAACCCCAACTACAAAGTCAGGGTGGCTCCGGAGCTGATCCTGACCGCCGCCGAACTGATGCTCAACTGACGTCTGCAGGCCCCGGTTTGGTGCCGGGGCCGTTTCACCTGCGAGAGTTTCCCGTCTGCGGGGCTTCCCCAACCTGGTCGGATCTGATAGCTTGAATTCCCGAGAGTCTTACGGAGCATGAAGCCGTTGATCCCTTCTCTTTTTAAAGTGGTTACCCAGGCCCAGTGGCAACAAGCCCAGGAAAGCGGCCTGATTCCCCTCTGTGGCGCCGACCAGGCCCATGGTCATATCCACCTGAATTACTATCAGTCGCTGGAGCAGGTCACCAGCCACTACTTCGGTGCCAACGATGAGCCCCTGGCACTGCGACTGGACGGCGATCGCCTCGCCGAGTACGTCAAAGAGTTTGACGCCACCGACGACAAGCCCTGGCCCCAGCCCTGTGCCAAGCTGCCCCAACTGAGCCTGGAGATGGTCACCGAGCTGCTGCACTTCGACTATCAGCAGGAAACCGGTAACTTTACCCTGCAGGAGTAGCCAGACGCGTTCCTAAGCCGTGAGGGGCCGGTTTGCCCCTCTCATCCAGACAAACAAATACCATGGCGTCTATGGTGACGATTGCGGCTTTAGTGAGCTTATTGCGCACCTCACACCGAATGGTGATGGAGGTTCTGCCGTGACCTGCGAGCTCCAGGCCAAACTCAATCACGTCTCCCTGAAGCGCCGGACGGCGAAAATCGATGGCAGAGATGCACTTGGTCACCAATCTGGTGCTCTCCATCTGACAGGCGGCGAAGATCGCCGCTTCCTCATCAATCCAGCTGAGCAGGCGACCACCGAACAGCATCTCGGCCGGATTCAGATCTTCGGGTTTAACGACGCGTCGCGAATAGAACTTCATGGGGCACTCCTCCCTCTTCACCCAAACCTGATCTCGAAGCCAGTTCCGTGCCAGGGTCAGAGCTGCTAATAATCAGCATCTTAGCCAAGGTGTCCCTGAGAGGTTGCGCCCTGGTGGTGCACCCTGCCCTTGTAGGAAGCACTCCCCTGGGGTATAGATCCCCCCATGACCGACAACCACTCTCCAGGTGCCCTGCACCGCCAGCACTTCCGTCGCGGCCCGGATTACCGCTGTGGCGACGACGTTTCCTTCGCCGAGATCCGTGATCAGTTCGGTCTGGCCGGAGTCCGGGTGGGACGCTGGGTCAACCGGGGTGAACAGCAACTGGCGGCCAACCTGGTGTTCGACGCCATGGCCGACCTGGCCTACATCCTCAATGTGCCGCCCGAGGTAATAGGGCTCAGGGGCAAGCTGCACCTGGCCTTTGGCACCGGAGGCAGCCCCCACAGCCAGGCCCACTACGAACCGGCAGCCCGCACCCTGGCCCTGGCGAAAAACGCCGGAGCCGGCGCCCTGGCGCACGAGTACTGGCACGCCTTCGATCATCACATCGCCGCCAAGGCCTTTACCACACCCGCCAGGGCCACCGCCTTTGCCAGCAACCTGTGGCTGTTACAGCAGCCTATGCAGCCCCACCCACTGAACCAGAGGCTGTCAGAGCTGTTTAATGCGGTATTTGCCCCGGATAAGCAGGCCCATGGCGAGTTTGTGGAGAACGCCCTGGCCCTGGACGAGCAACTGGGACGGCGCTACTTCTCCCTCCCTACAGAACTGATGGCCAGGGCGTTTGAGGCCTGCATCCAGGATCACCAGATTAAGAATCACTATCTGGTCAGCGGCACCAAACAGGGCAAGCTGGCTCAGGCCGGCGCCTACCCCACAGCCGACCATTTACACTTGATTAACACCATGGTGCACCGCTACTTCCAGCCCCTGGGCCAGGCCCTCTCCAGCCAGTGATCCGGATCACGCCCCAACTTATTTCGATGTGCCACCGATCCCAGTTCGGGTCGGTTCTTGATCCTGCGAGCAATTGTGAAAAATTGTTAATCTATACTGCGAATGGGTCGATTGACCCCCACAAGCTTACCCAGTAGTGTGGAGTTTCGAACCTGATTTGGTGATAAAACAATGAACCATCTGCGTATCGACATCGTCTCGGACGTCACTTGCCCCTGGTGCATCATCGGCTACAAGGCGCTGGAAAAGGCGCTGACCGAACTCCATGGAGAACTGGACGCCGAGATCCATTGGCAGCCCTTCGAGATCAACCCCCATCTGGGCCCGGAAGGCCAGCCAAGGACCGAGAATCTCAAGAACAAGTATGGCTACACCGACGCCCAGGTCGGACAGAACCAACTGGTGCTGGACAAGCGAGCCAACCGCCTGGGTTTTGAGATGCGTCTGGACCGTCAACCCACCACCTACAACACCTTCGACGCCCACCGTCTGCTGCACTGGGCCGAGCTCAAGGGCAAGCAATCCGCCCTGCAGCAGCACCTGTTTCATCTCTACTTCACCAATGGGGGCAACCCCAGCGACCACCATGCCCTGGTTCAGTGCGCCGAGGCCGCAGGCCTGGATGCCGCTGGCGCCAAAGAAGTGCTGGAGAGCGACCAGTACGGTGACGAGGTGCGTAAGGACCAGATGAAGTATGTACGCCTGGGAATCACCTCGGTGCCCGCCTTTATCATCAATGATGAGTACATCATCAGTGGCGGCCAGCCGGTGGAGACCTTCGTCAACGACCTGCGGGAGATTGCCGGACACCTGAGCGCCGCCTGAAGGCGATAAAGTGCAGACAAAAACAAGGGGGAATCCAATGGATTCCCCCTTAGTCTATCTGGCCCGACTGACTGGGTTCCGGGCCAAATTCTCTGCCCTAGTGCGCGGCCAGGGTCTCTGAGATGGCGTCGTTGCCTTCGTAGTTTTCAGGCAACTTGTGGGCGATGCCCTTGTGGCAGTCGATGCAGGTCTTGCCCTGCTCGCTGGCGGAGGCGTGCATGCGACCCGCCACTCCCTTCTGCTCGGTAAAGTCCATAAACTCGAAGTTATGGCAGTTGCGGCACTCCTGAGAGTCGGTTTTGCGCATCCGCGCCCACTCCCGCTCCGCCATAACCAAACGGTGATCACTGAACTTCTTCGGCGTGTCTACGATGCCGATTGCCTTACCCCACAACTCCTTGGACGCCTGGATCTTGCGCACCATTTTGTGGGTCCAGTCCTTGGGCACGTGACAGTCGGGACAGGTGGCGCGTACGCCGCTGCGGTTGTTGTAATGGATGGTGGTGACGTACTCCTCGTAGACGTTCGCCTCCATCTCATGACAGCCGATGCAGAACTCTTCGCGGTTGGTCATCTCCATGCCGGTGTTGAACGCACCCCAGAACATGATGCCGCCCACAAAGCCCACCAGCAGCAGGCTGCCCAGCGCCTTACCACTGGGGCGGCAGAGCCAACCCCAGATGCGTCCGATAAAGCCAGGTAGTTTCATGGCTTACTCCTTATCTTTGGCAAACTGGCCCAGGCCTTCGAAGGTGTTGGCCACCGGAGGCTTGGCATCCGCCTGGGTCACATGGCACTGCAGACACAGGTAGCGACGAGGTGCCACGTGAGGCAGTACGATGCCGTCACGATCGGTAAAGTGGGTTGGGCTGACCCGGGGCGCGCCTGTGGTCAGGTAGTTGTCCACGTCGTGGCACTGCAGGCAGCGGTTGGTGGACTGGGTGATCTGATATCCCTGAACCTTGTGAGGCACCAGGGGGGGCTGGTTCACGTAGTTCAGCGCCTGGCGATCGATCTCCTTAAGGACCTTCTTCAGTCCAGGCGCCTTGTTGGTCTCCTCCAGAGGCACGTCTGAGCGCATGCCAAACTGGTGTTCTTCGGCGGCGAAGGCCGCCAGGGGAAGCAGAAGTGCGCCACACAGGGCAATTCGAAGTTTCATGGTGTTCTCCAATTCTTTTGGCAAGGGGCCCCGCAGGGCCCATCTCTCAATCAGGCCTTACGCACCTTGACGGCGCACTTCTTGTAGTCGGTCTCCTTCGACAGCGGGTCGGTGGCATCCAGGGTCAGCTTGTTGACCAGGGTGCTGGCGTCGAAGAAGGGCATGAAGACCAGACCACGAGGCGGCTTGTTGCGGCCACGGGTTTCCACCATGGTCTCCACTTCGCCGCGGCGAGAGCTCACCATCACCTTGTCACCACGGCGCAGGCCGCGCTCCTTGGCGTCCAGCGGGTGCATGAAGACCACGGCATCGGGGAACGCCTTGTACAGCTCTGGCACCCGCTGGGTCATGGTGCCGGTGTGCCAGTGCTCCAGTACCCGACCGGTGGAGAGCCACAGGTCGAATTCGCCGTCCGGAGACTCCGCCGCCGGCTCGAAGGGCAGTGCGAAGATCACCGCCTTGCCATCAGGCTTGCCATAGAATTGGAAGTCGCTGCCCGCCTTCACATAGGGATCGGCTCCCTCTTTGAAGCGCCACTTGGTCTCCTGACCGTTGACCACGGGCCAGCGCAGGCCGCGCACCTGGTGATAGGTATCGAAGTCCGCCAGGTCGTGGGCCTTGCCGCGACCGAAGGTGGCGTACTCCTCGAACAGCCCCTTCTGGATGTAGAAGCCGGCGGCGCGGGCATCGTCATTCAGACGCTCGGCGGGCACCTCATCCAGGCCGTACTGATTCACCTGGCCGTTGGCATAGAGAACATCGAACAGGGTCTTGCCACGGTATTCGGGTTTCTGGGCCAGCAGCTCTTCGGGCCACACCTCTTCCACCTTGAAGCGCTTGGAGAACTCCACCAGTTGCCACAGATCAGACTTGGCCTGGCCTGGCGCCTTCACCTGCTGGTACCAGAACTGGGTGCGGCGCTCGGCGTTGCCGTAGGCGCCCTCCTTCTCGACCCACATGGCGGTGGGCAGGATCAGGTCGGCGGCCATGGCGGTCACCGTTGGGTAGGGGTCGGACACCACCACGAAGTTGGCGGGGTCACGGTAGCCGGGCAGGCGTTCCTCGTTGATGTTGGGGCCGGCCTGCATGTTGTTGTTGCACATCACCCAGTAGGCGTTGAGCTTGCGGTCCTTGAGCATGCGATCCTGCAGCACGGCGTGATAACCGGGCTTGGGCGGGATGGTGCCCTCAGGCAGCTTCCAGATCTTCTCTGAGTAGGCGCGGTGTTTGGGGTTCTTCACCACCATGTCTGCGGGCAGACGGTGGGCGAAGGTGCCCACTTCCCGGGCGGTGCCACAGGCGGAGGGCTGACCGGTCAGGGAGAAGGGACCGTTGCCGGGCTGGGAGATCTTACCGGTGAGCAGGTGGATGTTGTACACCAGGTTGTTGGCCCACACGCCGCGGGTGTGCTGGTTGAAGCCCATGGTCCAGTAGGACACCACCTTGCGGTTGGGGTCGGCGTACAGCTCTGCCAGGGCGATCAGCTTGTCCGCTTCCACACCGGAGAGCTTGGCAACAGTCTCGACGTCGTAGTCGGCAACAAACTTCTTGAACTGCTCGAAATCGATGGCTTCGGAGCCGCCCTTGCCGGGGTTCTTCGCCGCCTGCTCCAGGGGATGCTCGGGACGCAGGCCGTAGCCGATGTCGGTGATCCCCTTACGGAAATTGGTGTGCTTGTTGACGAAGTCGTGGTTCACCTTGTCGTTCTGAATGATGTAGTTGGCGATGAAATTGAGGATCGCCAGGTCAGTCTGAGGGGTGAACACCATGGGGTTGTCCGCCAGCTCGAAGCTGCGGTGCTCATAAGTAGAAAGTACCGCCACCTTCACGTGCTCGGCGGAGAGCTTGCGGGCACTCAAGCGAGACCAGAGGATGGGGTGCATCTCGGCCATGTTGGAGCCCCAGAGGACGAAGGCATCAGCCTGCTCCAGGTCGTCGTAACAGCCCATGGGCTCATCGATGCCGAAGGTACGCATGAAGCCACCCACGGCGGAAGCCATACAGTGACGGGCATTAGGATCGATGTTGTTGGAACGGAAACCGGCTTTATACAGCTTGGCGGCGGCGTAGCCTTCCCATACGGTCCACTGACCGGAGCCGAACATGCCCACAGAGGTGGGCCCCTTCTCTTTCAGGGCCGCTTTGAACTTGTCGGCCATCACGTCGAAGGCCTCATCCCAGGAGACCGGAGTAAACTCACCATTTTTGTCGTACTTGCCGTTGCTCTTACGCAGCATGGGCTGAGTCAGACGGTCCTTTCCGTACATGATCTTGGGCAGGAAGTAGCCCTTGATGCAGGTCAGGCCACGGTTAACCGGCGCCTGAGGGTCACCCTGAACCGCCACCACCTTACCCTGGTTGGTGCCGACCAGAACGGAGCAGCCGGTGCCACAGAAACGGCAAGGCGCTTTATCCCAAACAATGGTGTCGTCGTTGCGGGTGGCGATGATCCCCTTGGCAGCAGCGGGGACGGCCAGGTTAGCCGCAGCAGCGCCGGCCGCGATGGCTTGCGCTTTTACAAAGTCTCGACGTGATAGTTTCATCATCTATTCCTTGAACCTTTTACGGTCAGTCGTTAGAAATTTTTTGGTGATAGATCAGGGAGGTTGCGCCTACACCCTGCAACCCTTTGATCTGGTCAATGCACTCCACCTGGGAGTTTTGATGTGTGTGTGTCAGCAGGACCACCATCTTGCCGGAGGGGTCGTTGACCTCGACGCTGACTCCGGGCAGCTCATTGAGGCTGGTTTCCACCGCGAACCGTTTCTCCGGTTGGGTGTTCACCACCAATGAACAGATGTGTTCAGTCATGGGCAGACTCCTTGGGTATCTGCAAAGAGAGGGATTGACTGGGACAACGAGGTAGACAGGCGCCACAACCATTACAAGCCGTTGAGAGAACCGGATGAGAGATACCAATTGTCGGCTTGAAGCTGATGGCGGCCATATCGCAGGCGTCGGCACAACTGCGACACTCTATGCCCTGCAAGGTTAGGCAGGTGTCGTCCAGTGCCACGCGGTAGGGCCAGGGGGAGTGCTCCGAATCCCGAAAAAGGGCTTCCCCACATGCCTTGGCGCACTGTCCACAAAAACTGCACTCCGCCTTGTTAAAGTCCAGCTCGGGGAAGCCCCCTGCACCGATGACGATAACGCCGGTTTCACAGGAGGAGAGGCATTGGTGACAGCGCGTGCAACCATCAACAAACTCTTCCTCTGAAACCAGGTGTGGCATCCGCAGTACCTGGGCCTTGCGGCCGGTGGCGCTGCGCCACAGCGGAGAACGTGCCATCTTGTTGTCCCAGTCAAATAAATCAGGCTTCTGCCTGAGAAATCTTCAAACTCGGACGCAATGTAACCGCCGGGTTCAAGTGGGGGATATACCCAATAGGAAATAGATGGAGTTTCGATTGATCCTCATCAATAAATTCGTTTGTTTTGGTTGCTTTTCAACCTCACAAAATGGTCACATTTGAAGACTTCCGCACACATCTCTTTGTGTCACGCCAACTTATTTCACATTTTTCCGCCATTTCCGCAGCCCAAACAACGAAGAGCGTTCCCGTTCCAGCCACCACCGAGGTGGTCGTTTGCCAGTGAAAATTCAATGACCAACACCTACAATGCCGGTAGTAGTCGACAGACAGAGAACAGGAGAGAAGGATGCCCCATATCAGAATCAGTGGAATGGAGCGTCAGCAGGTGATGCACATGAGTGAGACCCTGGTGGACCAGTTGGCCGAAGCGGTGGGTTGTCCACGGGATCATTTCACCATTGAGCTGTTGCCTGCTGAGTTCATCTTTGACGACAAGATGGATGCAAATCGCTACCCATTCGTCGACGTTCAGTGGTTTGAGCGGGGTCAGCAGATCCAGGACAAAGTGGCTGGAATCATCACCGCTGCGGTACGAAACCAGTTAAGAGAGGAGGAGAAGGAGCTGGATATCTGTATCCGCTTTTTCCCGCTCGATCCCTTCAAATACTACGAAAATGGCCGCCATTTCGGCTGATTTAGCCAAGCCTGAAATTTGGGCTTCACATTCCCAGACGACCGGTCATATAATATCCCCATGGCAAGACCAAGACGAAGCGATCACAATCGGCAACCCCTGCTGGAAGCGGGCATCAGCCTGCTCAGTGAACAGGGCTACCACGGCACCGGCCTGAAGCAGATCCTGGATCGGGTGAAGATCCCCAAGGGCTCCTTCTACCACTATTTCGACAGCAAAGAGCAGTTTGCCGCCGAGGTGATCAGCCACTACATCGACCAGTACCTGCAGCAACTCAAGCAGGCAACGGATCTGCCGGAGCGGGCTCCGATGGATCGCCTGTTGGCGGCCATAGACCTGAGTCTGGCCCGACTGGAGCAGGAGGGGCTGACCAAGGGCTGCATGCTCGGCAATCTGACCGCAGAGATAGGCGGCCAGAGCGAGCTGTGCACCCAGGTGATGCTCCAGGGCTGGACCCTGTGGCAGGGCTGGCTGACTCAGCAGTTCGAAGAAGCCCAGCAACGCAAAGAGGTTCGACAGGACTTGACCGCCGAACAGATGGCCAGGCTGTTCTGGGATCGATGGCAGGGGGGCCTGCTGCACGTCAAGCTCAAAGGCAGTACTGAAGAACTGCGCAATGATATGGAGTTGATGCTCAAGGTCATCTTGCGCTAACCCCAACAAATACCCGGCGCAGCACAGGCTGCGCTTTTTTAGAGATCATTTGTAGACGACCGGTCTAATAGGAGAAATGGATGACTGATATTTCCACCCCGCTGCAACTGACCCCACAGCTGCAGGTCAGCAACCGCCTGTTCAAATCCGCCATGAGCGAACAGTTGGGCGATCGCAACCACAACCCCACCTCCGCCCTGCCCCGGTTGTACCGCACCTGGGCCGACGGCGGCATCGGCCTCTCCATGACCGGTAATGTGATGGTGGACAGAACCGCCCTGGGTGAACCCGCCAACGTGGTGCTGGATGCGCAGAGTGATCTGGACGCCTTTCGCGCCTGGGCCGAGGCCGGCAGGAGCAACGGCAGTCAGATCTGGATGCAACTGAACCATCCCGGCAAACAGATCCCCGCCATGCTCAGCAAGGAACCTCTCGCCCCCTCCGCCATCCCCCTGGGCGGCGGCCTGGAGAAATCCTTCAATACCCCAAGGGCGATGACCGGCGACGAGATAGCCCGGACCATTGGTGCCTTCGCCACCGCCGCCCGCCTGGCCAAAGAGAGCGGATTCGACGGCGTGCAGATCCACGGCGCCCACGGCTACCTGGTGAGTCAGTTCCTGTCGCCTCGCCACAACCAGCGAGAGGATGAGTGGGGAGGGGATGCCCGGAAACGGATGCGTTTCGTGCTGGAGGTCTACCGGGCCATTCGCGCCGAGGTGGGCGATGAATACCCCGTGGGCATCAAGCTGAACTCGGCAGATTTCCAGAAGGACGGCTTCAGCGAAGAGGAGTCCATGGCGGTGGTGGCAGCCCTGGAAGCGGAGGGGATCAACCTGATTGAGATCTCCGGCGGCACCTACGAGGCGCCGGCGATGATGTCCGGCAACCGCAAAGCCTCCACCAAGGCAAGGGAGGCCTACTTCCTGGAGTACGCCGAACAGGTACGCAGCCGGGTGTCCGTGCCCCTGGTGGTCACCGGCGGTTTCCGCAGCAGCCGAGGCATGAACCAGGCCCTGGCCAGCGGCGCCGTCGATATGGTGGGCCTGGCACGGCCGCTGTCGGTGATGCCGGACATGCCCAACCGCGCCATGGCCGATAAGGAGTTTGAGATACGCTTCAAGGAGCCCACCACCGGCTTTAAAGGGGTGGACGCCATGGCAATGCTGGGGATCACCTGGTATGAGTTCCAGTTGGAGCGCATGGGCCGCGGCAAGGCCCCCAAACCCAACCTGTCGGCCTGGCTGGCGGTGGCCGGCACCTTCAAGCGTCTGGGCGCCCACGCCTTCCGCCAGCGCCGCGCCTAAAAGGGCGCAGCACAAACAGAAACGGGGTCCCACAGGACCCCGTTTTTTTCAGCCGGTCTGGCCTTACTTCACCACAATCTTGCCGGCGAAGATGATGGGAGAGAAGGTGCGCTTCAGGCTCTTGCTTTCGAAGCTTGGCAGGTTCATCTGCTCGTCAAACTCCACCTTGTCACCCTTTTGCACCTTGGTCTCTGGCGCGGCGGCCCACACCAGCTTGCCCTCTTCCTTGATCTGCACATAGGTGTAACCGCCGGCGTTCATGGTCTCCACCACTTCGCCAGTGTGCAGTTGGCCCGCGTGCGCTGCCGCAGCCATACCCAGAGCCAGAATCGCAGTGCTGGCTGCCTTAACCAAAGTCTTAAACATGTTCATCCCTTGTATGGATTTCAGTGAGCTATTGGTGCAATTAAAGCAGTGATGAGCGCTTGGGACCAGCTTTTGCGGCAACTCTGCTAGATAGCGCGCAAACCCCAAAAAAAGTTGCAGAGAAAAGGAACTTTTTACTCTGCCGGACCAAACCGTTCCAGCAGTGGATTCTCTTTACATTCGACTGAATTTATTTAATATTTTCCAGCTAATCCTAAAACAAGGACGTCACCATGAACCGTTCCCTACTCATCGGAGCCCTGGCACTGAGCCTGAGCCTGCCCCTGCAAGCCGCGTCCGAGACCTCGGCATTTGACCAGGCTTACCACGCTTACCAGCAGGCGATTGCCGCCAAGGACACACAGGCCGCCCTGGTCCATGCCCGGGAAGCCTATCGGCTGGGTGCCGACCTCTATGATGTCGACTCGGTCGACTACGCCAACCTGGGTATCAACCTGGCCAAGCAACTGCCCCCCGACGAGCAAGACGAAGCGGCCTCCCTGCTTAAACAGGCTTTAAAGAGCTACAAAAAAGCCTATGGCAGTCAGAGTGAAAAGCTGCTGGAGATCTATGCTCGGCTGGTCGAAAAGGATTTCGACCATCGTAAGAGCCACCTCAGCGCTCTGCTCGCCCTCGGTGAAGAGATCTATACGGAAGATTCCCTGGCCTACGCCAATCTGATGCTGGAAGCATCACGCATCTGCATGCGCGACAGCCAACTGGCCAGAAAGGGCCGCAACCTGGCCAGTGACGCCCTGGAGATCATCCAAGAGAAGGCCCCCAAGGAAACCCTGGAGCGGGTCGAGGCGGAGTACCTCAACGGCCTGTGGGCCGACGGGTTCCGCAAAAAAGAGGCGGCCATTGAGCATTTCAGCACCGTCATCGAACTGCTGGATGTGCTGGAGTACAGCCACCCCTATGCCCTGGCCGCCCACTCCCGCCTGGTCCCCCTGCTGGAGCAGAGCGGTCGCAGCGACGATGCCACCGCTCACTGTCTGGCCATCGCCCAGATGAAACCCTGGGACAACAACCAGGAGCAGAAACCACTTTTTCGTCAGGAGCCAAGATGGACACCGGCCGCCCTCAAGCGCGGTAAGAAGGGCTCTGTCGTGCTGGACATCACCATAGACAAACAGGGCTTTGTGACCGACATGGAGGTGCTCGACAGCCAGGGCCACAAGGACTTTATCAAAGAGACCAAGAAAGCGGTGAAGAAGTGGCGCTACGCCCCCAAGTTCCAGGATGGCCAGCCGGTAGCGGCCACCACCAAGGTGAGAATGGATTTCTTTGTGCGCTAAGGTTTCCCCTATTTCCCGTAACAAAGCTTGCCCAGGCAAGCTTTTTTTCTGCCATCTCCCTAAAGGGTCTGGCGACCGGTTTGCTCCTGCCCCTCCGCCAGCCCGCGCCATTGACAGCTTAGGCACAACAAAATAGGGTAAAGCCCGAACACGGCATTAGCCAATTGGCGCAACAAGGAGACGTTATGCCAGGAAAATGGATTTTGGGCCTCGCTCTGCTGTTCAGCAGCCATGTCCACTCGCAAAAGCTCAACGAAATGAGCGTGACTGAGGCGTTAGAGCACTGCACCAGTCAGTGGCAAAAGCGCCAGCGCCTCGAGGGGTGCGACTCTCACGGCTACAAAGATGTGTTTCGTGTCCATGACGTCGAGGGCAACGACCATGCCCGCTTCCAGTTCTACACCCGCACTCTTGAGCTCAATGGCAAGCCGGTGATTCGCCAGGGCATCAAGCTGGTGGTGAATTGCAATCAGTGCCAGCGCACATCCCCTGAGCAGATCGCCGCCCTCATAGGCACGCTGCCGGAAGCTGTGCTGACCGCCCACCTGAATACTCGGGTTCACACTCAACTCTGGTCTGTCGACGGGCGGGTCGCCGACCCACAAGCAACCCAGTCCAATCTGTCCGGTGTAGTAAAAGAGACCTATGGGCTGACCCGGCCCAAAGACGCGGCATTGGCACTGGTGTCCCAGCGGATCCAGGAGGAGTACAAAGTCTTGGAGATGCACGATGCCCAGGGAAGGCTGCAGGCCCTGTACCGGCTGAGCCCACTGGATGGCCACTCTTTGATTCTGGATCTCACCGATAAGCGCATCTCTGCGCCCACCGGCTTGCAGTTTGCTGCTGATGCAACCGAGATGGACAAACTGGCCGGCCTGTTTGTCTCCCCTTCCTACTACGCCACGCCGGTCAGCCAGGCCCAGGGACGGGAGTGTTCCATGAACTTTCGCCGCTGCCCCAAGACCGCGACCTGGCAGAGCCTGGTCGCCTGTGCCGATGAGGCATCACTGGAGCAAGCGCAGGCGCACCTAAAGGCGTTTAGCGCCGGTCCGGGCACCTGTCAGTAGCCCGGTCCCCAGGACGGCGTATCCGGCCCTGAGCCGGCCGCTACGCCGCCCTGCCCGCCTCTGTCGCCTCAGGCACCTCTAGTAGCTCACCGCTGGCACAGTCGTAGATGTAGCCATAGATAGGGATGGTGGCCGGCACCATGGGGCTTTGCCGGATTCGGCTGACATCCTCCACCACACTGGTGGCGTTGTCTTTGAAGGTCAGCCAGTTGATGTACTTACCCTCTACTGTACCGCCCCCGGCCTTGCTGTCCTGCCAGCCGCCTTTGGTGAATGAGGCGGTGTTCAGGCTGCCGGACAGCAGTTCTCCCATCACCTCGCTGGTGAAGGTCTCCATGCCGCAGTCGGTATGGTGGATGACAAACCACTCCCGAGTGCCCAGCAGCTTGTAGGAGATCACCAGAGAGCGGATGGCGTCGTCGCTGGCGCGGCCGCCGGCATTACGGATGACGTGGGCGTCCCCCTCCGCCAGTCCGGCAAACTTGGCCGGGTCCAGCCGGGCATCCATGCAGGTCAAGATGGCAAACTGTCTCGCTGGAGGCATAGCTAAGTCACTTTTTTCTCCAAATTCCGATACATAGTCGGCGTTGGCCGACAATACCTGTTCCACAGTCTTGCTCATGCTACCCCCTCGCCCCTAAGGCGCTGTAGAAGAGGTCTCACCCTTAAGTTTAGGCCCGACCTGGCTAGCCCTTTGAAATCCCTTGGAATGAGTTATAAGCGGATCTGCGGCTGCGGAGCGCGCACAAAAAAACGGGCCCCTTTCGGGGCCCGCCTCTGTACCGGTCAGTGAGTGAGCACCGACACGATTCAGATGATACCAATTTCACTAAATATCTGTTCACTACTGCTGGCTTAAATTGTCCCACTCTGCGTTGTAAGACTGGCTGTTAGGGCCACTAGCAGCGGCGTCTTACGCCTTGATTGGAACAATTTCTTCGTCGCATTAGATTGAACATCTACCTAATGAAACTGGCATTACCAACCGGTGATTTCGCGCAGGGCGGAACCGATCTCGGCCAGGGAGCGCACGGTCTTCACACCGGCGTCTTCCAGGGCGGCAAACTTCTCGTCGGCGGTACCCTTACCACCGGCAATGATGGCGCCGGCGTGGCCCATACGCTTGCCCGGAGGTGCGGTCACACCGGCGATGTAGGAGACCACTGGCTTGGTGACGTTGGCCTTGATGAAGGCGGCCGCCTCCTCTTCCGCGGTACCACCAATCTCACCGATCATCACGATGGCTTCGGTGGCCGGATCCTTCTCGAACATCTCCAGCACGTCGATGAAGTTGGAGCCTGGGATTGGGTCACCGCCGATGCCCACACAGGTGGACTGGCCGAAGCCTTCGTCGGTGGTCTGCTTAACCGCTTCATAGGTCAGGGTGCCGGAGCGGGAGACGATGCCCACCTTGCCAGGCTTGTGGATGTGACCGGGCATGATGCCGATCTTGCACTCGCCGGGGGTGATGACGCCGGGGCAGTTGGGGCCAATCATGCGCACGCCTGCCTGGTCCAGCTTCACCTTCACTTCCAGCATGTCCAGAGTCGGGATGCCTTCGGTGATGGTGACGATCAGCTCGATACCGGCATCGATGGCTTCCAGGATGGCATCCTTACAGAAGGGCGCTGGCACATAGATGACGGTGGCGGTGGCGCCTGTGGCCTCTACCGCTTCGCGTACGGTGTTGAACACGGGCAGACCCAGGTGGGTGGTGCCACCCTTGCCTGGAGACACGCCGCCCACCATCTGAGTACCGTAGGCAATGGCCTGCTCGGAGTGGAAGGTCCCCTGACCGCCGGTAAAGCCCTGGCAGATCACCTTGGTGTCTTTATTGATAAGAACGCTCATTACTGACCCTCCGCGGCTTTCACTACTTGCTGCGCGGCGTCGGTCAGACTGGTGGCAGCGATGATATTCAGACCAGACTCGGCCAGGCGCTGTTGGCCCAGCTCGGCGTTGTTGCCCTCCAGGCGAACAACCACAGGCACCTCTACGCCCACCTCTTCCACGGCACCGATGATGCCGTCGGCAATCAGGTCACAACGTACGATACCGCCGAAGATGTTCACCAGTACCGCCTTCACGTTGGCGTCGGACAGGATGATCTTGAACGCTTCGGTAACGCGCTCCTTGGTGGCGCCGCCACCCACGTCCAGGAAGTTGGCAGGCTGGCCGCCGTGCAGGTTGACGATGTCCATGGTGCCCATGGCCAGACCGGCGCCGTTCACCATGCAGCCGATGCTGCCGTCCAGGGCCACGTAGTTCAGCTCCCACTGAGCCGCGTGAGCTTCACGGGCGTCTTCCTGGGAAGGATCGTGCAGCTCGCGGATGGAGGATTGACGGTACAGAGCATTGGAGTCAATGTTGATCTTGCCATCCAGGCAGTGCAGGTCGCCCTGGTCGGTGATCACCAGAGGGTTGATCTCCAGCAGAGCGAAATCCAGGTCCAGGAACATTTGGCCCAGGCCCATGAAGATCTTGGTGAACTGCTTGATCTGGTCACCCTTCAGGCCCAGTTTGAACGCCAGCTCACGGCCCTGGTAAGGCTGAGGGCCCACCAGGGGATCGATGGCGGCCTTGTGGATCAGCTCGGGGGTCTCTTCCGCCACCTTCTCAATCTCTACGCCACCCTCGGTGGAGGCCATAAAGACGATGCGCTGGGTGCCACGGTCAACCACGGCGCCCAGGTACAGTTCATTGGCGATGTCGGTGCAGGATTCCACCAGGATCTTGGCCACGGGCTGGCCGTTGGCGTCGGTCTGGTAGGTCACCAGATTCTTGCCCAGCCAGTTCTGAGCGAACTCGCGGATCTCATCCTTGCTGGACGCCAGCTTCACACCACCGGCCTTACCACGGCCACCGGCGTGCACCTGGCACTTAACGACCCACTTGTCACCGCCAATCTTATCGGCGGCTTCGGCAGCTTCCTGAGGGGTGTCACAGGCGTAGCCCTCAGACACGGGCAGGCCATACTCAGCGAACAGCTGCTTAGCTTGATACTCATGCAGATTCATATGTTCTATCCATATAACGTCTTGTTATTCCAGTCGTATTCCGACCAGGCATGGGGTGACCGCACCAGTAATCCGGTGCGGTCGCATTTTGGTATTAGATGTCCAACAGCAGGCGCGTCGGATCTTCCAGCAGCTCCTTGATGGTCACCAGGAAGCCCACGGACTCTTTGCCGTCGATGACGCGGTGGTCATAGGAGAGCGCCAGGTACATCATCGGCAGGATCTCAACCTGACCATTGACCGCCATGGGGCGATCCTTGATGGCGTGCATCCCCAGGATGGCGCTCTGAGGCGGGTTGATGATGGGGGTGGACATCAGCGAGCCGAACACACCACCGTTGGTGATGGTGAAGTTGCCACCGGAGAGCTCCTCGACGGTCAGCTTGCCGTCACGGCCCTTGATGGCCAGCTCCTTGATGCCCTTCTCGATCTCGGCCACGGACAGCTTGTCGGCGTCACGCAGAACCGGGGTCACCAGGCCGCGTGGGGTGGACACGGCGATGCTGATATCGAAGTAGTTGTGGTAGACCATGTCGTCGCCGTCCAGGGAGGCGTTCACCTGGGGGTAGCGCTTCAGGGCTTCCACCACCGCCTTCACATAGAAGGACATGAAGCCCAGGCGGATGCCATGGCGCTTCTCGAAGATGTCCTGGTACTGCTTGCGCAACTCCATAATGGGCTTCATGTTGACCTCGTTGAAGGTGGTCAGCATGGCGGTGGAGTTCTTGGCATCCAGCAGACGCTCGGCGATGCGCTTACGCAGCCGGGTCATGGGCACGCGCTTGTCGGTGCGGCCATTGAGCTCAACCGCAGGCGCAGACTCGGCAGCAGCCGGCGCGGCGGCGGGCTTGGATTTGAGGAAGGCTTCCACATCCTCTTTGGAGATGCGGCCGCCAACGCCGGTGCCCTTGATCTGGGCGGCGTCCAGGTTGTGCTCGGCAATCAGGCGACGCACTGAGGGGCTGAGCGCATCATTGGCGTCGGCCTCTTCGGCTGCAGGGGCTTCCGCCTTGGCCTGGGCTTCCTCTTTGGTCACTTCGGCACCGGGGGCGGCGCCGGCCTTGAACATGGCGATCACCTGCTCCGCCAGGACGGTGTCACCCTCGGCGTGAATGATCTCGCTGATGGTGCCGTCTTCCGGCGCCACCACTTCCAGTACCACTTTGTCGGTTTCGATGTCCACCAGGTTCTGGTCGCGGCTGACGCTTTCACCGGGCTGGACGTGCCATGTGGCAATGGAGGCATCGGCGACTGACTCTGGCAGTACGGGGACTTTAATTTCGATGCTCATCTGAACCTTTCCTTGTGCAATTATTCTTCAATATTCAGGGCGGCATTCACCAGCGCCTGTTGTTGTTTGTTATGGACAGAGGGGTACCCCACCGCCGGTGCCGCGGAGGCCTGGCGGCCCGCGTAAGTCAGGTTTGCCCCGGAGGGGATCGCCTGCCAGAAATGGTGCTGACTGGAGTACCAGGCCCCCTGGTTCTGGGGTTCCTCCTGGCACCAGACGAAATCGGTCACGTGCTGATAAGCCTCGAGCACCCTGGCCATCTCTTCATGGGGGAAGGGATAGAGCTGCTCGACCCGAACCAGGGCCACGTCGGTAATCTCATTGCGACGGCGCTTCTCCAGCAGGTCGAAGTAGACCTTACCGGAGCAGAACACCACCCGGTTCACCGCCTTGGGATCCAGATCATCCAGTTCGCCGATGACGTTCTGGAAGGTGCCGTTGGCCAGCTCCTCCAGGTCGCTCACCGCCAGAGGATGGCGCAGCAGAGACTTGGGCGACATCACCACCAGGGGGCGGCGCATGGGGCGCACGCTCTGACGGCGCAGCATGTGGTACACCTGGGCCGGCGTCGAGGGCACGCACACCTGCATGTTGTGGTCGGCACACATCTGCAGGAAACGCTCCAGTCGGGCGGAGGAGTGCTCCGGTCCCTGGCCCTCATAGCCGTGTGGCAGCAGCATGGTCAGGCCACACAGGCGGCCCCACTTCTGCTCACCTGAGCTTAAGAACTGGTCAATCACCACCTGGGCACCGTTGGCGAAGTCGCCAAACTGGGCTTCCCACATGGTCAGGGTGGCCGGCTCGGCAGTGGCGTAGCCATATTCGAATGCCAGCACCGCCTCCTCGGAGAGCACCGAGTCGTAGATCTCAATGGTGCCCTGGTCATCGCGCAGGTGGCGCAGCGGCATGTAGGTGGTGGCATCCTCCTGGTTGTGCAGCACCGCATGGCGGTGGAAGAAGGTGCCCCGGCCTGAATCCTGACCGGTCAGGCGGATTCGGGTGCCTTTGTCCAACAGGGTGGCGTAGGCCAGGGTCTCGGCCATACCCCAATCCAGGGGCTTCTCACCGGCCGCCATCAGCTGGCGATCCTTGTAGGTTTTGGCCACCCGGGATTGCAGCTTGTGGGACTCGGGCACATCACAAATGGCCTTGGCCAGTTCGGTCAGTTCCGGCATGGGCACCTGGGACTGGTACTCAGAGTCCCAGTCGTGGCCCAGGAAGGGACTCCAGTCGACGGAGTGGGCTTCCATGGTGCGCCACTCGGGCACCACGCACTCACCCTGGTCCAGCAGTTCACGGTAGGCGTTGATCTGCTCGGTGACCTCTTCCGGGCTCATCACCTGGCTGTCGATGAGGCGATCGGCGTACACCTTGCGTGGCGTCGGGTGCTTCTTGATCTTCTGGTACATCAGAGGCTGGGTGGCATTGGGCTCATCCGCCTCGTTGTGACCGTGTCGACGGTAGCAGATGAGATCAATCACCACGTCGCGGCCAAACTCATAGCGGTAGTCCACCGCCAGTTGCGCCACGAAGGCCACCGCTTCAGGGTCGTCCGCATTCACGTGGAAGATGGGGGCCTGCACCATCTTGGCGATGTCGGTGCAGTACTCGGTGGAGCGGGTGTCTTCCGGGTTGGAGGTGGTAAAGCCCACCTGGTTGTTGACCACTACCCGCACACTGCCGCCTACGCTGAAGCCGCGGGTCTTGGACATGTTGAAGGTTTCCTGCACCACACCCTGACCGGCGATGGCGGAGTCGCCATGGATGGTCACCGGCATCACCTTCTGGCCGTTCTCACAGCCGAGGCGGTCCATACGGGCGCGCACCGAGCCCATCACCACCGGATTCACGATCTCCAGGTGAGAGGGGTTGAAGGCCAGAGCCAGGTGAACGTTGCCGTTGGGAGTGGCGAAGTCGGAGGAGAAGCCCTGGTGGTACTTCACGTCACCACTGCCCAGGGTCTCGTCGTGCTTGCCGGCGAACTCGTCGAACAGATCCTGGGGCTTCTTGCCCAGTACGTTCACCAGCACGTTGAGGCGGCCGCGGTGCGCCATGCCCACCACCACCTCTTTGGTGTCGTGGTGACCGGCGCGGTAGATGAGCTCGCGCATCATGGGGATCAGGGCATCACCGCCCTCCAGGGAGAAGCGTTTGGCGCCGGGGAACTTGGCCCCCAGGTATTTCTCCAGGCCTTCGGCGGCGTTGAGGCCAGCCAGGATCCGTTTCTTGTGTTCGCTGTCGAAGCTGGCTTTGCCGGAGGTGGGCTCCAGGCGCTGCTGAATCCATCGCTTCTCCTCGGTGGAGGTGATGTGCATGTACTCGGCACCGATGGACCCACAATAGGTGGCCTTCAGTGCGTCCAGCAACTTGGACAGCTTCATGGTGTCACCGCTGGCCGAGGCGTAGGAGCCGATGTTGAATTCGCGCTCCATGTCGGTGTCGGTGAGACCGTGGAATTCTGGGGTCAGTTCGGGGACAGGGTCACGCTTCCACAGACCCAGGGGATCCAGGTCGGCGGCCTGATGGCCACGGAAGCGGTATGCGTTGATGATCTGCAGGACCTTAACCTGCTTTGCGGTCAGTTCAGGGTCGACGGCGGTCTTCACCGAACTGGTCTGCTCCATGGCTACCTGACGGAAGTAGTCCTGGATGCGACGGTGATTCGCCTCCTGGCCCGCTCCGTTGGTGGGCAACCGGTCGAAGATGTCACGCCACTGTTGCGATACCTCTTCTGGTTCGTCCAGGTAGAGTTCGTACAGCTCTTCGATGTAACTTGCGTTGGCACCGGCTAGATGGGAGCTGTCCAGCCAGTCCTGCAGTGAGCCTTGTTGCATCTGTATTCCTTTATCAACCAAGCCTGGTTATACCTGTTGCCTTTCTAAGGCATTGTTATTGTTTTTACCACTGCCCTTTAGTCGTAATTTATCGATTCGGGGCGTTAGAGCACTATACAAAAAGGTCACGCTCTTCGCAGCCGAAGAGGTGACCTTGATATTAAATACAACGATAAACAACGCGTTGCATCATTACACCGCCCGTTGCAGCAACATTGACTTGATGTGACCGATCGCCTTGGTGGGGTTCAGACCCTTGGGGCAAACGTTCACGCAGTTCATGATGCCGTGGCAACGGAACACGCTGAAGGCGTCGTCCAGCTCTGCCAGGCGTTCGTCGGTGGCGGTGTCGCGGCTGTCCACCAGGAAGCGGTAGGCGTGCAACAGGCCACTGGGGCCGACAAACTTGTCCGGGTTCCACCAGAAGGAGGGGCAGGCGGTGGAGCAGCAGGCGCACAGGATGCACTCATACAGTCCATCGAGCTTTTCACGCTCTTCCGGGGATTGCAGGTGCTCGCGGCCCGGGTTCTTATCGTCATTGATAAGGTAGGGCTTCACCTTCTCGTACTGCTTGTAGAACAGGCTGAGATCCACCACCAGGTCGCGGATCACCGGCATGCCGGGCAGCGGACGAATCACCAGCTTCTTGCCGTTGAAGGCAGAGATGGGGGTGATACAGGCCAGGCCGTTCTTACCGTTCATGTTGAGGCCGTCGGAGCCACACACGCCTTCACGGCAGGAGCGGCGGAAGGTCAGGCCGGGATCCTGCTCCTTGAGCATCATCAGCACGTCCAGCACCATCATGTCCTTGCCTTCCGGCAGGTCCAGGGTGTAATCCTGCATGCTGGGCTTGGCGTCAGTCTCCGGGTTATAGCGGTAGACAGAAACTTGCAAACTCATTCCCTGTCCCTCCTTAGTAGGTACGCTTCTTGGGCGGGAAGGCTTCCCGCAGCTTGGGCGTCATGTTCACATCGCGCTTGGACATCTCACCTGTGATGGGGTCATACAGGGAGTGGCACAGCCAGTTGCCGTCATCCCGCTCGGTGAAATCTTCACGGGAGTGGGCGCCGCGGCTCTCGGTGCGGAAGTTGGCCGCCTCGGCAGTGGCCAGCGCGGTTTCCATCAGGTTGTCCAGTTCCAGGCACTCGATGCGGTTGGTGTTGAACGCCTTGGAGCGATCGTTGAGCTTGGCGTTCTCCAGACGGGCCTTGATGGTCTTGAGCTCCTTGAGGCCTTCCGCCATGGCGTCGCCCTGACGGAATACGGAGAAGTTGAGCTGCATGCAGTTCTGCAGGTCCTTGCGGATCTGGTTGGGATCCTCGCCGCTCTGGTTGCTCTCCCAACGGTTGAGGCGCGCCAGGGAGGCATCGATGTCGGACTCGGACGCATCGCGTGCTTCGGTCTGAGCCGCCAGGGTTTCACCCAGGTGCTTACCGGCCGCGCGACCAAAGACCACCAGATCCAGCAGGGAGTTGCCGCCCAGGCGGTTGGCACCATGTACCGATACGCAGGCGATCTCACCCACGGCAAACAGACCCTGAACCGGCTTGTCGCCCAGGCCGATCACCTGGCCGTTCACGTTGGTGGGTACCCCGCCCATCATGTAGTGACAGGTCGGAATCACCGGAATCGGCTCCTTCACAGGATCAACGTGAGCGAAGGTACGGGACAGTTCACAGATGCCCGGCAGACGGGACTCCAGTACCTCTTCACCCAGGTGGTCCAGCTTCAGCTTGGCGTGTGGACCCCAGGGGCCGTCACAGCCTCGGCCTTCACGGATCTCGGTCATGATGGAACGGGCCACCACGTCACGTCCGGCCAGGTCCTTGGCGTTGGGGGCGTAACGCTCCATGAAGCGCTCACCATCTTTATTCAGCAGATAGCCGCCTTCACCACGACACCCTTCGGTCACCAGTACCCCGGCGCCGGCGATGCCGGTGGGGTGGAACTGCCACATCTCCATGTCCTGAACCGGAACACCGGCACGCAGGGCCATGCCGACACCGTCACCGGTGTTGATGTGGGCGTTGGTGGTGGAAGCGTAGATGCGACCGGCGCCGCCGGTGGCCAGCACGGTGGCCTTGGCCTTGAAGAACACAATCTCACCGGTTTCGATGTCGATGGCGGTGGCACCGACCACGGCACCGTCTTGGTTCTTCACCAGATCCAGGGCGTACCACTCGGAGTAGACTTCGGTCTTGTTCTTGACGTTCTGCTGGTACAGACAGTGCAGCAGGGCGTGGCCGGTACGGTCCGCTGCGGCTGCGGTGCGGGCCGCCTGCTCACCACCGAAGTTCTTGGATTGGCCGCCGAAGGGGCGCTGGTACACCTTGCCATTGTCGAAACGGCTGAAAGGCAGGCCCATGTTCTCCATCTCGATGATGGCTTCAGGACCGGTCTTACACATGTACTCGATGGCGTCCTGGTCTCCGATGTAGTCGGAACCCTTGACGGTGTCGTACATGTGCCATTCCCAGTTGTCTTCGTGGGCATTGCCCAGCGCCACCGTGATGCCACCCTGGGCGGACACGGTGTGGGAACGGGTCGGAAATACTTTGGACAGCAGGGCACAGGATTTGCCCTCCTGAGAAATCTGCAGTGCTGCGCGCATGCCTGCGCCGCCGGCACCAATGACGATAGCGTCAAATTCGCGTACTGGAATACTCACTTACACACCCCACAGAATAACAACACCGGTGGCCAGGTAGGCCAGCAGGACAACGTTGATCGCAAACAGGATAAAAGCACGAAGCTTGGCGGGCTTGATGTAGTCGGTGGCCACCTGCCACATACCAATCCACCCGTGAATCAATACGCTGAACAGCGCCAAAAGGGTGAAAACTTTCATGCCCACAGAAGCGAACAGCCCCTGCCAGGTGTCAAACGTCAGTGAGGGGGAGGTCACCAGGTAACCCACCAGAAACAGAACGTAGGCCAACATCACCAGGGCGCTGGCTCGAATCAGAACGAAATCCTGGACGCCGCTGCGTCCAAATGTCGCGGCATTCTTTACCATAACCAGACTCCTGCCAGAACGGATACCACCAGAGTAATGGCAAAGCTGACCTTGGCGGACGCGTTACCGGACTCCATCTCTTCAAAGTGTCCCAGGTCCTGGAACAGGTGACGAATGCCGCCGATGGCATGATACGCCAGTGCGGTGAGGATTCCCCATACGATGAATTTGACGAAAAACGTCTGGAAGTAGGATTGAACCTGGGCAAATCCTTGAGCACTGCTCAGGGACGTGGCCAGTAGCCATAGCAGGATGGCGAGGGCGACGAAGGTGATGACACCACTGACGCGATGCAAAATCGACGCAATCGCCGTGGCGGGAAACTGGATCTGACTCAAATCCAGGTACACAGGTCTTTGCTTATTCACAGCTGCTCACTCAGCTCCATTGAGCACTTTTTGTTATTTCCACCGAAATTGGGACGTCCGTCCCTACTCCTAGGTAGGCGTTTTAAACAGAAAATAGGCAATATTTTAGCCGAGTGATTGCTGGAAAATTCCGCATGACCTCACCGCTCTACTGCCTCTTTTCAGCGGCCCGGGCCCAGTATACATAGCGCTGTTTTTGATTACAAACATCACATTTTGCCAATTTCTGAGATTTGCCACACAGATCCATCCGAACCGGCAGTGAGCTGTGAATAGCGTCCAAAAGTGCATGAAAGTGAAGCAATTTCGATTAAACATCCGACCAGGCAATTGATTTTTGTGATTGCTGTCTCTTAAAATGGGACGGACGTTACGGATAGATAACAAGAATGTAGTAAGGAGAACACGGTATGGCTGAATCTAAAGCCACACTCCAGGTTCCAGGCCAGGAAGCGGTGGAACTGCCTATCAAACAGGGCACCGCAGGCCATGATGTAATCGACATCAGCTCGCTGGGCAAGCATGGGTACTTCACTTTCGACCCGGGCTTTATGGCAACCGCTTCCTGTGAGTCTGCGATCACGTACATCGATGGCGCCAAGGGCGTGCTGCTGCACCGCGGCTACCCCATAGACCAACTGGCCACCCGCTCCAGTTATATAGAAGTCTGCTATCTATTGCTGTTCGGTGAGCTGCCCAGCAAGGCGCAGCTGGAGAAGTTCGAAAAAACAGTGACCTACCACACCATGGTCCACGAGCAGATCTCCACCTTCTTTAAAGGTTTCCGTCGCGATGCCCATCCCATGGCGATCCTCTGTGGTGTGGTTGGCGCTCTGTCCGCCTTCTACCACGACTCCCTGGATGTGAACGACCCCAAACACCGTGAGATCTGCGCCTACCGCCTGATCTCCAAGATGCCGACCCTGGCGGCCATGGCCTACAAGTTCAACCTTGGCCAGCCATTCGTGTATCCACGCAACGACCTCTCCTTCGCCGGTAACTTCCTGCACATGATGTTCTCTGTGCCCTGTGAAGATTACCAGGTGAACCCTGTGGTGGAACGCGCCATGGACCGCATCTTCATTCTGCATGCGGACCACGAGCAGAACGCCTCCACCTCCACGGTGCGACTGGCCGGCTCCTCCGGTGCCAACCCCTTCGCCTGTGTGTCGGCCGGTGTGGCCTCCCTGTGGGGACCCGCCCACGGCGGCGCCAACGAAGCCTGCCTGGAGATGCTGGCGGAGATCGGTACCGTTGACCGTATCCCTGAGTTCATCGCCCGTGCCAAGGACAAGGAGGACCCGTTCCGCCTGATGGGCTTCGGCCACCGGGTGTACAAGAACTTCGACCCCCGCGCTACCGTGATGCGCGAAACCTGTCACGAAGTGCTGAAAGAGCTGGACATCAATGATCCGCTGCTGGACGTGGCCATGGAGCTGGAGCGCATTGCGCTGGAAGACCCCTACTTCGTCGAGAAGAAGCTCTACCCCAACGTCGACTTCTACTCCGGCATCATCATGAAGGCCAT
Organism: Ferrimonas sp. YFM; assembly: GCF_030296015.1. Classification (NCBI taxonomy): domain Bacteria; kingdom Pseudomonadati; phylum Pseudomonadota; class Gammaproteobacteria; order Alteromonadales; family Ferrimonadaceae; genus Ferrimonas; species Ferrimonas sp. YFM. The sequence goes on from NZ_AP027368.1 coordinate 3,160,453, forward strand.
CGGTATTCCGACCTCCATGTTCACCGTGATCTTCGCCCTGTCCCGTACCGTGGGCTGGATTGCCCACTGGCAGGAGATGCTGAGCCAGCCAGGCCACAAGATTGGTCGTCCTCGCCAGCTCTACACAGGTGCCGAAAAGCGCGATTACGCCGAGCTGTCTGACAGAGACTAACCGCTAAAAACAGAAAAACCCGGAACCTGGTTCCGGGTTTTTTTATGCCTGATGGGCAGTCAGCGACCTGTTTTTTGTCGGGTAACTCGATTGCCTCAATCGAAAAATACCCACAATATCTTTGCGCCAACTCCCCTTTTGGCAGCATCAGAGCAGTTCAAGCAGCTCCATGGGGTGATGGATGATCCCCTTAGGCGAGGCGGAACGAAGAACATCAACAGAGCCCGCACCGTAAGAAACCCCCACGCCGATGGCACCGGCGCGGTTGGCCATCTCCAGATCGAACAGGGCATCCCCAACCATCACCGCCCTGCCCGGCTGGCAATTGAGCTCGCCGCACAACTGCAGGATCATGTCAGGGTGAGGCTTGGAGGCCGCCTCGCTGGGGGTACGGCTGGCGTCGAACAGAGGTCGCAGTCCAGACACATCCAGCACCCGCTCCAGGCCCTGGCGCCCCTTACCTGTGGCCACCGCCAACTGATAGCCCTGCCCCTTGAGTTCATGCAGCAGCGCCTCGGCACCGTCAAACAGGGGCGTAGGCACATCGGAGCGCTCCAGGTACCAGCTGCGATAAGCCTGGATAAAGGGCTCCACCCGCTCAGGCGCCATATCCGGCACCAGGGTGTCGATGGCGGACTCGATGGAGAGGCCGATGATGGAGCGGACCGACTCGGCACAGTTCACCGCCATGGACAGCTCACTGCAGGCGCGCTGCCAGCTGTCGACGATGCGGTCCACCGAATCCATCAGGGTGCCGTCCCAATCGAAGATCACCAGATCGCACTGGCTCATGCGCCCCCCTCAGACTTCATCTGCTTGATCAGCTTCTGCAGCTTGGGCTCCAGAGGCGCTTCCAGCTCCATGGTGACCTCCTCCCCCGGATGGAGGAAGCGCAGCTTATGGGCATGGAGGAACAAACGGTTCAGCCCCTTGCCCTTCATGGTGCGGTCGAAGCCGTCGTCACCGTAGCGGTCGTCACAGGCGATGGGGTGGCCCTTGCACTGGGTGTGCACCCGAATCTGGTGGGTACGGCCGGTGATGGGGCTGGCCTCCACCAAGGTGGCGTCTGAGCCAAAGCGCTCCAGCACCCGGAAACGGGTCTCAGACGGCTTGCCTTCGCCGCTGACCCGCACCATGCGCTCACCGGAGTTGAGGGTGTTCTTCAGCAGCGGCTCATTGACCACCCGGTCTCTGTCCTGCCATTTGCCCTTCACCAGCGCCAGGTACTGCTTCTTCATGGTCTTGCTGCGCAGCTGGTCCTGCATATGCTTGAGGGCGCTGCGGCGCTTGGCCAGCATCAGCAGGCCTGAGGTGGCCCGGTCCAGCCGATGCACCAGCTCCAGGTTCTTCTCCTTGGGCCGCAATGCCCGCAGGGCTTCGATGACGCCGAAGTTCACACCGCTGCCACCGTGCACCGCAATGCCGGAGGGTTTGTTGATCACCAGGATCAACTTGTCCTCATAGACGATGCACTCCTCCAGCTGAGCCACCTTGGTGAGCTTGGCCGAGGGCAGATTGTCCTGCTGAGACTTTTCAGATACTCGAATGGGGGCGATCCGCAGCTGGTCACCGGCCTGCAACTTGTACTCGGGCTTGATCCGTTTCTTGTTGACCCGGACCTCACCTTTGCGAAGCAGTCGATAAATAAGACTTTTAGGAACCCCTTTGAGGAAAGTGCGCAAAAAGTTATCAATCCGCTGGCCCTCGTAGTCGGGCTCCACGGTCACCCATTGCACCTTGGGTGAATTACTCTGTGATGAATCAGTCATGGGCGCCATTGTACACCTATTCGCACTCAGGCGGACAATATGGAGAATGTTGATTGCCGCAAGAGGCGTAAGTTGCTATATTCTTGCCGTTGCAGCTTGACTAAAAGTTGAATTTTTAGCGCGTCTGCACAGATTTGGTCCTGCTATCGGTTTTTATAGATAAGACCTTCGATGCCAGGTCCGGGACAGTGAGGAACTCTCTCCTGCCATAGGACCGGCACGAACCTCCAACCGAGCAGTTGACCCCCCTAAACAGGAATGCAAAATCGGAAACCGTTTCAGGTCCTCCGTCCGGTGACGTACCGGGATAGAATTTCGGCCGCAACGCCCTATGGCGCTGCGGCAGCAGTTGTAAGCTGCACAGCAAAGTGAACCGGGGTTGAGACAGAGCATCTGCGGCGTGCCCGCAGCCAACCCCCCAAGTAACCTGATGTGTTGATGGGCAAAGCCCCGGTCAACCAGTCGTGAGACTGCCTAAAAATTGATTCTGGGGCGCCGGTGCAGCCGACGCTCGACCTGAAAGCGGTGACCAATGGAAAATTGGACCACCCAAAATGAAAAGAATGTTGATCAACGCAACTCAATCCGAAGAGTTGCGTGTTGCCCTGGTTGATGGGCAACGTTTGTACGACCTGGATATTGAAGCACCAGGCCATGAGCAGAAAAAAGCCAACATCTACAAGGGTAAAATCACCCGAGTAGAGCCCTCTCTGGAAGCCGCCTTCGTGGACTACGGCTCAGAGCGTCACGGCTTCCTTCCCCTGAAAGAGATCGCCCGCGAGTACTTCCCCGAAGGTTACTCCTTCCAAGGTCGCCCCAACATCAAAGAGGTGATCAAAGAGGGCCAGGAAGTGATCGTTCAGGTGGACAAAGAGGAGCGTGGCAGCAAGGGCGCGGCCCTGACCACCTTCATCAGCCTGGCTGGCAGCTACCTGGTTCTGATGCCCAACAACCCTCGTGCCGGTGGCATCTCCCGCCGCATCGAAGGTGATGAGCGCACCGAGCTCAAGGATGCCCTGAGCCAGCTGACCGTGCCTCAGGGCATGGGCCTGATTGTTCGCACCGCCGGCGTCGGCAAAGCCGCCGAAGAGCTGGAGTGGGATCTCAAGGTTCTGCTGAACCACTGGGATAAGATCCAGGAGGTCTCCCAGTCCCGTGCCGCTCCTTTCCTGATTCACCAGGAAAGCAACGTGATTGTGCGCGCCATCCGTGACTACCTGCGCCGTGACATCGGCGAAATCCTGGTGGATCACCCCCGCATCTACGACGAAGCGGTTCAGCACATCAACCTGGTGCGCCCCGACTACGTCAGCCGCGTTAAGCAGTACAAGGCCGAAGTGCCGCTGTTTACCCACTACCAGATCGAAAGTCAGATTGAGTCCGCTTTCCAGCGTGAAGTGCGTCTGCCCTCCGGTGGTTCCATCGTTATCGATCCCACCGAGGCCCTGACCGCCATCGACATCAACTCCGCCCGGGCAACCAAGGGTGGCGATATCGAAGAGACCGCGCTGCAGACCAACCTGGAAGCCGCCGATGAGATCGCCCGTCAGCTGCGCCTGCGCGACCTGGGTGGCCTGGTGGTCATCGACTTTATCGACATGGGCCCAGTGCGCCATCAGCGTGAGGTGGAAAACCGCCTGCGTGACGCCGTTCGCCAGGACCGCGCCCGTGTTCAGATTGGCCGCATCTCCCGTTTCGGCCTGATGGAGATGTCCCGTCAGCGCCTGCGCCCCTCCCTGGGTGAGTCCTCCGCACACATCTGCCCCCGCTGTAGCGGCCAGGGCGTAGTGCGTGGTACCGAGTCCCTGGCCCTGTCCATCCTCCGCCTGATGGAGGAGGAAGCGATCAAGGACAACACCGCCCAGATTGAAGCCCAGGTGCCCACCGACGTGGCCGCCTTCCTGCTGAACGAAAAGCGTAAGGCGATTCGCATCATCGAGGAGCGTCACAAGGTTGAGGTGTACGTAATTCCTCATCCGCACATGGAGACCCCACACTACACCGTGGTGCGTCACCGTAAGGATGACACCATCACCGAGGCCAGCTACAAGATTGCCGAAGCGCCAGAGCCGGTGCTGTACGAGCCGCGCAAGCTGGAGAAGCAGGTTGCCGACCGTCCCGCCATCCGTGCCATGGAAGCGCCCAAGCCTGAAGAGCTGAAGCTGCAGTCCAAGGCCAAGCAGGAAAAGGCCAAGCCTCAGCCGAAGAAGGATAAGCAGCCTAAGGCCGAGGAGGAGAAGCCCTCCCTGCTGACCAAGCTGGCCGGTGCCCTTAAGTCCCTGTTCGGCGGCGAAGAGGAGCAGCCGAAGCAGGAAGAGAAGAAAGAATCCCGTGACGGTAAACGTAGCGACCGTCGTCGTAACGACCGCCGTCGTGGCGAGCGCGGTGACCGCAAAGAGCGTGGCGACCGTAAAGAGCGCGGCGAGCGCAAAGAGCGCGGCGACCGCAAAGAGCGTGGCGAACGCAAAGAGCGTGGCGAGCGCCAGGAACGCGGCGAACGCCAGGAGCGCGGTGACCGTCAGGAGCGAGGCGAACGTAAAGACCGACGTCGCCGTGACGACCGTCGTGACGACCAGAAGTCTCAGGAAAGACAGGAGCGTCGTCAGTCCGAGCAGCAGGCCCGCACCGACGAGAAACAGGAGCAACCCAGCCGCCAGCGTCGTCGTCGCAAGGATCTGGAGCCCGCCGCCGCCGAAGCTGAAGTAGCCGCTGCTGCTCAGGAAGCGCCTAAGCAGGAGAAGCGTGAGCGCGAAGTGGTGAAAGAGCGCCGCCAGCGCCGCAAGATGGACAAGTCCGTACGTCTGAGCGCCGAAGGCCGCGACAGCGCCCCAGTTGCCAAGGTGGAAGAGACCGCCCCGGTTGCCGAGGAAGCGCCAAAGGCCGTTGAGACTCAGGTTGCTGAAGTGACTGCCACCCAAGCCCCAGTGGACACCCAAGCCGACGCCAAGCCTAAGGCTCAGGAGAGCATGGAGGCCAAGGCCGAGGAAGCTCAGGCTGCTGAGGGTGACAACGGCGAGAATGGCGAAGAGGGCGAGCGTGAAAACAACCGCCGCAGCCGCCGCAGCCCACGTCACCTGCGTGCCGCAGGCCAGCGTCGCCGTCGCAAGCGCGACGATGACAATGGTGATGCTGACGCAGATTCCGCCGAACTGGAAGCGGAAGCTCAGAAAGATCCTGTGACCGCCCGCTACCCTGAAGCCACCGAGATGGCGGAAGAGACTCAGCTGGAGATGTTCGACGGTCAGGCAGATGCTCCTCAGGATGCGTCTGAAGAGAAGGCCGAAGCACCTAAGCCTCGTCGCAGCCGTCAGCCTCGCAGCCGCAAGCCCAAGTCCGACAAGGGTGAAGCCAAGAGCAGTGACGCCGCCGAGCCTAAAGCGGCAGAAGCCAAGGCCGACGCCCCTGTGGAAGCCAAAGCCGACGCGCCTAAGGCCGCCGAGCCCAAAGCCGAAGCGCCTGCGGTAGAAGCCAAGGCCGCTGAGCCCAAAGCCGAAGCGCCTGCGGTAGAAGCCAAGGCCGCTGAGCCCAAGGCCGACGCGCCTGCGGTAGAGGCCAAGGCCGCTGAGCCCAAGACCGAAGCGCCTGCGGCAGAAGCCAAGGCCGTGGAAGCCAAGGCCGCCGAGCCAAAAGCCGTGGAAGCCAAGGCCGCCGAGCCAAAAGCCGTTGAAGCCAAAGCCGCCGAGCCCAAGGCCGTAGAAGCCAAGGCCGCCGAGCCCAAGGCTGCTGGCAGCCGCTTTGCCAAGGCCGCATTCTCCCAAGCCGCCACCCCAGAGGTAGAGGTACCGGAGTTTGAGCCTGTGGTTGTCCCTAAGAGCGAAGAGGCTAAGGTGGAAGCCAAGCCAAACGACTTCGCTCAGAGCCGCTACCGCTTCTCCTCCAACGCCGGCATGACCAAGCCGACCGACGCGGAGTAAGCGCAGCGACCCGAAAAAACCGGCAGCCCAGTCTGCCGGTTTTTTTATGCCCGTCCCCCATCTGTTCACCGGCTGCGAATCTGTGCGCCTTTGCAGTTTTTTATCGGGAATGAGGGCCAAAGTGTGCCGTGGATAACATCCTGATAAAAATCCTTTACGTGCACTGAACTTGGACCATTAGAGTGAATACTAAGATGGTAGTTAATCGGTTTTAGGAGTGATTCTTGATGAATCCCATCAGAGGCCTGTTGTTGGGTCTGCTACTTATTTTCCTCTCCCCTTTGAGTCAGGCTGCCGATGCGGACTGGTTCACCCATGACAGCGCCGGGGAACCCAGAGTCACCCTCTACTTCTTCTGGTCAGAAACCTGTCCTCACTGTGCCGAAGCCCACCCCTTCATCGAGGACAAGCTGCTGGCCCAGTACCCCTGGATCGATCTCAAGGACTACAAGGTGCAGGATGCCGGCACCCGAGCCCACTGGCAGAAGGTGGCCAAGCTGACCGGCACCGAGCCCACTTCCGTGCCCTTTATGGCGGTGTGCGGCACCCCTATCGTGGGCTACACCAGCGAACAGACCACGGGTCAGTTCCTGGAGAACCAGCTGCGCGCCTGTTATCAGCGCCTGGGGGGCAACCTCAGCGGCGTCGCCCCGGTGGCCAGCAACAGCATCGACATGGATGCACCCCTGGATCTCGGCGCCCAGTGTGGCGACGGGGACGACGGCACCTGTGGCATCACCAACATGAATGCCCCTGCGGTTCAGCCTGTGGAGCTGCCCTTTATCGGCGTGGTCAATCCGGAGAAACTTTCCCTGCCCGCCCTGACCGTGGTGCTGGCCGGCGTGGACGCGTTCAACCCCTGTGCCTTCTTTGTGTTGCTGTTCCTGCTGAGCGTGATGGTGAATGCCAAGAGCCGGGGCCGCATGCTGATTGTTGGCGGCATCTTCGTGTTCTTCTCAGGCCTGATCTACTTCCTGTTCATGACCGCCTGGCTCAACCTGTTCCAACTGCTGGGCGATGGCTCCGACGGAGGCTGGATCATCCTGGCGGCGGGGATGCTGGCCATTGTGGCCGGTGTCATCAACGTCAAGGAGTTCTTCCTGCAGCGGGGCGAGATCTCCCTCTCCATGTCGGCAGAGAACCGCACCGGGCTGATCAAGCGCATGGGCAAGCTCTCCAGCGCCTCCAGCCTGGCGGCGATGATCGTCGGCTCCACCGTACTGGCGATCCTGGCCAATGCCTACGAGCTGCTGTGCACTGCCGGTTTCCCGATGATCTACACCAGCGTGCTTTCCATGCATGACATGCCTGAAAGCACCCGCTACATGTACCTGGTGATGTACAACGTGGTGTATGTGATCCCTCTGGCGGCCATCGTTACCGTATTCGCCCTGACCATGGGCAAGCGCAAACTGACCGAGAAAGAGGGCCAGACCCTGAAGCTGATGTCCGGTGTGATGATGCTTGGCCTGGGCGGCACCCTGGCGGTCAACCCCAATGCGCTTCAGAGCCCCGTGGTGGCCATCGGCATGATTCTGGCTGCCATACTGGTCACCGCCATCATCGTGCCTATCAAGCGCCGCTGGGAGCGAAAACAAGCCTAGGCATGCTGCCCAGCGCCTAAACACAAAAAAGCCGGCTGAACAGCCGGCTTTTTCATTCTCTGTCTGATGCCTAACGTGCCAAACGCTCTATCCAGCGGTCCGCCGCCTGCTCCAGCAGGTCGAGCACCAACTCAAAGCCGTTACTGCTGCCATAATAGGGATCCGGCACCTCACCGGCCTCGATGATCATCGCCAGCTTATAGGCCAGATGATCCGGGCAACGTGCCTTGAGATCCCGCATGTTGCTGCCGTCGGCAGCCAGGATCAGGTCAAACTGCTCAAAGTCTTCATCGGTGACCCGCCGGGCTCGCATGCCGGAAAAGTCGTAACCCCGCTGACGCCCGGCGGCGGCGGAGCGCCTGTCCGGCTGCTCACCGGCGTGATAGGCATCGGTCCCGGCGGAGTCCAGGGTCAGGGCCAGGCCGGCGGACTCGAAGCGGTGACGAAACACCGCCTCCGCCGTTGGGGAGCGGCATATATTGCCGAGACAGACAAAAAGTACTGAGGAAACCGTCTTGTAGTTCATAGGGCTAATCAAAATTGAATCTGCAGAATCGTGCCCAGCCTAGCAGAAGCCGTATGGGACGGCGAGCCCCCAAACCCGGCCAGGTTACGCTCCCCTCAATGAAAATGCAGATCCGCGTCAATCTCCTCATCGGTGATCTGCTCAGGCACATCGAAGCGCCAGCGGACCAGCCACAGCCACCCCAGGGCCACAGCCAGAGTAAACAACAGCGTCAGGATGAAATGGATGATTGCGGTAACTAACGTTGAAGATACAGACATGACCACCTCTCCAGTAACGATGACCCTGCCATCAACAGGCCAGGCTCCACCCACCCCCTTGGGAGCTGTCGGTGGAAACCCGCTGAGCAGGTTCATTCCCTTGTACTTAGAGGCTAATCTGAAATTTTAGGCATTTCCGCCTAATTTTTGCTCAACGAGGATTTTCCCGCGCCTGAATGGCAACCAGGCGCCATCTGGGTCAGGGTTCCGGCCCGGTTCAGGTGCGGGTCGCGGTCCAGTAGACGAAGGCAACGATGGGGACAATCAGCAGCAGTTGCCCCAGGACATCCTGGGTGAACAAGACATGAGTGATGTAATACCAGTCCATGGATACCTCCTTGTTCAGAGAAGGGGGCAAGAGGTCGGGAGACGTTAAGACCTCATGGGTTATGGGCTTGCTTTATAAGTATAGTCCCTCTTGCCTGGACTTGTTGGTGCCTTGCCCCTAGTTGACTGATAAAGAAAGGGAAAAAGGGGGCATCCAACCGAGGTCAGACACCCCCAGGCTCCAGGGTCAGGGTTGCAGTTTGAATCTGTCCACCAGGCCACTCAGCTGCCGGTTGGCCGACGCCAGGTTACGGGCACTGCTGGCCACCATTTCGCCATTGTCGCTGAGCTCCATGGCCATGGACTGAAGGGCGTGCACGCTCTGGCTGATGTCGTCACTGACGGCACTCTGCTGACGCGCCGCCTGATCGATGCGACCACTGAGCTGGTCGATGTCGCCGATGGCCGTGCCCATCTGCTCCAGGCTGTCGGTCACCCGCTCGGTATTCTCCGCCACCAGGGTGCAACTGCTGCGGGTGTTGTGGACCATGGCAACCGCATCGCCGGCACTCTGGGTCAGTTGGCCGATGATCTGGTTGATCTCTGCGGTGCTCCCCTGGGTTCGGGAAGCCAGGTTACGCACCTCGTCGGCCACGACGGCAAAACCTCGTCCCTGCTCACCGGCTCTGGCCGCTTCGATGGCGGCGTTGAGGGCAAGCAGGTTGGTTTGCTCGGCGATCTCCCCTATCACCCCCAATACGGACGCAATCTTCTGGGTATCCCGGTTCATGGAGTCGATGCCGCCTGCGGCCTGCTCCATCTCTCCGATCAACGCCCTGACGCTGTCCGCAGCCTGCTTGACCGTGGCTCGGGACTCCTGGGCCTGGCCGGTGGCGGAGTGGGTCATGGCGGAGGTATCCGCGGCTCCCTCGGCGACGGTATCGGCGCTGGCACTGACCTGGGTGATGGCGGTGGCCGCCAGCGAGGTCTCCCTGGCATGACGCTCCAGGGCCTGACTGTTGCGCTGGGTCTGATTGTCCAGCTCTGCCAGGGACAGGGTGATGTGATCGCTGGTCTGTTTCACCTCCAGCATCATCCCCTGCAGGTTCCCCACGAACTGATTGAACGCCTTGCGAATCGCCCCGAGCTCATCTTCAGTCTTCACCTCCAACCGGGCGGTCAGATCCGCATCTCCGGTACACAGGTTCTCGATTCGGGCCTGCAGATCGCGCATCTCGGCGATGATCTTATTCAGCAGAAACACCGACAGGCCCATGGTCAGCACCAGCAACACCAGGGAGTAGCTGACGCTTTTCAGAACCTCGGCGCTGAACAGCTCGGCCATGGCCCCGCTCAGCCCCTGTTCGATGTCTGTCACCTCACGCTCGAAGGCACCGGTGACGATGATCCAGTCCCAGCGGGGAAACACCGCCCTGGCATAGGTGATGCGAGGCTCGGACTCACCGGTGTCGGCGTTGGGCTCCAGGGTCTTGAGCACCGCCTCGCCACTGCTGGCCAGCGCCTCGTTCACCGCCCGGGTCGCCGGGGTCACTGCCCCCACCATGGCCGGGTCCGGATGGGAGAGAATTTTCCCCTGGCGGTCCTGTATCCAGAAGTAGCCGGACGCCCCAAACCTGGACTCCGCCACGGCCATGAGTACCGAGCTCCTGGCGGAGGTTTTCAGGGTGCTCAGATACTCGCCGGTGCCGATCACCAGGTTCAGGGGCTGAAAATAGAAGGAGGCAGACAGCTTCTCCTCCACCAGGCCGGTGGCAGGGTTGGTGAAGAAGTAACTGGAGAAACCGATGTCGCTGCTGCGGGCAGAGGCCACGATGTCACGGGCATAGTAGTTGCCCTTCTCATCCTGGGCGTCTCTGGAACTGCCCACCGCCACCTCACCGTTTCCCGAGGCTTCATTGGCCAGGGTATCGGCGTCATAGGCGAAGAGATAGCGCCCCTCGCCCCAGCGATACTCATTGATGAAGGTGTAGAGCAGCATCGCCTCATCGTCGGTCAGGTTGTTTTCATACATCCGTTCCACCGAGTCCCGGACCGACTTCAGCTCGCGGGCCAGGGCCTGGCGAACCTGCGCCTCCTCGGTGGCCCGGTAAGCCCCCCCCACACCCTTCACCAGGGTTTCCACCTGCCCCGCCAGATTCTGCCGTATCAGCCCCTCGACCCGGGCGGAAAGCTGCTGTTGCTGCTGGTCCAGTACCTTGGATTCGATCCAGTACAGGTTGGCACCAAAGAAGCTGCTGACGGCCAGCAGCACTCCAGCGATGAGAATGGCCAATTTCCAGCGAATGGTGAGGGTCATCAGAGGCTCCAGCCAACCTTTATTTAAGCTATATCTAATAAAGCTGGAGGCAATATTTCAATATCTGAAAAGGAGATTTTCACCAGTTGTGGAGGCACTCCTGTTTTAGGGGAGTGCCGAATAAATTTTAGCCGCCGATAAGTCGGGTTCTGCTAGGAAGATCACACTGAAAACTATACGAGTTTAACTCGTCAAAGCAGGGCGCTCTGCAACTGCTGCATTAAGCCCTCTCCCCCTTGCTGATTGACGTAATCGAGGAGAATCTGGCTGAAACTGGCCACCATATCAGGGGAGAGCCCAAGAGACGCGAAGGCATCGTTCAGCCCCATCAGGGCGCCGCCACTCTGTCCCAGCACTGTACCCAGCAACCCAGAGGTTCCGTTGCCCTCCCCGGCCTTGGCAAGCAGGTCGCCGCCCAGTTTCGTCAGCCCCTCCATTCCCGGCAGCACCTGAGACAGTTGCCCCAGAGTGTCCGAAGAGAGATTAGGTTCGGCGGTGGCCAAGAGGGCGCCGATCCCGCCACTGGCCTGCTCCTGGGACACCCCCAGCTGGGAGGTCACCAGACCCAGAAGGTCGTCCACCGCTTGAGCCGGGGTGGAAAAACAGACAAGAGAGAGGAACAAGGGGGCAAAAAGCTTCAGCATGGGAGACTCCTGATGGCCAATACTCAACAAGCATAGACCAGAGATCCCCCATCCACTGCCTATTTAGAGGTAGTTGAACCCGGTGCCGCCCCAGGGCCGTTCACAGCCACTGGTTCAGGGCATTCACCAGGGCTTCCCTGTGGATGGGTTTGTGCAGAACCGCATCCATCCCCGCATCCAGGCACATGCGGTGTGCCTCGGCGGTGGTGGTGGCCGTCAGAGCCAGAATCGGCATCCGACAGCCTCTGCGGCGCAGGGCCTCGGTGGCGGAATAACCGTCCATCTCAGGCATGCTGCAATCCATCAGGATCAGGTCAAAGGGGTGGTTGCTGGCCTGCGCCAACGCCTCCTTACCGTTCTCCACTATGGTCACCCGACACCCCTGGCGCTCCAGCATCATCCGCACCACCAGTTGATTGGCCTTGGTGTCCTCGGCCACCAGGATATTGCCACTCTTATGGCTCGCCAGTTGCTCACGCTCGGCGCTCTGCTGCTGACAGGCTTCCAGCTCCAAGGTGAAGAAGAAGCGGCTTCCCTCCCCCGGGTGGCTCTCCACCTGCAACTCGCCACCGAGGCGCCTCACCAGCTTCTGGCTGATGGACAACCCCAGGCCGGTGCCGCCGCCCTCCCCTTTCTGCTGAGAGAAGGGCTCAAACAACCGCCCCATAAACTCGGCATTGATGCCGGGACCGCTGTCGATCACCGAGGTGGTCACCTCACTGCCCTTGTCGGTCAGGGCCCCCTTGAGACGGAGCACCACACCGCCGGATTCGGTGTGATTGATGGCGTTGCCCAACAGGTTCAGCAACACCTGGCGATAGCGGCTGGGATCCAGTTTCACCGACTCAGGCAGCTTACCCTCGAGGCGATAACTCAGGTCCAGTCCTTTGTCCGCCGCCATGGGCCGGACGATCTCCAGGGTATCCCGGCACAGCTGGTGCAAATCGGTGGCCTTGTCGTGCAGACAAAACTGGTCGGAGTCTATTTTGTTGTAATCCAGCACGTCGTTGATGAGGGCCAGCAGGCTCTGGCCGGATTGGGTCAGCACCCTGAGCAGTTCCCGCTGCTCGCTCTCCAGGTCGGTGGAGGCCAGCAGATCGGCACAACCCAGCACGCCGTTCATCGGCGTACGCAGCTCATGGGTCACCATGGCCAGGAAGCGGGACCTTAGGTTGGACATCCTGTGGGTCTCCTGCTCCGCCAGCTTCAGTTGGGTAAAGGCCAGCCAGTTATCGTGGAAGGCATTGAGCAATGAACACAGGTCCCTCAGCAGGGACTGTTGGATCTCCTGCCACACCATCTCCTGCTCAAACAGCACCACCAGACGCACGCCGGTGTCCACCGACTGATGACCACAGACGTAGGGCGAGTCACACAACATCGCCTCGCCCCTGACCAGGGGGCCGCTTTGCCGCTTCGGCCAGGGGCCGTTATACAGGCTGGGCCACCCAAGGGTCCGGCCGCGCCCCCACTCCAGCCCCACCCACTGGGCATCGAGGAGGAGTCCGAGGCGATTGAGGCACTCTCGGATGGCGTCGAAAGGGGCCACGACGTTACAGGCCAGCAACTCGCGGCTGACGCCAAGCAGATAGGTATCGTATCGTTGACGCAGGCGAATCTCCCCGGCCTGCTGCTGATTCACCGCCTCCAGCCGCTGATTGGCCTGATAGAGCTCCAGACTCTTGCTTTCCAGCAGCGCCTCCGCCTCCTCTCTGGCCTGGCGCTCTCGCTGATAGCGTTTTTGCCAGATGTCCGACATCAGCTCACCTGCTTGGTTAACCTGAAGGACACTCGTGTCTTGCGCTCACCGCTCAGGTCTTCCATGGCGATCTCCACCCGCTCCTTGAAGTGGTCGCAGCAGTGGGCGATCAGGCCATGGGCCACGTCGGCAAGGCCCCGCTCGGAGTTGTAGATCACCTCCATGTAGCCGTCTTCGGTGTGGGGAAATTCAAAGGTGGGCACCTGGGCGTTGGCGTGGATCTTCTTCACCTGGGTGTGGATCTCGTTCTCCACCACCTGAAGAAACTCAAAACTCTCATGACACTGAGCCAGCCGCTGCGGGTAGAGGGTCAACAACCGGGGGAAGAGGTGATAGCCATAGGTATAGAGCAGGTCCGGGACCGGCTTGGCCACCAGGTCACTGAGGGTGACCACCAGCTGCACCATCTCCTGATGATCGTAGTTACCGACCCGGGTATAGGCCCCCCCGCTGGCAGGGGAAACCCGCTCCAGCATCGCCTCGGTCACCTCCGGACCGAAGGCGTTGTCGACCAGATCCAAAAACTCCGTAAAAATAATTCCCTGCATCTTGCCTCCCTGGCATGGAGATGGACTCTGAGGATAAGCTTAGACCATTACTCTTCCTTAAGCCTATCTGCAAAGCGCTGATAAATAGAAGCAACTTTGGGGGAAATCACCACCTGGCAGTAGGGCTGGCCACCATGACGCTCGTAATACTCCTGGTGCCCCTCCTCGGCGACATAGAAAGGCGCATCATCGGCGATTTCGGTGACTATGGGTGAGGAGTAGTGGCCTGACGCCTCCAGCCGGCCGACGAAGGCCTCGACGTTCCGCCTCTGTTCCGGACTGTAGCACAGCACTATGGAGCGATACTGGGTGCCCACGTCCGCCCCCTGACGATTCAATGTGGTGGGATCATGGGCGGCGAAAAACAGCTCCAGCAGAGAGTCCAGATCCACCTGGCCCGGATCGAAGTCGATGCGCACCACCTCGGCGTGGCCGGTGCTGCCGCTGCACACCGCCTGATAACTGGGGTTGTCCACCTGGCCCCCGGCGTATCCGCTTTGGACCGCGGTGACACCTCTGACTCGCCGGAACACCGCCTCGATGCACCAGAAGCAGCCGCCCCCCAGAGTCAGGGTCTCGCTGCCTGACTGCTGCTCAGGCTCAAAGGCCAGACTCAGGGAATTGACACAATGACGCTCGTTGGCCGGAGTCAGCCGCTCTCCACGAAACACATGGCCCAGGTGACCACCACAGGCGCTGCAGAGGATCTCGGTGCGACGGCCATCCGCATCCACCTGCTCGGTGACCGCCCCGGCCACCGGAGTTTCAAACGCCGGCCAGCCGCAGCCGGCGTCAAACTTGCCATCACTGTGATACAGACGAGCGCCACAGTCCCGGCACAGGTAGTGGCCGTCACTGTCGTGATTGAGGAAGCGGCCGCTGTACGGGGCTTCGGTCCCCTTTTGGTGCAGCACCCGCTGTTCATCCTGGGTTAACGGACGTTTTGCCATAGGCTCTCCTTAGTGGGACTCCAGTCGCCAGCCTGCGGACTGCATGCACATGGCAAAGCGGTCATTGAAGTTGGCCTGACTGTCGTCGGTACGGCTGTTGCACCTGTCCCGATCAGCCATAAAGGCCTGGCTGTCCTTGGTGTCGTGCACCCAGGTGGCTTCGGGTTCACCGCAACCACTGAGCAACAACACACCGCATAATCCCAAAAATCCAAGTCGCATAGCTGTTTTCCTTTTCCATTGTTGGTCGTCACTGACCCTCACCCATAGTACGTCAAAGTTGACCATCTGGGCACCATCGCCAGGCCCATGCTGACTACGGTTGCATCACTGCCACCACCGTGCCAAACTTCCGCCCGCAATTTTAGGAGTCCAACATGTCAACAGAGATCTACAAAGAGTTCTACTTTGAAGCGGCCCATAGGCTGCCCCATGTGCCTGAGGGCCATAAATGCGGCAGGCTGCACGGCCATTCTTTCCTGGCCAGGATCTACATCCAGGGAGAAGTGGACGCCCACACCGGCTGGATCATGGACTTCGGCGATCTGAAGGCGGCCTTTAAGCCCATCTACGATCGCCTGGATCACCACTACCTCAACGATATCCCCGGACTTGAGAACCCCACCAGCGAAGTTTTGGCCCGCTGGATCTGGGAGGAGCTCAAGCCCACTCTTCCGGAGCTCTCCATGGTGGAGATCAAGGAGACCTGCACCGCAGGTTGCCGCTACCGGGGAGAATAACCCACAAAAAAAGCAGCCTGTTGGCTGCTTTTTCTTTGCTCTGCCGACAGATTTGACATCGACTTGCCCGAGCTGTTCTCCGGTAAATGCTCGGAATTACCTCATGGGTAGCTCGACATTGGCGAACATCTCATCCACCTGCTGCTGGTCCCTGAGCAACTGAGCCTTCTCCACCCGTTCGCGGGTCAGGTGGGGAGCAAAACGCTCCATAAACTCATACATATAGCTGCGCAGGAAGCTGCCCTTCCTGAAGCCTATCTTGGTGGTATTGGGCTCGAACAGGTCGCTGGCATCCACCACCACCAGATCGCTGTCCTCCATCTCATCCAGAGCCATGGTGGCCATGACCCCCACCCCCAGGCCCAGACGCACATAGGTCTTGAGCACATCGGCGCTGGTGGCAGAAAACACCACCCGGGGCTCCAGCCCCTGGGAATTGAAGGCCTTCTCCAGGGCACTGCTGCGGTTGAAGCCAAACACATAGGTCACCAGGGGATACTGAGCCACGTCCGCCAGAGTCACCCGGCTGGCGGAGGCCAGGGGGTGGTCACGGCGAAAGACGATGGAGCGGTTCCAGTGATAACAGGGCAGCATCAGCAGATCGTGGTACATGTGCATCCCTTCGGTGGCGATGGCGAAGTCCGCATCCCCCCGTACCGCCATCTCGCAGATCTGATCCGGCGTGCCCTGATGCATGTGCAGGTTGACCTGGGGATAGCGCTCAATAAAGCCCTTGATCACCTCAGGCAGAGCGTAACGAGCCTGGGTGTGGGTGGTGGCGATCACCAGATCGCCGCGATCCGGCTGAGTGTACTCCCGGGCCACCTTCTTGATGCTCTCCACCTTGCCCAGCACCTCGGAGGCGATGTCGATCACCTGCTGACCGGCTGGAGTCACGTGGGTCAGGTGCTTGCCGCTGCGCCCGAAAATCTGGATCCCCAGCTCATCCTCCAGCATCCGCACCTGTTTGCTGATCCCCGGTTGAGAGGTATACAGACTTTCCGCGGTGGCGGAGACATTGAGGTTGTTGTTGAGGACTTCTACGATATAGCGCAACTGTTGCAGCTTCATGGGCTTCCCGACTATCTGAGCCTGTTAATTCCTATTAGTTATAGCCAAAAGGCTTTTTGACATCAATCGGAATATGGTGTGACCTCCCACGACGGGATGCACATCAACCGACAATAGTGTAGGATTGACAAAAATTCTAACTCTCTGCTAAAGCATGTCATTTTTCGCCGTCGTCGTTATGGTTGTGGTCGCTCTGCTGGTGATCATCGCCATCAATCTGGTTTATCAACATCATGAAGCCAAAGAAGCCCAGCGACGCAAGGAGCTGGCGCGACAGCGCGCGGTCATCGAAGAGACCGAGGAGATCCTCTCCCAGGCCGCGCTCATCCCCATGAGCAACGCCCTGCTGCAGACCCTGAACACCCGCATCCTCGATGCCCTGAACCAGTCCAAACAACTGGCCGGTGGCAGCAGTGAGTTTGATGCCCGCATCAGCCACACCCTGAGCCAGCTCTCCGCTCTGGAAGCGGGCCAACTGGGGCAGGAGAGCATCGATCTGTTCCAGCTGCCCAGCAACGAGAAGCAGACCCTGGTACTGATCCAGACCCTGAAGAAGCTTAAGCCAGTATTGCGCAATGAACACAACAAGGGGCGCATGGGCGCCGAGGTGTTCACCGATGAAGAGCTCAAGGTCGATAAGCTGCAGCTGCGCATCCACATCGAAGTACTGATGAACCGGGCACGCAACCTGGTCAACGCCCGCCAGCACGGCTCCGCCAAGATGCTGCTCTCCAAGATCACCCTGGCCCTGAACAACCAGGTGCTGGCCGGCCCCGACTACCGGGCACGCATGCAAGCCAAGACCAATGAGCTGCTGCAGGCCATTGAAGGGTCCAAAGAGGATCTGAGCAAACAGAACAAGCCCAAGAATGACCTTGACGAGCTGTTCCAGCCAAAGAAGAAATGGTAATCAGGGCCCTGCGGGGCCCTTTTGTTTCCCCCTCCTCCGGTTCCAGATTGGGATCCCCATTCCAAATTCGCCCCCCCTCCTTGCCGCTGACCTGCCCCGGGGAGTAGCATGGCCCTGCCTTCGGGCAACTATTCTCAGGGCGGGGTGAAATTCCCCACCGGCGGTATGTCCCTTCCAGGGATGAGCCCGCGAGCGCCCGCCAGTATGGCGGGGTCAGCAGATCTGGTGAGACGCCAGAGCCGACGGTCACAGTCCGGATGAAAGAGGATAGGCGTAACAGCCTCTTTGAGAGGACCAGTACGTCCGCACGGTGGAGCATCACTCCGCCTGCCGGGGGACAGCCTTGCGCTGTGCCCTAATCCTGATGCCCTGATTCTGGTAACTAACGTATTTTTAAGGACCTACCATGAATCAGTCTCTACTTATCGGAACCCCCCACTCCCGTGTGGAAGCGGCCATCGACGCCCTGAAACAGGGCCAGGGCATCATCCTGGTGGATGATGAGGACCGAGAAAACGAAGGCGACGTCATCTTCGCCGCCGAATCGATCACCAAGGAGCAGATGGCCCTGCTTATCCGTCACGGCTCCGGCATCGTCTGTCTGTGCCTGACCCCTGAACGGGTTGAGCAACTGGCCCTGCCCGCCATGGTGGCGGACAACAACAGCCGCAACCAGACCGCCTTCACCGTCTCCATCGAAGCCAAGGTCGGCGTCAGCACCGGCGTGTCCGCCTCCGACCGGGCGGTCACCGTCCGCACCGCCGTGGCCGAGGGCGCCCGCCCTGAAGATCTGGCCCGTCCCGGCCATGTGTTCCCCCTGCGCGCCCAGCCCGGCGGGGTACTCTCCCGCCGCGGCCACACCGAGGGCTCGGTGGATCTGGCCCGTCTGGCCGGCCTTGCCCCGGCGGCGGTGATCTGCGAACTGAACCACGACGACGGTGAGATGATGCGGCTGCCGGCCCTGGCAGAGTTCGCCAAAGCTCGTCAGATGCCTCTGCTGACCATTGAGGACCTGGTGGCATACCGAGTTCAACAGGAGCGCCAAAGCGCCTGAGAATGCCGCTGAGGCGTTTTGAGACACAAAAAAGCCCGCTGACTGCAGCGGGCTTTTTGGTTTCTTAGCTGAGACAGGCCGATCAGGCCTTCTTCTTGGCCGGGGCACGCTTCTTGGTTTGCTCCTCGACCCACTTGCCGTCGATGTACTTGGCGGTCCAGCCTGTGGCCTTGCCATTGACCTCGGTGGCCACGTACTGCTCCTTGGTCTTACGGCTGAACTTCACCACCGCCAGGTTACCGTCACCGTCTTTGGCCGGGGCCTCGGTCAGGTAGTGGAACTTGGGTGAGATGCGATCCTTGAAGCGAACCAGCTCCTCCACCTTGGGCGCACGGGTCTCCCGGCTCTTGGGGAAGGTGCTGGCGGCCAGGAACAGGCCAGCGGCGCCGTCACGCAGCACGAAGTGGGCATCGGACTTCTCGCACGGCAGCTCCGGCAACTGAACCGGATCCTCTTTCGGTGGCGCCACCTCTCCGCTCTTAAGCAGCTTGCGGGTGTTCTTGCAGTTGTCGGTATTGGTGCAGGCGAAGTACTTGCCGAAGCGGCCGTTCTTCAGCTCCATGTCGGCACCGCAGCGATCACACTCGATGATGGGACCGTCATAGCCCTTGATCTTGAAGCTGCCCTTCTCCACCTCGTAGCCGCTGCAACTCGGGTTGTTACCGCACACGTGCAGCTTACGCTGCTCGTCGATCAGGTAGCTGTCCATGGCGGTGCCACATTTGGGGCAACGACGCTTGTGACGCAGAGCTTCGGTTTCCAGATCCTCGCCTTCGAGCACCGCCACCGCTTCCTCACCCGGGGTGAGGTTGATGGTGGTCTTGCAGCGCTCCTTGGGCGGCAGGCTGTAGCCACTGCACCCCAGGAATACACCCGTGGTGGCGGTACGAATGCCCATGGGGCGCTCACAGGTGGGACAGGGGATGTCGGTCAGTACCATCTCGTTGCCCACCATGCCGCCCTCCTCGGCGGGCAGGCCGGCTTGATCCAGACGCTGGGTGAAGCCGCCATAGAACTCGTTGAGCACCTGTTTCCAGTCGCGCTGGTCATCGGCGATCTTATCCAGGGTCTGCTCCATATCCGCGGTAAAGTCGTAGTTGAGCAGGTCGGTGAAGTTCTGCACCAGACGGTCGGTGACAATCTCACCCATCTTCTCGGCGAAGAAACGGCGGTTCTCCACCTTCACATAGCCCCGGTCCACGATGGTGGAGATGATGGAAGCGTAGGTGGAAGGACGGCCGATGCCGCGCTTTTCCAGCTCCTTCACCAGGGAGGCTTCGTTGAAGCGTGCCGGTGGCTTGGTAAAGTGCTGACGGGGATCCAGCTCCTTCAGGCTCAGGCTGTCCCCTACCTTGACCGGAGGCAGAATCAGGTCCTCTTCACCCTTGCGTCGCAGCGGCGGCTGAACCGCGGTCCAACCGTCGAAACGCATGATGCGGCCCTTGGCCTTGAGCTCGTAGTCACCGGCGGTCACGGTCAGGGTGGTGGCATCGTAACGGGCCTCGGTCATCTGACAGGCGACAAACTGGCGCCAGATCAGGTCGTACAGACGCTCGGCGTCTCGCTCCATACCGGAGAGGCCGTCGGCCTTGACGGTAACGTCGGAAGGACGAATCGCCTCGTGCGCTTCCTGGGCGCCCTCCTTGCTGCCGTACACCTTGGGAGCGTCCGGCAGGTAGGCATCGCCGTGCCACTGCTGAATGTAATCACGACAGTTGGCCACCGCCTCTTTGGAGAGGTTGGTGGAGTCGGTACGCATGTAGGTGATGTAACCGGCTTCATACAGGCGCTGAGCCAGGGTCATGGTCTTCTTCACCCCGAAGCCCAGACGGGTGCTGGCCGCCTGCTGCAGGGTGGAGGTGATAAAGGGGGCCTGAGGGCGGCTCTTGCTGGGCTTGTCCTCGCGGCCGGCCACGGTGTAACCCGCCGCCTTCAGGGCCGCAACGGCGGTCATCGCCTCGGCTTCGTTGCCCAGTTCCAGCTTGTTGCCCTGGAAGCGGGCCACCTGCATCCGCAGGGCATCGCCGGAGGCGGAGCTCAGATCGGCGTGCAGGTCCCAGAACTCTTCGGGCACGAAGGCACGGATCTCACGCTCGCGCTCCACCAGCAGGCGCACTGCCACGGACTGAACCCGGCCGGCGGACAGGCCGCGGCCAATCTTCTTCCACAGCAGGGGCGACACCATGAAGCCCACCACCCGGTCGAGGAATCGACGGGCCTGCTGGGCGTTCACCCTGGCCTGATTCAGCTCCAGAGGGTGAGCAAAGGCCTCCTTGATGGCGCCCTTGGTGATCTCGTTGAATACCACCCGGCGGTAGCGGCTGTCATCACCGCCAATCACCTGCTGCAGGTGCCAGGCGATCGCTTCCCCTTCGCGGTCCAAATCCGTTGCGAGGTAGACGTGGTCCGCCTTGGCTGCCAGGGTCTGAAGCTCCTTGACCACCTTCTCTTTGCCAGGCAGCACCTGGTAGTTGGCCTTCCAGTCGTGTTCCGGGTCGATGCCCATGCGGGCAATCAGTCCCTGATACTCGCGCTCGCGCTTGTACGCGGCTTTGGCCTCGGGGGCCATCTTGCGCACTTCCGCGGCACTCTTGGCCGGGGCCGCTGACTCAGATTGACTGGCAGAGGTAGGCAAGTCACGGATGTGCCCCACCGAGGATTTCACGATGAAGTCTTTGCCGAGATATTTGTTAATGGTCTTCGCCTTGGCGGGCGACTCCACGATTACCAGTGATTTAGCCATGGCGGGGGTCAGGACACCTGTCTGCAAGCGGTTTATATAAAGTGGCTCCATATATAGAGGGAAGACCTGTGAGTTTCAAGCCTTGAGCCCCAAGGAAGCCGTCAGTTAGTCGAAATTTGTCCAATACAGAATTTTTTTGGGACTAGATTCGCATATAAAAAAATTACTAATGCAATGAGAGAGGCAACGCAAGTAATAGTTATGCAGATGTTACATCCGAGCGGCAGTTCCCCCCTTGTCCATCACAGTTTGCGCCTTATACTGTTGACTTTCTTCACCTGCTCGGTCAGCCCCTCCCAGGCACCGGGCAGAGAGGTTTAACTATAAATAAGCAAAGGAATTTTCATGCGAGCTTTTGAAGCCAACTTCGATGGCCTGGTAGGCCCTACCCACAACTACGCCGGTCTCTCCTTTGGCAACGTTGCCTCCCAGTCCAACGCTCAGGCGGTTTCAAATCCCAGGGCCGCGGCCCTGCAGGGCCTGGACAAGATGCTCTCGGTCCAGCAGCTGGGCATGGTGCAGGGGGTGTTGGCCCCCCAGCAGCGCCCGGACATCCACACCCTGAAGCAACTGGGCTTCTCCGGCAGCGATGGTGACATCCTGCAGAAAGCCTTCGATACCGCTCCGCACCTGCTGATGGCCTGTTACTCCGCCTCCAGCATGTGGACCGCCAATGCCGCCACCGTATCGCCCAGTGCCGACAGTGCCGACGGTAAGGTCCATTTCACCCCGGCCAACCTGGTGAACAAATTCCACCGGGCCATCGAGCATGGGGTGACCGGTCGCATCCTCAAGGCCACCTTCGCCGATGAGCAACGCTTTGCCCATCACGACGCCCTGCCAGCCCATGAGATGTTCGGCGATGAGGGAGCCGCCAACCATACCCGCCTGTGCCGGGATTATGGCCAGCAGGGGGTTCAGCTGTTCGTCTACGGCCAGCACGGCTCGGATCCCACCGCGCCCAAACCCAGCCTCTATCCGGCTCGTCAGACCCTGGAAGCCAGCCAGGCTGTGGCCAGGCTGCACCAGCTGAATGACCACAACACCGTGTTCATCCAGCAGAACCCGGATGTCATCGACCAGGGGGTATTCCACAACGACGTGATCGCCGTGGGCAACCACAACGTGTTGTTCTACCATGAGCAAGCCTTCCTGGACACCCAATCCAAACTGGAGGAGGTTCGCCGCAAGTTCGGCGACGGGGAGCTGCACTTCATCAAGGTGCCCACCGAGGCAGTCAGCATCGACAACGCGGTGAGAAGCTACCTGTTCAATACTCAGATCCTCACCCTGCCCAGCGGTGAGATGGTGATCATCGCCCCCACCGAGTGTCAGGAGAATGCCCAGGTGGCCGCCTACCTGGAGACCCTGGTGGCCCAGGACAACCCCATCGCCAAGGTGCACTTCTTCAACGTCAAACAGAGCATGCAAAACGGTGGCGGCCCCGCCTGTCTGCGCCTGAGGGTGGCGATGAACGAACGGGAGCTGGCCGGGGTGAATCAGGCCACGCTGATCAACCAGGCCAGCCACGCCAGCCTGAGCGCCTGGGTGAGCAAGCATTATCGCGACCAGCTGACCCTGAATGACCTGCGTGACCCGTCCCTGCTCAACGAGTCCCTCACCGCCCTGGATGAGCTGACTCAGCTGCTGAAACTGGGCAGCGTCTACCCCTTCCAGCGGGGATGACCCTTGAGGGCCCCTGTGGGGGCCCTGTGCCCTTTGCCGGCCCCAAAGCCCTTACCCGGCCGCTCCCCAGGCGGGAGTCCGGGCCTCAGACAAAAAAAACGGCCCCGATGGGGCCGCTTTTTCTCTCTCTCAATTCCCTAAGGCATTACAGCAGGGCTGGAATACCGGGCAGCTGACCCACCAGGGCCAGGGCGCCAACACAGATGATGAAGGCGATCAGAGGGATAACCAGACGGTCTGCGGTGGACAGCTTAGCGGAACGCTCCTTGTCACCAATCAGGCCCAGGTTATCCAGCAGCATGGTCAGAGCCCAACCAAATACTGGGTTTACGAAAGCACAGGAGAACATGCACACACCGGCACTCTGAGCGCTCTGGTTGTCACGTACCATCTGCATGCCCGCTTCCAGCAGAGGCAGAAATACACCCACCAGCAGGGCCACACGCAGTACAGGCTCCCACATGGCCAGATCCATGGGGTAACCCAAGACCGCAGCCAGCACACACATCACACCGGTCAGCAGGGCGCCGCCTGGGATAGGACGCTTGGCGATGGCCGCCGGAATCATGTAGGTACCCCAGGAGGAGGCGAGGTTACCGCCGCCCAGCACAGAACCTACGATCTGACGGATGGAGCACACGGTCATGGTGTCGTCCACGTTCATCAGAACGCCTTTGGCCTTCTTGGGATAGTTCAGCTCCTGGAATACGCGGTGGCCCAGGAAGTCCGGGGACCACATGGCCACCGCCAGGATGGCAAAAGGAATGACCGCGACGAAGTGGCTCAGCTCAGGCCAGCCCATCTGCCAACCGGTGTTCTCACCCCACCAGAAGAAGGGGCTCAGAGGCGGCAGACCGGGTTCGGTTACGAACTCGAAAGGCGTGCCCATGGCCCAGGCCACGGCACCGGCCAGGAAGGAACACAGAGGAATCGCCAGCCAGCGCATCTTCACCCGCGCCAGATAGGCGTAGATCACCACGGTGGCAAAAATTACGCCGAAGGAGACATAGCCCATGCCAATGCCGGAGGACCAGGCTTCCAGCTTGGTGATCTGGCCAACCAGACCAATGGCGCCCAGGTAGATGAGCAGGCCGCCCTTCACCCCTTCGCCGGTCATGGTCACCAGACGGGAGCCGCCTTTACTCCAACTGAGCAACAGGCCGAAGACGCCCACCATGATCCCCAGTGCGAGAGGGTGACCACCCGCAGCGGCAATCAGAGGAATCAGCGGAATCATCGGGCCGTGAGTACCGGCCAGGTTGGTATTGGGGTTCAGGATTGCTGAGAAGATGACTGCGAACAGGACACCCGCAATCAGCAGCTCGTAGCGAACGTTTTCGGCAATGAACTCGGGAGACAGACCGAACTGGGCAGCGAAGGCCGCCGCCATGGCAGTCACCATTACCACCTTACCGATGGTAGCGGCGAGAGCCGGAATCAGATCTTCGAACTCAATGCCGAAATCGCGAAACGGCAGGTGCACACGCCAGCGCCGGAAGTTCATGATGGTCAGTTCGTTTTCGAGATAGCTCTGACGATTCTCGAAGGAACTGGCCGGCTTGTGGCGGTCCTTATAGGAAGCAGTTTGTGTTGACATCGATAACCTCTGGGGATTAATCCAACAGTTAGCTGGAGAAATGGCTGACCACTATTTCCGCAACAGTCGGCTTACATTTCATTTTCGTTGTCGTCGAATTCTAGTTAGACGCATTCTGCAAATCAAACAGTGGAATTCAGGCTCTAATCTCACCAAAACTTTATCGACGCTCATTCATCCAAAGGGCCAAATACCTAAATCTGACATTTTAATTTCATATATATCAGTCACATAAATTCATTTAACGACCAATATAACCAAAAGTTAGTTTGTGATAGATTGTGCCTATAATCGAATGTATATCAATGAATTAGCGCAAAACCATGTAGCCCAATTGTAACGAAGGCTCTTTTTTAACTTGAAATGGATCACGAAAATTAGCAGTGGATGATCTGGTTCGAAAAAGGGGGTGGGATTGAGGAAAACGCGCAGCTCAAAAGGGAGTCAACCAGAAGTTAAATGTGATCTTCAGCGGGCAAACTTGAATTATCTTGCCAAAGGTCACAATTATGACATCTCGCATAATCCTTTTATTACTCCTAAGGGATGTCTGCTTACCTTTCAGGCGATTCGGCGTTTACAGGCTGATTTTGTCTCCCCCGGGCAACAGGAATGAACCAGCTTTGTTACAAATCAAACCATTAGCCAACATGCGCTGAGAATGCCCTTTTGCCTCCACTCAAAACACTAAGGCAAAAAAAATGGCTGTGTCTGCGTTAATTGTTGAGGTTCTATAATTAGGGTAACTCTTTGATAGAGAGGGCCCGTTATGGATAGTTCAGCTTTTGCCCGTATCCTGCGTTCCCTGCCTGAGCTTACGCCCAGTCAACGAGAACAGCTCCTTACTCATGTGCGCTTCGATGCTCCTGCCGTCGTGGCGCTACTCATTGAAAACCATCCTAAAGACTGTCCACATTGCCACGAGGAAGCTCTACGCCCTTGGGGCTCAAGCCATGGTCTGCCTCGATTTCGGTGCCGTGCCTGTGGCAAAACCTCTAACCCATTGACTGGCACACCATTGGCACGATTGCGCATGCGCGAACGCTGGTTGGAGTACGCACTTTGCTTAAACGATGGCTTGACCGTTCGCCGAGCTGCAGCCCAATGCCAAGTTAATAAAAACACTGCGTTTTTGTGGCGACATCGATTTCTGAAATTGATAGCTGACATGCGCCCTGAAAAGGAGCACGGCATTGTTGAAGCCGATGAAACCTTCTTTTTGAAATCGTACAAAGGGCAACGCAACCTCCCCTGGCCAGCGCGTCAGCGTGGTGGTGTCAGCAAGACCAAAGGCGGTGGTAGTGAAGACCAGGTATCGGTCCTAATAGTGCGCGATAGGTCGGGTAAGACGGCGGACTACATGCTGAAAAAACTGGATGCAGCACATGTCACGACGGCTTTGGACTCGATTCTGGACAAGGATGCCTGTCTGTGTACTGACCGTGCTGGCGTTTATCTGTCTTACGCAAAATCAAAGAGAATCAGACACGAGCCTATCAAGGCATCAGGCCCGCGCAGGCGAGGTCCCTTCCACATCCAGAACGTAAACGCCTACGACAGCCGGTTGAAAGGGTGGATATCAAGGTTTAGAGGGGTGGCGACCAAGTATTTAGGAAACTACTTGGGCTGGCACAGAATGCTGGACCGGCATAAGTACCGACCCAGCTCTGAGCAGTGCCTGTTCGAAGCTGTTGGGTGGGGTTCAACAGTTACTTAGGACACAGCCAAAAAAATCCCCGCCGAAGCGGGGATTGCTATTAACTGCTGGTTTACAACGATCTTACGTTACGCTGCATATACTCGGAGAACTGCTCATACAGAGAGCTCACCAGTTCGCCCTCCAGGGCAACGCCATCGGCGTCCTGAAGCAGGATCTGAGTGCCCTGCTCCACCTCGGTCAGCTTGACCCGGTATGCCCCTGAGGTCAGCGCCAGGATGTCGTTATTGCCCCACAGGTTGGCCCAGAAGCCCTCATTGGGATCATAGTCCACGTAATAGGTGCCCTGGCTCTTGTCCAGATCCTTCACGGTAAACCCAAGCACCGGCAGAACCCGGTCCAGTCGGCTCCACACCCGCTCGAAGCCGGCTTCGGTCTCAAAGGCAGTGTTGCCGTCGGCATCGGTGACCAGACTCAGGGCCATCCCTTCCGCGCGCTCCAGGTCCCGCAGCTTGTTCTGCTGGGTCTGCTTGAAGTTCATGTAGGAGATGGCGTTGTTCAGCATGTCGATGGTGTAGCGGCGCTTATCGGAGTCGGTCAGGGCTATGTCCTGATCCTGCTGATCGACAAACTCCTCATGCTCGAGCAGTTCAATGGTCAGAGAGCCGGTATGGCCGTTGTCGCGCACCTGCACTTCAAATCCATAGCGCTGGCGCATCTTGTACTGCTCTTTGCTCCACCAGGAGCCGCCCAGTTCCTCGACCACCTCGATCCAGTCGGTGTCCACCTTACCCTGGAGGTCGTCCTGGCTGGCAATGCCGATCTTCTTGTGCTCAAGAAACTCGGTCAGGTTGGCCATGATCTGTTGTTTCAGATTGACGTCGTCCCGCTGATTTTCCACCAGCACGGTGACGCTGTCGGCGCTTTCCTGCAGCCGCACCCCTTCTCCCAGGGGCAACACCTGCAGAGGAGAACGCACATCAACCCTGGCGCCGAGAATCCGGTCGCCGGTCGCAGGAGCAGGAATCACGAATTCGCTGCTCACCTTGGGGGGATTCAGCCCTTCGGGCACCACCAGCGGCACCGGCTCAGGCTGCTCAAGGTAGTTGTAGTTGCCCTCGGCCTGACGCCGCTCAAGAGGGGTGGAACATCCGGCCAATGCCGATACCACCAGCACCCCCAATAAAACTCGCTTCATTCTTTTTTCCTTATTATCAGACACCGGCCTGAGCCAGTGCTTCACGCACCGTGTCGTGGTGCGCTTCGGACAATGTTGTCAGCGGCAGACGCAGATCTGCCAGGGGCATCTTGCCCATCTCAGCCAGGGCCCACTTCACAGGGATGGGGTTGGCTTCGGTAAACAGGGCGCTGTACAGGCCGGTCATCTTGTCGTTGTGCTCCGCGGCGGCGGTGCGGTCACCTTCGGCGGCGGCGGCGCACATCGCCTTGAACACACCAGGGACCACGTTGTTGGTCACGGAGATCACCCCATGGCCACCGAGGAGAATGAACTCCATCGCCGTGGCGTCATCGCCACTGAGCAGCAGGAAGTCGTCCCGGCACAGCTCCTTGAGCTTGGCCACCCGAGAGAGGTCTCCGGTAGCCTCTTTGATTCCAATAATCCCAGGAAGTTTCGACAACTCTGCCGCCGTTTCCGGCAACAGGTCGCAACAGGTTCGGCCAGGGACGTTGTAGAGGATGATCGGCTTGGCCGCCACCTCGGCGATGGCAGTGTAGTGGGCCACCAGACCCGCCTGAGTCGGCTTGTTGTAATAGGGGGTTACAGACAGGGTGCCGTCCACGCCCACCGCCTCACAGGCCAGGGTGAGGTCAATGGCTTCCTGGGTGGCGTTGGCACCGGCACCGCCGATCACCTTGACCCGGCCATCCACGGCTTTGACCACCGCTTCCACCACCTCTATATGCTCTTTCGGGTTCAGAGTCGCGGACTCACCTGTGGTTCCCACCGCCACGATGGCGTCGGTTCCCTGCTCGATATGAAACTCAACCAACGCGTTTAAGGCGTTGAAATCGACGGCGCCATCCTCATTAAATGGGGTGACCAAGGCAACAATACTTCCGCTAAACATCTTCCGAATTCCCTAGACCATTGAGCAAGCTATGGTACTTGTGGCCAGGGGCATTGACAAGGTCAGGGACCGCCTGGGCAGGCTCAGGGCCCGGGGGCTTGGGCCAGTACGGTTAACTCATAACCTTTATTGATAAGTTTTTCTCATGATTGGAGGGAAGCAACTGTGCTAGGATGATTGACCGATATAAAAGCAATAACAAGTTATTACCTGCCAAGTAAGGACCACCATGACCCAGTATCTTGCGGTAACGGCTATGGGGACCGACCGTCCTGGCATAGTGAATCAGTTGGCCAAGCTCACCGCCAGTTGTGACTGCGACATCATCGACAGCCGCATGGCGACCTACGGCAATGAGTTCAACCTGATTATGCTGGTAGCGGGCAGTCACACTGCCATTACTCTGATGGAAAACCAGTTACCCGCCAAGGCGGCGGAACTGGATCTGCTCACCATCACCAAACGGACCAGTGAACACGTTCCACAGAACCACATCGCCCGGCTGGCGGTGGAGTACTCCGGGGAAAACCGCCGCGGCACCATGAAGCAGATCACCCAGTGTCTGGAAGACCTGGGCCAGGATCTGGCCGGTATGCGGACACATGCGGACGCCGACGAAAATGGCGCGGCCCTGCAGCAACTGGAACTGTTCATCAATATCCCGGAAGGCACAGACACCGACCATCTGGAGGTGCAGCTGAGGGAACTGGGTGATCAGATCGGCCTGGACTGCCGTATACGGCGAATGGATCTCAACGAAAATACCAACTAGGGACGTTATGCAACCACTTCAACCCGGTGCCCAAGCACCCGATTTCACTCTGCACAACCAGAACGATGAAGCGATCACCCTGGCGGATCTGCGCGGCAAGCGGGTTCTGGTCTACTTCTACCCCAAGGCGATGACCCCCGGCTGTACCGTTCAGGCCTGCAGCCTGCGTGACACCAAGGCGGAGCTGGATGCCCTCAACACCGTGGTGTTGGGGATCAGCCCGGACCCGGTCAAGCGCCTGGCCAAGTTCATCGACCGAGACAACCTCAACTTCGATCTGCTCTCCGACGAAGACCATGCGGTGGCCGACCTGTTTGGCGTCTGGGGTCCCAAGAAGTTTATGGGGCGCGAATACGATGGCATCCACCGCCTCAGCTTCCTCATCGACGAGCAGGGCAAGGTGGCTCACAGGTTCGATAAGTTCAAAACCAAAGACCACCACGAAGTGGTGCTGAACTACCTCAAAGAACTCTGAATTCAGAGATAAAAAAACCCGCCAACAGGCGGGTTTTTTCTGACTGGCGCCACTGAATTAACCAGCGGTGCGGCCGTCATCATGACAGGCATCACAAGCGGGACGGCTGCCCACTTCGTCTTCGTGCATCATGTGACAGTCGGTGCACTCCAGCATGCCATCGTGGGCAGGGTGTGGAGCTTCCATATCCGCCAGGCCACCGTGACAGTCGGCACAGGCAGCAGCTTCGTGGGCACCATCTTCAGAAGGCGCACCGTCGGCATGACAGGTTTCGCAGCCGGACATCTCGGCATGCATATCGGCCAGTACGTCGGCAGCGGCGGCACTGAAGGCCAGCCCCATGCCAAACATGGCGCACAGCAGTTGCTTAAACATTATTCTCATCCTCACACGCATTAAAGGCGGTCAGACCGCCAGTTTTTTTTGTCTCCAAATAACCTAGTTGATCAACATCAACCCTGCAATCGGAGGCGGGCTAACTTTATCAGCTAAGCACCGCGGAAAATGCCGCTCAGATCAAAAAAAGAGGGGGAAATTTGTTGCAGGTGTCTAAATTTACAAACTAATTCTATTTAGCTCATAGAAACAAAACAGGCGGCCTTTTGGCCGCCTGTAGTGTCGGATTATCACCCGATTTTACGCAGAAGCCTGCAGTTGGGCGATGCGCTTCTCCAGCGGAGGGTGACTCATCAGCAGTTCGCTCATGCTCTTCTTACCGCTGATGCCAAAGGCCGCCATGGTGGCCGGCATCTGACTTTCCTGACCGCCACGCAGCCTCTCCAGGGCGGCGATCATCTTATGACGGCCGGCCAGGGCTGCGCCTCCGGCGTCGGCCCGATACTCACGCTGACGTGAGTAGTACATCACGATGAAGGAGGCCAGAATGCCAAACACCATCTCCAGCACCATGGAGACCAGGAAGTAGGTCATGTAACTGGCTTCCTCGCCACCGCCCTCTTCGTCGCCGCCAATCACATTGCTGACGGTACCGGCGATCATCCGGGCGATGAAGATTACGAAGGTGTTCACCACCCCCTGGATCAGCGCCATGGTCACCATGTCACCGTTGGCGACGTGACTGACTTCGTGAGCCAGGACCGCTTCCACCTCATCCCGGTTCATGCCGTACAGCAAGCCTGTGGACACCGCCACCAGAGAGTTGTTGCGGCTTGGGCCTGTAGCAAAGGCGTTCATGTCGGGGGAGGAGTAGACCGCCACCTCGGGCATCTTGATGCCGCTGCGACGGGCCTGGTCAGCCACGGTATCCAGCAACCAGGCTTCGGTCTCGTCCCTGGCCTGTTCAATCACCTGCAGGCCCATGGAGCGCTTGGCAATCCACTTGGACATCTGCAGAGACAGAAGGGAACCACCAAAGCCGAACACCAGAGCCAGCATCAGGATGCCGCCCATGCTGTGGAACTCAATCCCCAGTGCCGACGTCAGCACGGACAGAACAATACCCAACACCAGCACCACAGCCAGGTTAGTCGCCAGGAACAACAGTATGCGTTTCATTGATTCTCCTAAAAACACAAGGTTCAAAGGTGGCCACTCCGGCCACCTCTGTATAGACAGTATTTGGGGGTGAAGAGTCCCCTCTTCAAGGCCGGGTAGCTACGGAAAAGTCATATCAATAGCTCGACTAAATCGAGCAATTGGCAACTTATCCTTGAAAAGCACAGTGTATAAGGCCAAGGCTGAACCCTGGCTGTCGCGTCCATCCAGCCAGAGAAGAAAAAGCCACCGTTGGGGGCGGTGGCTTTTGACAGTGGTTTGGGAAACCAAATCGTATCGAAATACAGTATATGCCACAGAACTCATTGTTCAACCACAAGATGCGCCACAATCTAACTTTTGGTCTATATTTATATAACAATTAATTCTCATGTCGCTGGCAGCTTGGCATCCTGCCCTATCCTTTTGATCCCTAAACGTTTTTAATCTTTCTGGAATTGTTGCAGACATCTTGTGGTTTTGGCTTTATTATCAGGTGGATAGCGCCAATTAAGGAATCAGCTTCATGAGTCAGTCCATCCTGCTGCTGAGCAGCTCCCGAGCCGGGGATACCCCCTACCTGAGCCACGCCCTGCCCATGCTGGAAAAGATAATGAGCCCCGGCAGTCGCTGGTTGTTTATCCCCTATGCTGGCGTCAGCATCAGCTACGATGATTACCACCAGAAGGTGGTGGAAGCCTTAGGCGGCCTTGGCTGCCAACTGGTCAGTGCCCACGAAACCCCGGACCCGGTGGTCGCCCTGGAAGAGGTTGACGGTGTCATTGTGGGTGGCGGCAATACCTTCCACCTGCTCCATGAACTCTACCGCCATGGCCTGGTGGAGGCGATTCGGGACAAGGTGAACAATGGCATGCCCTACATTGGCTGGAGCGCAGGCTCCAATGTGGCAGGCAAGTCCATTCGCACCACCAACGACATGCCCATTATTGAGCCCCCCAGCTTCGAGGCGCTGAACCTGGTGCCCTTCCAGGTGAACCCCCATTACACCGACTACCAGCCTCCGGGTCACAACGGTGAGACCCGGGCCGATCGTCTGCGGGAGTTTACCTGTGTCGACCCCCTCTCCCCGGTGGTGGGCATCTGCGAAGGCAGTGCCATCCGCCGTCAGGGCGACGCCCTGGTGCTTCAGGGAGAGCTGGAGGCCTACCTGTTTGAAGGCACCACTCAGAAGCAGCCCATCGAACCAGGCAGTGACATCAGCTTCCTGCTGTAGGGATCGCCAGACTCCAACAACAAGAGGGCTCATCGCGAGCCCTCTTTGTTTATTGGTCCCTTGTTGAGTCGAGGCCGTCTCAGCGGCCCTGCAGCTGCTCGAGAGACTGGCCTGAGGCGATGGCCGACACCAGCCTGGGCACCATCTCACCGGCTCTGCCCTGAAGGTGATACTGAAACTGGCTGTGCACCTCAGAGGGCTCCAGATTCACCTCAATGGTGTGGGCATGAGCCTGGCTGGCCATCTCCACGAAGCCGGCAGCGGGATACACGGTGCCAGAGGTGCCGATGGAGATAAAGAGATCGCAGTCGGACAGGGACTGGTAGATGCGGTTCAGTTGCAGAGGCATCTCGCCAAACCACACCACATGAGGTCGCAGGGGCTCCCCGGGGATGCAGCAGGTACAACAGTTGTCTTCGGCAAAGGGCTGGGCCATGGGAAACACCTGCTGACTGCGGGGACAGCGGGCCTTGGCCAGTTCGCCATGCATGTGGATCACCCGCCGGCTGCCGGCGCGTTCATGGAGGTTGTCGATGTTCTGGGTGATCAGGGTCAGTTCCACTCCCTCGATGGCCTCCAGCTCGGACAACGCCAGGTGAGCCGGATTGGGCTCAACCTTGCCATTTCTCAGCTGGTCCCAGCGAGCGTTGTAGAAAGCACGCACCAGTTCCGGGTTGCGCTCATACCCCTCCGGGGTGGCCACATCCTCGATATTGTGCTGCTCCCACAGACCATCTTCGGCGCGGAAGGTCTTGAGGCCGGACTCGGCGGAGATGCCCGCACCGGTAAGTACCACTATCTTTTTATACATCCAGTCTTCCCTGAGGTGACACAGTGGAGCTGACATCAGGCAGTGAGTCAGCTCTCACTCCCCTTTTTACCTTGTCGGTGCGCCAGATTCCAGCCTGATTAAAATTTCACCCCTTTTCGGAGTGTTATTTGCCTTTTCCAGCAGCAGTTTTTGCCATAAGCTCCGGATATTCGCAAATACCTGCATTATCGAAGGTTTAATGTTGAAGGCAAGCTACCTATAATGGTCTAATTAGTAAATGTCAGCCCACTGACTTCAAGCAAGAGAATGCTATGACGGACGAAAACCAAGCACTAAAGAAAGCTGGACTGAAGGTCACCCTGCCCAGAGTGAAGATTCTGGAGTTGTTGCAGCACCCAGGCAATCAACACATCAGCGCAGAAGACCTTTACAAGCTTCTGCTGGACCAGGGAGAGGAGATCGGCTTGGCAACGGTCTACCGGGTTCTCAACCAGTTTGACGATGCCGGTATCGTGACCCGCCACCATTTCGAAAGCGGTAAAGCGGTGTTTGAACTGGCCACTCAACATCATCATGACCACCTGGTTTGCCTCGATTGCGGCAAAGTGGTGGAGTTCAGTGATGAGGTGATTGAGCAGCGCCAGCACGAGATCGCGCAAAAGCACAACATTAAGCTGACCAACCACAGTCTCTATCTGTACGGCGTCAGCACCGACGGTAAGTGTAACCACTGATACCGTCACAACAGGCATAAAAAAAGCGGAGCCGTGGCTCCGCTTTTTTTATGGATGGGCGGTTAGCCGCCCATCTTGGCCCAGGTGTCCCGCAGGCCGACGGTGCGGTTGAACACCAGCGCATCCGCCTTGCTGTCGACGCTGTCGGCACAGAAGTAACCGGTACGTTCAAACTGGAACGCCTTCTCCGCTTCGGCAGAGGTCAGGCTGGGCTCAGCGTAGCCGTGACGCACCACCAGGGACTCTGGGTTGATCACCGCTTCGAAATCCTCGGCCGCGCCGGGGTTCTCTACGGTGAACAGGCGGTCGTAGAGGCGGAACTCGGCAGGCACGCCGGCTTCGGCAGACACCCAGTGAATCACCCCTTTTGGCTTGACGCCGTCGGCAGGGTCCACACCCAGGGAGTCCAGATCCACAGAGCAGTAGATGGCGGTCACCTTGCCCTCGTCGTCCTTCTCAACCCGCTCGGCGGTCACCACATAGGCGCCACGCAGACGCACCTTCTTGCCCAGAACCAGACGCTTGAACTTCTTGTTGGCCTCTTCACGGAAATCTTCCGCTTCGATCCAGATCTCCCGGGAGAAGGGCACGTCGCGGCTGCCCATGGACTCATCGGAGGGATGGTTGGCTACCGTCAGGGTTTCCACCTGGCCTTCAGGGTAGTTTTCCAGTACCACCTTCACCGGATCCAGTACCGCCATGGCACGGGGCGCGTTCACGTTCAGGTCATCACGGATGCAGGACTCCAGGGACCCCATCTCGATGGTGTTCTCCTGCTTGGTCACGCCGATGCGCTTGCAGAACTCACGGATGGACGCCGGGGTATAGCCTCGACGACGCAGGCCTGAAATGGTGGGCATACGGGGATCGTTCCAGCCATCCACCAGGTTTTCGGTCACCAGGGCGTTCAGCTTGCGCTTGGACATCACGGTGTATTCCAGGTTCAGACGGCTGAACTCGTACTGACGTGGCTGACACTCGATGCTGATGTTTTCCAGAACCCAGTCATACAGGCGACGGTTGTCCTGGAACTCCAGGGTGCACAGGGAGTGGGTAATGTTCTCCAGGGCATCGGAGATGCAGTGAGTGAAGTCGTACATGGGGTAGATGCACCACTTATCACCGGTCTGGTGGTGGTGGGCAAACTTCACCCGGTAGAGGACGGGATCCCGCATCACCATGAAGGAGGAGGCCATGTCGATCTTGGCGCGCAGACACACCTTGCCCTCGGGGAACTCACCGTTGCGCATCTTCTCGAACAGCGCCAGGTTCTCCTCGACACCGCGGTCGCGGAAGGGGCTTGGCTTGCCGGGTTCGGTCAGGGTGCCGCGGTATTCGCGGATCTGCTCTGGGGTCAGCTCATCCACGTACGCCAGTCCCTTCTCGATCAGCTCGATGGCGTAGCCATACAGCAGATCAAAGTAGTCCGACGAATAGTGGATGTCACCGTCCCACTGGAACCCAAGCCAGCGAACGTCTTCCTTGATGGACTCTACGTACTCGACATCCTCCTTCTCAGGATTGGTGTCGTCGAAACGCAGGTTGCACTTGCCCTGGTAATCCTGGGCAATGCCGAAATTCAGGCAGATGGACTTGGCATGACCGATATGGAGATAACCGTTGGGCTCAGGGGGGAATCGGGTTTGCACTGCACTGTGCTTTCCTGAGGCCAAATCGGCATCGATGATGTTGCGAATAAAGTTGCTTGGACGAACCTCGTTGTCCGGCTGGGTCATGATTGCCCTCGACTCACTTCAACTAAAAACAGTAAACGGCTAATGATCCACTATCCCCGGGGCGGGAGCAAGACCCAATCACCGATAGCAACAGGAGTTTTCCGGATTTTTTGTCAGAATCTGCCCTCACCCGCTTCCCTGAGGTTTAGCCCAATAGCTCTCAAGGGTCAAAACAGAAAAAGGCAGCCCGGAGGCTGCCTTCAATCGCTTAGGGAGAATTAAAGCGAATCTTACTCTTTGATGGCCACCGGAATGTCGCCCACCCCCATCTGGCTGCGCTTGCCGACCCGTCTCAGGTAAGCGATGCCCGCCACCAGAATCACCACAATGATGCCAATGTGCATCAGGGCGTGAGCCGGTTCCACCGTCAGGCGGGAAGCCTGGTAGAACAGGGTGGCGGTGGCGTAGGCCACCACGAAGGTGTACACGGCACTGAAGGTGGTCCAGCGACCGCCAAACTCGCCGGCCATGGCACCCAGCACCGCCGCACACGGCGTGTACATCAAGATAAACAGCAGGTAGGCGAAGGCCGCGGCCCCGGTTTCAAACTGAGCCTTGAGGTTCTTCAGGGTGGCCGCTTCGAAGCCGTACTCTTCGCCCATTGTGTCCACGTCCTGAGCATCACCGATGTTCAGTCCCAGGGGGTCATCCCAGGCGATGCCAAACATGTTTTCGGGAATGGTGGCCAGACCCTCGTTGACGGCACCCAGCAGGCTGAACTCCGCCGCTTCCTCTTCACCGGACTGGCTGTAGAGGCTGTTCAGGGTACCGACCACGGCTTCCTTAGCGAAGATACCGGTGATCACCCCAACGGTGGCGGGCCAGTTCTCCTCTTTAACCCCCATGGGGTCAAACACCGGGGTCACAATCTGAGCCGCTGCGGAGAGCACGGAATTTTCGGAGTCCTGGTTGCCAAAGCTGCCGTCGGTACCCATGGAGTTGAAGAAACTCAGGATGGTCACCACGATCACGATGGTCTTACCGGCGCCCAGGACAAACTGCTTGGTGCGCTGCCAGGTGCGACGACCGATGGCACTCAGGGTGGGCATCTCGTAGTCAGGCAGCTCCATGAAGCCCTGACTGGCATCGCCGGGCAGCAGGGTGTGGCGCAACAGCAGGCCGGTGAGAATCGCCGCCGCAATGCCGATGATGTACAGGGCAAACACCAGGTTCTGACCGTTTTCCGGGAAGAACGCCGCCACAAACAGGGCGTATACCGGCAGTCGGGCACCACAGGACATGAAGGGCGCCATCATGGCAGTGACGATACGCTCACGCTTGGTGTCCAGGGTCCGGGTGGCGGTCACCGCAGGTACGTTACAGCCAAAGCCGACAATCAGGGGAACGAAGGCTTTACCGGGCAGACCAATCTTCTGCATCACCCCTTCGATGACGAAACCGGCGCGGGCCAGGTAACCGGACACCTCGAGGATACTCAGGGCGATATAAAGGAAGGCCACCACAGGGATGAAGGTCGCCACCGTCTGGATACCGGCACCCACGCCGTCGGAGAGGATGGCGCCAACCCAGTCAGGCATGCCCGCGGCGTTCAGCAGCAGGGCCGAGCCGTCAACAAAGAGCGCACCGGCCACAATATCGAAGAAATCGATGAAGGAGGCGCCCACATTGATGGCAAACATAAAGGTCAGATACATCATGCCCAGGAAGATGGGCACCCCGGTCATGGGGCTCAATGCGTAATGATCCAGCTTTTCGGTCATGGAATCGATGACGGAAGGTTTGGAGACGATGGCTTTGACCAGGTCGCCGATGAACTGGTAGC
Organism: Ferrimonas sp. YFM; assembly: GCF_030296015.1. Lineage (NCBI taxonomy): Bacteria > Pseudomonadati > Pseudomonadota > Gammaproteobacteria > Alteromonadales > Ferrimonadaceae > Ferrimonas > Ferrimonas sp. YFM. Next base: position 3,197,731 of record NZ_AP027368.1, read on the forward strand.
GACAGTCGGCGATGTGTTCGGCGGGAGAGATCTCCTGAGCCAGCAGTTTGTTGCCAGCCTGAATTGCCTCATCATCGCTTTGCGACAGCAGGCGGGTGATGGCGCTGGCGCGGCTGCCGCCCATCTCCTGCAGCGACTGCTCTACCTCTGCACCCAGATGGATATCCAGGGGCTGGCTCTGAGTGCCGGCCTTGGCCATCTCGGTAATGGCATCCTTCACCGCCTGAGGACCATTTTCCGTCTTGGCGCTGATCTGAATGACGCGACAGCCCAGGCGCTGGCTCAGGGCTTCGGTGTTGACCTGAACGCCGCGGCGCTCGGTGACATCGCCCTTGTTCAGCACCAGCAGCATGGGAACATTGAGTTCACGCAGTTGGGTGGTGAGATAGAGGTTGCGCTCCAGCTGGGATACGTCCACCACATTGATCAGCAGATCAATCTCCTGACCCAGCAGGTAATCGCGGCTGATCTTTTCATCGATGAAGCCTTCGCCGTCGGCGGCTTCCAGGTCGTACAGGCCAGGCAGATCGGTGATCTCCACGGCGCGGCCGTCGAGCTCGATCTTGCCGACCTTCTTATCGACGGTGACGCCGGCCCAGTTGCCGACAGAGACGTTGTTACCGGTGAGAGCGTTAAACAGGGTGGATTTGCCGGAGTTAGGATTACCTACGGCAACACAGCGCACTACTTGTTGAGACATCAATTAAACCTCTACGTGGATCTGTGCAGCCAGGCGATTGTTCAAACAGAGGCTGGCGCCTCGGACCTTAAGCTGGACAGCACCACCCAGAGGAGCAGAGCGAACCATTCTGACTTCACTGCCTTTGGTGAAGCCAAGCGCCATCAGACGACGCTTAAGAGAGAGTGACATGGATTGATCGCCAAGACGAACAACACTGCAACTTTGTCCCAGACCCAACTCTGATAAAACCATTGTGCTACCTGTTTCTAAATGGGAATTGCTATCATTTGCAGTTAAGTATACACAACCTTATGGAAAAATCCTTGACCTAGTTCGCCGTTTTTTACCTCAAATGGAAATAATTCCTGTTTTCCAGCCAACCATGAACCCAGGTCACCCAGACCACGGGCCAGAAGCCCATGGTGGCGGGATTTCCGGCAATTTTTTGCGGAGCTGGGTCACACCTAAGTAAATAACACTCAAATCGGGTTCAAAGTTTTTCTAATCCCCTGAATTTACTGGCCTGAATGTGATTCCGTTCACATTAGCGCCACAGCAACCCGATCAATAATCCTCGCGTTTTCAACCGTTTACTCTACATCTTATTAACAAAAATTAGGTGAATTTATGAACCGCGCTCACGCAAATCCCGCGCCACTGGGTCTGATGGGATTCGGCATGACCACCATACTGCTGAACATCCATAACGCCGGGTTCTTCCCCATCGATGGCATGATTCTGGGTATGGGTATCTTCTTTGGCGGCATCGCTCAGATCATCGCCGGCATTATGGAGTACCGCAACGGCAACACCTTCGGTACCACAGCTTTCACCGCTTATGGCTCCTTCTGGCTGACTCTGGTTGCCCTGATCATGCTGCCCAATATGGATGTGGGCGTCGCAGCCAGCCCTCACCACTTCATGGGTTGGTATCTGAGCCTGTGGGGCCTGTTCACCGGCTTCATGTTCATCGGCACCCTGGCCAACTACCCCAGGGTCAAGCAGTTTATCTTCGGTTCTCTGACCGTCCTGTTTTTCCTGTTGGCCGCCCGCGACTTCACCGGCAGCGCCCTGATTGGCACCATCGCCGGTTACGAGGGCATCGTCTGTGGTGGCGCCGCCTTCTACCTGGCCATGGCCACCATCATTAACGCCGAGTTTGGCCGCACCGTGCTGCCCATCGGTGATTGGAAAAGCCGTGCTTCCGTAGGGCGTGCCGCCCTGGCCTGATGCAGGTTCAGCCATTAAAAAAGCCGCCCAACGGGCGGCTTTTTCAGTTTATGGCTGCTGACTGAGCAGGGTCTCCATGGCGTCCGGGTCGGGAATCAGGAATTCGCGGCGACTGCGACGCTCCAGCATCCCCTCCTTGATGAGGTTGTTCAGCAGTGACGAAGCGGTCTGCCGGGTGGTGCCGATCAACAGGGAGATCTCCTCCATATTGAGATCGCACTCGAAGGCCACTCCCTCACCTTTGGCTTGTCCACGCTCCTTGGCCAGGGCCAGCAGGAACTCCACTAGGCGGTACTGCACATCGTGGAAGATGATCCCCTCTATCACATCCAGGGTCCCGGCCAGAACCTGCCCCAGGATGCCGGTCATCACCAGGGAGACTTCGGGAAAGCGCACCACCTCCTGACGAAAGCGGGAGACACTGATGGCCAGAATGGTGCTCTCCCGGGCCGCCTGGATCAGCATCCGGCTGTGGGTGCTGAAGATGTCGCCCGGCTCCAGGAAGGAGAGGGTAAACTCCCTGCCCTCATAGGAGAGGTAGAGCCGAAGCCGCCCGGACACCAGGACAAACACCTCGCTCTCCTCGTGACAGGCCTGGTCCAGCAAGCGCCCCCGCGCCAGTTGACGGCAGTGAAAACCGGAAAGAAACCCCTCGTACTTGGGCTTTTTCAGCAACTCGATCATGTTGAACCGGGACAGTTTCATCTTGGAGTACATCCGGTCCTCCCTCCCTTCAGGTTTCAGATCCCCACACTATCTTTCCGTGCAGGAGATGCAGGGGTCGATGCTGTTGACCATCAGCGGGACATCCCCCACCTTCTCACCAGTCATCATGGTCTTCAGGGCATCCCAGTTCGGGTAGCTGGGCACGCGCCACTTCAGGCGCTCCGGCCGGTCTGAACCATCGGTCTTCAGATAGTAGATCAGCTCCCCCCGGGGGGCTTCGCTCTTGGCAATCGCCTCCCCCGCCGGGATCACCGGCAAACCGCTGATGGCGGTGGGCCCGGCAGGCATCCGCTCCAGGCACTGGCGAATCAGATCCAGGGCCACCAGCACCTCGTCCAGACGCACCATGGCCCGGGACCAGACGTCGCCGCCGCTGCGGGTCTGAATCTGCATATCCAGCTGATCATAAACCGCATAGGGCGCCTGAACACGAACATCGTACGCCAGTCCAGAGCCCCTGGCCACAGGTCCCACCAGACCATGATGCTGCACATCCTCCAGGGACAGCACCCCGACGCCCTGAGTCCGGGACAACACGAAGTGATTGGAGCCGTAGAGGTCGCGGATCTCCTCCACCGCCGGCACTAACGTGTCGATCTGGGCCAGCAGCCATCGGGTCTGTTCGCCATCCACATCGTACTTGACGCCGCCGATGCAGTTGGCCCCCAGGTCCATGCGGTTGCCGTAGATGGTCTCCTTGACGTCCTGCATCACCTCCCGGGTCTCCAGCACATGCATAAACAGGGAATCAAACCCGATGATGTGGGCCATGATCCCCACATTGAACAGGTTGGACGCCACCCGCTTCACCTCGTCGGCGATCACCCTCAGGTACTGGCCCCGCAGCGGCACTTCGATGCCCGCCAGCGATTCCAGCGCCATGCAGTAGGTGGTGGGGTGGCTGTTGGAGCACAGGGAGCAGAGCCGCTCGGTCAGGGTGATGTTCTGGTAGAAGTTACGTTTCACCGCCAGGTACTCCAGGCCACGGTGAACGTGGCCGGCGGTGATCTCCAGATCGCGGATGGTCTCCCCCTCCACCTCCACCTTGAAGTACATGGGCTCCTCCAGGGCCACATGCAGCGGCCCTACCGGGACTTTGTATCCACTCATCAGTTCTCTCCTCGGCTGGTCATGATCTTCTCCCACAACGACTTAGTGCTGGCGGCATTCACCAGATCCGAGTAGGGGATGAAGCGCTGCAATACGGCGGGGTCGATGCTCTCATCGATAAACAGCCGCCGCGGATTGGGGTGCCCGGTCACCTCAATGTCGTACAGCTCCATAAACTCCCGCTCGTTCCAGTCGGCGTTGAGGAACACCGGCGTCATTGAGGGGATCACCGCCCCCTGCTCCGGCAGCACCACGGTGGCGGTCACCGTGGAGCCGTCCAGGTCGAAGTGGTAGGCGATCTCCAGGTTGGGCGACACCTGGTAGGCGGTGATGGTGCTCAGCCGGCCCCCCAGCACCTTGACCAGCCGGGCAAACGGCAGCAACTGCTCCGCCTGCTCCAGCCTGGCCCAGGCGACACTGACCCCCTTGGCGTCCGTGGTCTGGGTCCAGGACGCCGGCTGTGCCAGGGTATTGCCCAGGCTGGCGGCGAAGCGTTGAAACATGGGGTTCATAGCATCTCTCCTTTGGTGAGCTGTTGGGCGGAGCGGGCACGGCGGCAGTCCGGGCAGAGCGTGGCCAGGGTGCGGATATCCCCATTGCTGCCCGCGTAGGCCCGCCCCAGCAAACTGGTGGTGGTCTGGGTGATCTTCCTGCCGCATTCGCCACATGGCAGACGGGGGATCAGATCGTGCTCCACCATGGTGTATTTCTGCGACTGATGGTGCGCCAGGTGCCAGTCCTCGGTCAGCCGAATCGCCCCGGGAATGCAGTAGTGCTGGCACAGGCCGCAGAAGGTGCAGCTGTTGTGCCAGACGGTGAAGGTGGTGCCCTCTTGCGTTTCCTCGAATCGAATGGCTCCACCGGCACAGACGTGCTCGCACATGCGACAGGCACTGCAGCGGCTGGCGTCGAAGCGGATGCGTCCACGCAGTCCTTTCGGCGTAAAGGTGTCGCCGAAGGGGAAGGGATCGGTAGAGGGTCCCTTCTTGAGGTTCTGCCAAAGCAGTTTCAGTATCTTCATGACGCCTCCTGCAGCCGTTGCTTCCAGATCTCGATGGCCTGGGCCACCCCCTCGAGGATCGCCTGGGGCCGGGGTGGACAGCCGGGGATGTTCACGTCCACATCGAAGTAACGGTCGATGGGACCCTCGATGGCGTAGCTGTCACGAAACACCCCGCCACTGATGGGACAGATCCCCACCGCCACCGTCACCTTGGGATCGGGGATCTCCTGATACACCCTGAGCACCTTCTCTTTGACCCGGGCGGTGAGGGGACCGGTGATCAGCACGATGTCCGCGTGCTTGGGGCTGCCGCAGTACTGGCAGCCGAGGCGCTCCACATCGAATCTGGGGATGCAGGCGGTGGTGGCCAGCTCCACATCACAGCCGTTGCAGGAGCCGGCATTGATCCGGTACAGCCAGGGCGAGCGCGCCGCCACGTTGGAAAACAGAGCCATGATTACCCCCTTAGAGAGCCGAGCAGCACCAGCGCCAGGCTCAGCACACCGAGCAGCTCGGGCCACTTGAAATAGAACAGGAATGCCTGGTCGATGCGCATCCGACCCACCGACGCCCGAAGCAGGGTTTTGGCCAGCAGAAACAGCACCAAGCACTTGAGCAGATGGGCGGCCAGGGCGGCGATGCCGGTCAGGGCTCCTGGCCAGAACAGCACCACAGCCAGGCTGAACACCACCACGGTTTTGAGGGTGGACATCAGCTTGAACATCGCCAGGGCCGGCCCGGAGTACTCCAGCAGCGGCCCCTCGAGCAGTTCAGACTCCGCCTCAGGCACGTCGAAAGGCGGCACGCCGAGGTTGGCGGGAATGACACTGAGAAACGCCAGCAGCGCCGGCCACAGCCAGGGGTTGGTCACCAGGCTGCCGTTGGCCTGCTGCCAGGCGATGATCTCGGTCAGGCTGAGGCAGATGACCCCACCCTGGGCAACGCCAACGTGGATGGCCACACTGAGCAGCACCAGCAGCAGCGGCCCCTCATAGGCCAGCATCATGCTCATCTCCCGTGAGAAGCCGATGGCACCGAAGGTGGAGCCGGAGACCGAGCCGCTGAGCATGATCACCACCGCCGGCACCGCCAGCAGGTAGAGCAGCACCAGCATGTCCCCCAACTGGGCCGGCGGCTGATACCAGCCGGGCACAGGCACCAGGGCCAGGGCCACCGCCATGGCGCAGACGCCGGCGGCAGGCAGATAGAGAAACAGCGCCGCAAAACTGCCCTGGGGCACCATGGAGTGCTTTCGCATCAGCTTGGCCACGTCATAGAAGGGCTGCAGCAGCGGCGGTCCTACGCGCCGCTGCAGGCGGGCCAGCAGGATGCGATCCACCCCCTTGGCCAGCAGCCCGATAACCAGGCCGGCGGTCGCCACCACCATCACCCAGATGGGGAGCAGCAGGGACTCAAATTGATTCATGATTCTCTCCGTTTAAAGGGTCCGGCCAGAGCGCGCAGCAGCGCTTTGGGGGATTCGTAGAGGGCGGCGGCGCCCATGTGGCTGTCCGCATCGCTCAGGTCCTCGACGCCACAGGCGTGATGGTGAATCGCCACTCGCTGGGGGGCGCTGAGGCGATAAAATCCCCAGCAGGCCAGGGCCGGCAGCAGCAGAGACAGGGTCAGCAGCCAGGAGGACCAGCCTCCGGGCAGCGGCCCCCACAGGCTCACCTGAGGTGCGGTCATCCCCAGTGAGGTGACGATGGCGGCAATGGGCACCAGCGCCAGACCGGGGAAGAGTCCCAGACCCAGGCAGGCAGCGGCGGTCAGCACCATGGGCCAGGCCATGGAGGTCGGGGCCTCTTTCAGGTGTGCCAGCCCAGGTGAAGGCCGTCCCAGGAAGGCCACATGGGCAAACTTGAGCACCGCCGCCAGGGTGAACAGGCTGGACATCAGGGTGGCCAGGGCAAACAGGTAGTGGCCGGATTGCAGGCTGGCCTGATAGATAAGCCACTTGGAAGCAAAGCCATTGAGCGGCGGTATCCCCGCCAGCGACAGCCCGGCGAACAGGAACAGGCCGAAGGTCAGTGGCATCTGCCGTCCCAGTCCGCCCAGGTCATCCAGGCTGTGCAGGTGCGCCTGGGCCAGAATCACCCCGGCGCCCATAAACAGCAGGTTCTTCAGCAGCATGTGGTTCACAAAATGCAGCAAGCCGGCGCTGATGCCCAGGGGGGTCAGCAGGGCCAGGCCCAGCAACACATAGGCCAGCTGGCTGACGGTGCTGTAGATAAGCAGCCGCTTGATGCCGGTCTGGATCATCGCCATCGCCCCGGCCCCCAGCAGGGTCACCGCCGCCACCAGGGCCACCAGGAAGGCGGGCCAGGGCAGGCCTTGCACCTCGCCGAAGCGGGCCGCCAGGGTGGTGATGCCGATGGCTCCGAAGAACTTGAGCATGCCGAAGGGGCCACTCTTGAGCAGCACCGCCGAGATGTAACCACTGACCGGCGTCGGCGCCGTCGGCGGGTGCATCTGCACATCGATGCGCAGCGGCAGCTGGGCGGCCTTCATCAGCAGCCCCGCCAACACCAGCACCAGGGCGGAGGCGCTCCAGGCTAGTGGCATCGCCTCCAGCCTCTGCCCCAGCCCTTCGAACGCCAACTCACCTGAGGGGGCCGCCAGCATCACTGTCCCCAGGAACAGGCAGCTGGCCCCGGCCAGATTGAACATCAGGTATTTGAATCCCTCATCCAGGGCATCGTCGCTCTCCTCGTGGATGATGGCGAAATAGAGGGCCCAGCTGCTCATTACCTCCCAGAACAGGAAGAAGTTGAACAGATCGCGGCTGGCACAGATCCCCAGCAGGCCGCCAATCATCAACAGGAAGAACATCAGGAACCTGGGCAGGCTGTGACCGTGGGCCATGTAGCCCTTGGAGTAGGCCAGGCTCAGCAGTCCTACGGCGGCGATCAGCAGGGCGAACCACCAGGAAAGCGGGTCAAACTGCTGGGAGTGCTGCAGCACCATCACCAAAGACAGCGCCATCACCGCCAGGGCAACAGGCACCGCCAGGGCGGGCACCCGCTTACCCAGCAGATACACCGCCGGGGCGCCGATGCAGGCCACCAGCGCCGCCCAGGACCACTCCAGCGACAGGGAGAGAAGCTCGCCCCCCGCAGGGGAGAGCTGCGCCACCACCGGCTGAACCAGACCCAGCACCGCATCGGGGAACAGCCCCGCCGCCAGCACCAGAGCCGCCAGCAGCAGTTGCGGCAACAGCATCCCGACGGGGGCTTCGGTTGCCTCCGTCTGAGCCGGGGTGAAGAACAGCACCCGGAAGATGCGCAGGTAGTAGACGGCGCCAATCAGGCTGCCCAGCAGGATCACCACCGGCAGCACCAGGTTGCCCTGGTCAACGGCGGCGTAAATCATCAGATACTTGGAGAAGAAACCGCTGAATGGCGGAAGCCCCATGATCGCCAGCAAACCGACGGCCAGACAGGCCCCGGTGATGGGCATCCGCCGGCCGGCGCCGGCCAGATCGGCCAGGGTTTTGCTGCCATAGCGGTAGATGATGGAGCCGGCACAGAGAAACAGCAGACTCTTGAAGATGGCGTGATTGAGCAGATGAGCCAGGCCTGCGGTCAGGGCCAGGTAGCTGGCCAGCCCCAGCACCGCGGTGATCTCACCCACCTGGGCCAGGGTGGAGAACGCCAGCATCCGCTTGAGATCCGGTTCGCGCAGGGCCGCCAGTTCACCGTAGATCAGGGTCACCGCACCCAGCAGGGTGATCACCAGTGGAATGGAGAGGGCCCCCTCCCCCGCCAGCCGCGACAGGGCGGCGGACCCGAACACCAGAAACAGCAGCTTCAGGATGCCGTACAGGCCCACCTTGGTGAGGATGGCTGACATGGGTGCGGAGATGGAGGAGGGTGCCACAGGATGGGCATCAGGCAGCCAGCCATGGGCGGGCCACAGCCCCGCCTTGACCCCCAGGCCCACCAGGAAGCAGGCGAGGATCACCAGGGCCTCCCCAGGGGGCAGCTGCCCGGCCGCCGCAGCCAGCTGGGCAAATTCGAAACTGCCCAGGTTGGCGTGCAACAGCAGGATGCCGAAATGCATGATGTAGGCGCCGCCGGCGCACATCAGAAAGTACTTACGTCCCGCCTGCAGCGCCTTGGGAGTGCGGGGGTGGATCACCAGCAGATAGGAGGTCCAGGTCATCAGCTCCCAAAACAGGTAGAAGTTACCCAGATCCGTTGCGGTGACCACCCCCAGCAGGGAACCGAGCATCAGCAGCAGGAAGAAGTAATAGAGGTTGGCCCTGGGGTCTTTGCGCATATAGGGGCCGGAGTAGACGCAGACCACCAGCATCACCAGCATCACCAGGGCGATGATCACGGCGAACAGCCAGGAAAGGCCATCGGCCATGGGCAGCTGCCAGGCCATCACCAGGGTGACGGCGGCCACCGCCTGCACCATCAGATCCCGCAATCTGGGGCTGAAGTGCCCCAGCAGGAACACCCCGAAACCACTCAGGTAGGGCAGCAGCACCAGGGCCTGCCAGGGGGACTCGAACCTGGGCATGCCATGGCCCTCAGTCAGGCCGTTGAGGGCACCGACCCAGTGCAGCAGCGGCTCGGGATCCAGGCTCAGCAGCACAGTAGTCAGGGCCGCGATCAGCATCAGCAGCAGACTGGCCGCCCCCTGCCCCGCCTCGCTCAGCACCGGACGGCTGGCCGGGGCACCGAAACAGACTTTGTGGATCACCGTCACCGTGTAGATGGCCGCCACTATCCCCGCCAGGGTGGCGGTGACCGCCAAGGCCCAGTGGCCCTGGTCCACGGCGGCGTACAGGATGATGAACTTGCTGAAAGCCCCCTTGAAGGGGGAGAGCCCCATCACCGAGAACAGGCCAAAGCCGAACATCAGCCGGCTCAATGGCATCTGGGGCGCCACCTCGGCCACCCGGTCCAGGCGGTCGCTGCCGGCGGCCCGAATCAGCCGCCAGGCCGCCAGGATCACCAGCAGCCGCATCACCGCCTGCAGGGCCAGATGGAACCAGGCGCCAGTCTGAGCCAGGGGCTCGCCCAGCCCCAGGCCCATGATCAGGTAGCCCAGCTCGGCGGCGGTGGCGTAGAGCAGCAGCCTGCCAAGACTGGCTCGGTTGCGCAGGGCCCACAGCTCCCCGAGCAACAGCAGCCCGGCACCCAGCCAGGCCAGAATGGAAAACTCTCCCATGGTCATCCTCATCTTGTTGTCGTTGTCAGGCCCACTCTAGGCCTGAGCGGTCACCCCATCTGTCAGCGGGCTGACAGGGGGCAACCCGAATTCAGAAAACGTTGCGCCCATCACCCTTTGGGTGAAAAAAAGGGGCGCCTCTGCGCCCCGGTTCAGGGTGTCAGCCGCTGCTGCAGCCAGCTCAGCCAGGCGGCCATCCCCTCGCCGCTTTTGGCGGAGATGGGCAGGGTCTGCTCCTCCAACCCCAGGGTCTTGAGGTAGTGCTCGGCCCCCGGAAGGCTGAAATCATCGAAATGGGCCAGCAGATCCAGCTTGGTGATCAGCACCAGGTCTGCCGCGCGGAACATCACCGGATACTTGGCCGGTTTGTCCTCCCCTTCGGTGACCGACAGCAGCACCAGGTTGAGGTGCTGCCCCAGATCAAACCCGGCCGGGCACACCAGGTTGCCGACGTTTTCGATGAACAGCAGATCCAGCTCATCCAGGGGCAGGCTGTGCAGGGCGTCGTACACCATGTGGGCGTCAAGGTGACAGGCCATCCCTGTGGTGATCTGCACCACGGGCACCCCCTTGGCGGCGATGCGCTGGGCGTCGTTCTCCGTTTCCAGATCCCCCTCAATCACCCCGGCGCGAATCCCCAGCGCCTTGAGCTGCTCCAGGGTCTCCTCCAGCAACCGGGTCTTGCCGCTGCCCGGAGAGGACATCAGGTTGATGGCCAGAATGTTGTGACGCTCCAGGTGCTCCCGGTTGTGCGCCGCCTGGTGGTCGTTTTCGTCCAACAGGCCGGTAAGAAGCTGCACCGCATCGCCGGGCCGGTGCAGGTGGCCTCCGGGTTCCACCAGGTGTTGATTTCCCGGTGTCAGGTTACAGCCGCAGTTGTTGCACATGGCCGCCTCCTCACTCTTGTTCGGTCTGTTGAGGCACCCGCGACAGGGTGCGGTTCAGGGCTTCGCCGGTGCAGCGCATCTGCTCCACCACCTCCAGCAGGGAGTCCGCCAGTTCCGCCAGCTCAAAGCGAATCAGCTGCTCGCGCCAACGCTCCATCTCGCTGATGTGGGCCTGGTTGTGCTCCTCCCAATGGGGCAGCAGGGTGTGGATACGCTGGATCAGTTGCTGCTGCGGGTTCATGGGGCCTCCACCGGCTCTAAGTGGATCTGACCCTGCATCATGTCCAGCAGGGTGATGCGGTAGCCCGCCAGTGTCCTGGGGGCGTCAAACAGGGTCTCCAGGCTGAGGCCGGGGGGGATCACCTCCACCCGGCTGACCTGGGAGACCTCCTCCCAGCCATGGGCGTGTTTGATTCGGGCGGTGAAGTTACACATGGGTCAGCTCCTGTTGCAGTTGAGATTGGATGGCGGCGGCCTGAGCCACAAAGGGGCCCTGACAATCGAAGGGGGCCAATCCCTGGCGGTCGGCGGCGCGCAGGGCTTCGCTCCAGCTGAGGTGCCCCAGCAGCCTGCGCCCGGGCCCCAGCCGCTCACGAATGAAGGCCAGATCCTCCTCGCCCTGAACCTTGCCCGCCACGAAGGCTACCCGGGCGATGCCCAGCTCCCTGGCCAGGGCTTCCGCCTGTTCGGCGGTCTGCAGGCTGCGCTGGCCCGGCTCCACCACCACCAGCAGCATGTCCACCGCCTCGGCGGTGCCCCGCCCCAGGTGTTCGATGCCGGCCTCCATGTCCATCACCACCCACTCGTTCCCCTTAACCAGCAACTGGCGCATCAGGGCGCGCAACAGGGTGTGTTCTGGGCAGACGCAGCCGCCACCGGCTTGCTCGACACTGCCCATCTTCAGCAGCTTCACTCCCTGATGCTCCAGGGCGAAACGCTCCGGCAGATCCGCCACCGACGGATTGAGCTTGAACAAGCCGCTGCCGTTGGCGCCGGTGCGCTCCTTGGCCAGGGATTTCATCTGGGAAAAGGGGACCAGCCCGGCCGCCCGCTGTGCGTCGATGCCGACGGCTCCCGCCAGGTTGGCATCCGGGTCGGCGTCCACCGCCAGCACCTTGAAACCCTGCTTGGCCAGGCCTCTGGCCAGCAGGCCCGCCAGGGTGGTCTTCCCCACCCCGCCTTTGCCCGTTATGGCAATCTTCATCGCTTCTCTCCTTAGGGGGAGGCACGCCTCCCCCAGTCTCGGATTACAGGCCCAGTGCGGCGCGCTTACGGCGAATCACCTCCACCAGCTTGTCGCCGGCGGCATCCGGGTCGGTCTCCACCAGGAAGTAACCGCCAAACAGCTGCTCGGCCCCCTGGGTCATCAGATCGGTCACCACCTGGGAACCGGTCACCTGAGGCATGGTGCCCAAATGTGTCGGCAGCCCCAGGGCCACGGACCAGGAGGCGATGGCTACCGCCTTCTCCGACATCGCTTCCGGTGCCGAAGCCACCAGAGGCAGATCGCTCAAGTCCAGATCCAGACGTTTCGCCAGGGCGGTCGCCAGGGAGACGGCGCGGCTGTTGTCCACACAGGAGCCCATGTGCAGCACCAGGGGCAGAGGTCCGCCCAGGCCGGCGGCTTCACCGATGGCGGTCAGCACCGCCTTGAGCCCGTCACCGGCGTAAGCCTCGGTGGCCTCCTGATTCATCAGGCCATTTTTGGCAAAGGCCCCTGCGCCGCAGCCGGTGGCCAGCAGCAGTACGTTGTTGGCGGCCAGCTTCTCGGCAATTTTCTGGTAGCTGTTGTCCTGAACGCTCTGGGTGTTGTTGCAGCCGGCGAACAGGGCAATACCCTGGATGTTGCCGTTGGTGAGGTTATCCAGCAGTGGCTTGAGCGGATCCTCGGCGTCCACCTTGGACAGGGCCTCCACCACCGCTTCGGCGGAGAAGCCCACCACGGCGGTGCGCTTGATGTCGGGGATGTTGATCTTCTTGGGATCCCGGCGGCGGAAAGCGTCGATGGCCAGGCGAATCACCTGGGAGGCGTTCTCCCGGGCGTCCTCCTCGCGGAAGGGCACATGACGGGCCCCCTGCATCTTGTTGTCCCCCATGGTGGTGATCACCTCGGTGTGGAAGCAGTCCCCCACCTGGGGCAGTGACGGCATGATGCACTGCACGTCCACCACCATGGCGTCCAGGGCGCCGGTGAGGATCGCCATCTCCTGGCTGAGGTAGTTGGTGGCCAGGGGCACGCCATGGCGCATCATCACCTCGTTGCCGGTACAGCAGATGCCGACGATGTTGATCCCCTGGGGGGCACCGGCGGCGATCGCTTCCTGATTCAGCTCGTCGGCCATCTCACAGATCACTTCACTGAGCAGGGGGTTGTGGCCATTGACGGCGATGTTGACCGCGGCGGCGTTGATCACCCCGATGTTGGCCTCGGTCACCACAGGGGACGGGGTACCGAACATGGCATCGGAGAGTTCGGTGGCCAGGGTCATGCCATTGAAGTCCGCCAGGGCCCCCTTGACCCCACCCAGGAACAGGTTGGTGGGGTCGGCGTCGCAGCCGATGTGAGTGCGGGCCATGATCTGGGCCACGGTGGCGTCGATGTTATGGGGCAGAGCGTGCAGAGACTCCAGCTTCTCCAGCCGCTTGGGCGGCAGGCTGGCCTGGATCCAGCGACATGGCGTGTCATGGTCCTGGTTCTGATAATCCTCCAGGGTCAGGGTGGCCACCTCGTGAGCCAGGGAGAGGGTATCCCGGCCGGCGGTGTCGATGCCCAGTCGCTGGGCCAGAGCCTCCAGTTTCTTGGGATCGCGAATGGAGTACGCAGGCAGCTCGCCTTTGCCTACCCGCTGCATCGCCAGGGCGATGTGACGGCCGTGCTCGGAGTGGGCGGCGGCGCCGGCGGCCATCATCCGCACCACGTTGCGGGCGGCGATGGTGTCGCGGTTGGCGCCGCAGATCCCCTCACTGGGGCCATCGCCAAAGGGGTCGATGCGACAGGGCCCCTTCCAACACACCCGGCAACACAGACCCAGGGAGCCAAAGCCGCACTGGGGCTGCTGCGCCTGATGACGGTCGAATACGGTGGCAATCCCCTCACGCTCTGCCACGGGACAGAGGGCGGCAACTGCCTGATCTACAGATTTCACTTTAATTTCCATCAGGGTTTCCTCAGTGTCAGGGTCATGTGTTTCTGGGATTGGGCCAGCTCTTTGGCCCGGGCCTGGATCAGTGCCGTACGGTAGGCTTTCATCTCCACCAGACGGATCGCCTTGGTAGGACAGGCTTCGACACAGGCTGGGTCACTCTTACCGGTCTGTGCCCGCCAGTCACGGCAGAGATCGCACTTGAGCGCCACCCCCTGGTTGTTGCTGCCGTCAGCCTGGCGATGACCGTCGCGACGCACCGTGATGGCACCGAAAGGACACACCATGACGCACAGCTTGCAGCCGACACAGCTCTCCTCGGTGATCTGCACCTGGCCATCCTGCTGACGACAGGCGCCGGTGGGGCACACCATGGTGCAGGGGGCGTTTTCACATTGACGACACTGCATGGGCATCATCACCTGATCGCTGACCACCACCTTGGTGCGGGAGTGCAGGGGCTTGCGCTCGCGCACCGCCTCCACCAGACTCCCGCCACCGTGGGCCACCGCGCAGGCAAGCTCACAACTATGACAACCCAGGCAGCGCTCTGCGTCGGCATAGATGATGACGTTTTCCGTTTCTCTCATAGCTTTCGCCTTCTTCAGATCTCAAAGCTCTCAATGAACAGCTCCTCGCCCTGAGTCAGTTGCAGCGACGTACTGTCACAGCCGGGACAACGGAAACAGAACCGCCGCACCTGAAACGACTCAGAACACTCGAGGCAGGTGGCCCGGGCCTCCACGGTGTCGATCACCAGTTCCGCCCCCTCCAGTACCGTGTCCCTGACAAACATCTCGAAGCAGAAACGCAAAGAGTGGGGTTCCACCGCCTTTAATCGACCCACCTTGAGGGTGACCCGGCTGACCGAGTCCACCCCAAGCTCTGAAGTACGGCTCAGCAGTATCTTCACCAGCCCTTGGGTTAAAGCCGCTTCATGCATCACCGTGTCTCCTGAACAACGTTGGGTTCACAGGCATGAAACCCCAGGGGGAATGGGATTACTGTCGGCTGGATGACAGCTGGGCTGAGGGAGGAAAAAAGTGGGATCCTGCGCAGACGACAGGCAAAAAAAACGCCGGCGGATGCCGGCGTGGAGAGGGGGTCAGCCTGAAATCAAGGCTTCTTGTGAGCCACCTTGTACTTGTGGCAGTCGATGCAGGTCTTGCCCATCTTGTCCATCTTCTGGTGCATCTTGGCGGCCACCTTCTTCTGCTTGTCGAAGTTCATCCGCTCCACATCGTGACAGGTGCGGCACTCACGGGAATCGTTGGCCTTCATCTCGGCGATGATGCGGGCAGCGCCATCTTTCTTGTAGGCGAGGAACTCGTCCTTGGTGGTGATCTCGCCCTTGAGCTCCAGGTAGACCTCCTTCATGGCGGAGATCTTGCGGATCATCTTAGGCACGAACTCCTTGGAGACGTGGCAGTCGGCACAGTTGACCACCATGCCGGAGGCGCTGGTGCCGTGCTTGCTCAGGGCCACCTCTTCGGCGGCAAAGGAGGGCACATGGCAATTGACGCAGAAGGCGTCACTGCTGGTGGCGTGCAGCACGGTGTTGAAACCCACGGTACCCACGGCACCCACGGCCACCGCCAGGAAGGCGCCCAGGGGAATACCCAGTAACCACTTGGACTTAGGCTGCTTCCACAGTTTGGACCAACCGGATTCTTGTTGGTTGTTGTTCATCTCTCATCCTCAAAAAAACAGCGCCGCCTCAAAGGGAGGCGGCAAGATAAAATCGGTGTGAGCAAATTTTAATGAGGGTAAAAATGCAACATAATGATAGAGTTCACAGAACATCCAACTGCAAAGTCACAGGCATCACAAGCTGAGATCCTGATCATCTTTTGGGCCGGACGCCAACCCCTCGGTTTCACCGAAACCCGACCCAAGCTTTATCTTTTTCAAATCAGTACCTAATGTTGAATGAGCCGGGTTCAATGTCAGTATTTTTTAACATTGCTGACAGCAAACTGAACTCCACTCACTGTTTTTGCAATATCAAGTTTAAACTTTTGCAATTGTTGACGTTGATCACGACGGTTAACCAGAGGTCTGGGGTATCTTCGTGGTGTTCATTATGCATACCTAAATTTAGGTATATGCATGAACAACCTAAACATTGCAGGGAAAAAGTAATGATGATGATGATGAAACCCAACGCCCTATGGCGCGCCATGGCCTTTGCCGGCCTGGGTGCCCTAGCCCTCAGTGGTTGCGGCAGCGACGGCTCCGATGGATCCGACGGTGAAGATGGCCAGCCAGGTCCGGTCGGCAAGCCCGTGACCTCGGCCTCCGCTGTTGTAAGCACTATCACAGGTGCCAGCTTTGATGACGCTGGCATCCTGACTGTGAACTTCTCCTTGGCAGACGCCAATGGTGTTGCCCTCTATGGCTTGAAAGATATCGACATTGCCGGTGTCTCTCTGGGCCGTATCGGTGACGAAGATGAGATCGGCTCCACCGACATTCCGGGTGAGCCCCGCGACGTCTGGCTGAGCTACTACACCAAGACCAAGGGTGAGTTTGAAGGGGAAACCCTCTATGCCGGTTCCGGATACTTCTCCGGCATCTCCTATCGTGGTGATGTGAACTGTACCGACTGTCTGACCGACAACAACGACGGTACCTACACCCTGGTGACCAAGGGCACCAAGCCCGACGGCTCCGCCTACGAGGTGGCCATCGACACCAACGATCTCTACAGCGTTAAGAATGACGTCACCCATGGTGTCTACATGGCCATCAAGGTGCGCAACGACGACGCCAGCGAGATCCACCTGGCCAATGGCGACTACCTCAACACCGCTGGCTTCTACTACTGGCTGCCCAGCGCCAACACCGTTGCAGAACGTCCCAAGCACGTGATTGCCAATGAGACCTGTGAGAGCTGTCACCGTCCCGGTCACGACGGCAACCTGGGTAACATGCACCACCCCGGCAAGCACACTGTGATGGACTCCTGTACCTTCTGCCACGTGGAGTTCAACGAGTACCAGACCAAAGATGATGACGGCAACGTCATCGGCAAGCACGACGGCTCCATCAAGGGCATCGCCCACGAGTTCCACAGCCACTCCTTCTTCGCCGACGATGGCATCTATCCTCAGAACGCCGCCAACTGTCAGACCTGTCACCAGGCTGATGAAGCTGTGGCCAATGCGGATGCCTGGACCGCCGACAAGGACACCGCCACCTGTCTGAACTGTCACGACAGTCAGTACGGCGTGCCGAGCTGGCACTGGGATGCGGACAACAACCAGATCGCTGAGAACTATCAGAACTGTGTGTCCTGTCACGGCCAGGGTGCCCGTGGTGCCGAGGCGGCCCACTACACCGCCAACAACACCGCCCGCTCCACCGAGCTGAAGGTGATCTTCGACTCCATGACCGCTGCGGCTGACGGCTCCTCCATCACCACCATCTTCAAGATCATGGATGGTGAGGATATGGTGCCTCTGAGCCAGATCGATCCTCGCCCCTACAAGTACGGCGGCTTTAACAGCGCCATCGTGCTGAACGGCGTGCTGAGCGACGACTTCCTGGTGAACTACCAGAAAGTGGGCTGGGATACCTTCACTCAGCTGCCAGACGGTCGTCTGCAGTCTGTCATCAGCGACGCCGACTTCGCGGTGAAAGAGCTGATTGATGCCGGTGCCACCATCGCCCTGAGCAGCCAGATTCACGTCTGCTTCGGTGGCCGCGGCACTCGCGAAGACTGTGTGGTCGATGCAGAAGGCAACCTGGACGGACAGGAAGCGCCCTACCTAGTGAGCGACACCTTCTACTTCAACCAGGACGGCACTGCCGTGGCTGACACCCCGCGCATCCAGCATGCCGAGATGACCGCCTGTCAGGATTGCCACACCGCCGCCATCCAGCACCGTTACACCAACGACATGGACGGCTGTGCAACCTGCCACAACGGTACCCGTACCAACAGCTCGGCCACCAGCTCCAACCTGGCCCGCGTGGTTCACAGCAAGCACTACATCGGTGGCTTCTTCAAGAAGACCGACTGTGCCACCTGTCACGGTGATTCCGGCTTCTCCCTGAGCCTGATCCCGGCCAATGCTGCACCTGTAGCCTTCGGTACCACCGACGGTGGTCGCTTCGACCCAGCCACCAACGAGCAGTTGCTGGTGTCTCCGCAGACCGCGGCCTGCGTCAGCTGCCACCTGCCTCCATACGGCCTGAGCGACTCCACCGTGGCTCACATGAAGGCGATGGGCGGTGTGATTGAGCTGAACGACGGCGCCATCGGCGTACCTTCCAGCAGCTACCCAGCCCAGGTTGAAGAGACCTGTGCCACCTGTCACAGCGACAGCCAGGTGCTGGAAGCCCACTCCAACTGGAGCTCCAGCCACTAAGGCATAACGCCTGACCATGAAGCGGCCCACCGGGCCGCTTTTTTTGTGCCGACGCCGGCCCGATGAAATTGTTTCAAAATGTCTGTAAAGATCGCCAAATGTGGAAAGATTGACCAACACCCACACAAAAAGTCGGTCTTTTAACTCGGTTTTTCAGATTTAAAAGCAGCCCTGTCCGGGCTTTTCGCTGAACCCTGGCTGAACCGGCAAGAAACGCCGTTCACATTTCCCTTTTTTGCAACTAAGTTATTGCCTAAGTGAAATTTTTCACTTACTCCTTTCTGGGTAGAGCAATGTAAATCGCTGATGCAAGTCACAGTATTTATGAGAGGAAGTTGATATAAATTGCATTGAATAGGCGCACAACTGAATCTTAATCAAGGCAGTAAGCGTCACTTGGTAAGATGGTTAACAAAAAACCATCTCCAAAAGCAGGGAAATGATAATGATGATGATGAAAACCCCCAACTGGCGCCTGATGGCTACCGCAGCGGTAGTCAGTGCGGCGCTGTCCGCCTGTGGCGGCTCCGACGGCAATGATGGCAATGATGGCAACCCCGGTCGTCCCGGCGGTGAGCCAGCCACCGAAGTCAACCAACTGAACCTGTCCGTTACCGAAGTCAGCTTCGACAACGGCCTTCCTGTCTTCAAGGTGCTGGCCACCAACGAAGAGGATGAGTCTGTTGTTGGTCTGCAGGGCATGAAGATCAACGTAGCTCAGTTGCTGCCCGCCGGTCACAAGACCGTTGGCGACAGCACCCGCTGGTTGTTCTCCGGTGATGACAGCCGCAATGGCGAAGCCGAGATCGTGGATGAGAAGAATGGCTACTACGCCGTGACCTTCTCCAGCCTGGACTCCGCCGACCTGGCCGACGACTTTACCCGCCGCCTGAACGTGATCGTTCCTGCGGGCACCCTGGCCGACGGCACCACCACGGTACCGAATGCCGAAGTCGCCTTTGATTACAATGCAGCCGGCGCCTCCGCCGACTACACCCGCAACATCGTAGCCATCGACTCCTGTGCCGCCTGTCACGGCGAAGGGGAGAAGATCAAACACAGCTACACCAACCCACAGACCTGTGCCACCTGTCACGATGGACTTCGCACCAACCGCGACTTCACCCTGATCGTGCACGATGTCCACCAGGTTGCCGCAGAAGCCGGTGAGTACCCCACCGATCGCGCCGCCTGTAACGTCTGTCACCTGACCTCCGAGCCCGAAGCCGATCTGGCCCTGGCCGAGTGGGGCAACTGGTCCATGGTTCCCACCAAGGAAGCCTGCTCCAGCTGTCACACCAACAGCGCTCACATCACCGAGCAGCCTGACAGCTCCACCTGTGCCACCTGCCACACCGCAGAAGGCACCGGCGTAGTGGCTGGCACCATCGACGCTCACCTGGGTGAGTGGAACGACGCCGCCAAGGTGATTGCCCAGTGGGGCAGCACCACCGAGCTGAACTACGACGCCGACAACAACAGCACCAGCATCACCGTAACCATCACCGACGCTCAGGGCACCGCTCTGGACGCCACCGAGGTGCTGCCCAAGCTGAAGCGCATCGAAGTGCTGACTAACGTTGGTCCGAACTACCCCGTACTGAGCTACGGCACCGGCAGCCACCAGGATGCGGTAGTCAACGGTGAGCTGGCTTCCGGCACCACCATCGTCGATGGCAGCTTCGTCATGCCCATCACCGACCACGACGGCAACCCTCTGCCCTATGGTGCCGCCGGTGCTGATGACGATACCGCCTTCTCCTTCATCGGCGTTGCTGCCTGCAGCAAAGATGGTGCCATCGTTGACTGTGCCGACGTGGCCGACCCCGATGACGTGGCCAACTACACCGGTATGAAAGCCAACATGGCCTTCGTAACAAAGTCTGGTGACGCCCCCTCTATGCGCCACACCGACTCCCTGGACTTCGCCAAGTGTGAAGGCTGCCACAACGAAAACTGGCAGATTCACAAGGGCTACCACTCCGGTTTCGTGATGACCGAACAGGTTGCCCACGACGCCGAAGGTAAGGTTGTTGGCCTGGATGGCTGTGTGACCTGTCACACCCCAGAGGGTACCTACTCCTACGCCAACCAGGGCGCCTTCGAGCAGAAGCTGCACGTGACCCACAAGGACAAAGCCATCATCGGCGACTGTGCCCAGTGCCACACCAGCTTCAACCTGGACTCCTTCGCCAAGAAGGATGTGATCAACACCGGCATCGTTGATGGCGGCAGCGGCTTCAACCCCGCCGACGCCCGTTACGGCACCCCCATCACCGCTACCTGCGCCAGCTGCCACGACTATGAGTCTGCGGTCACTCACATGACCGGCGGCACCTTCGGCAACGGCGTATACAACGGTGAGAAGGCTGACGCCCAGCTGGCCGTGTCCGCAGAGAACTGTCTGGTCTGCCACGCTCCCGAAGTGGTGAACCACGGCAACGTCAAGTTCTAAGGCGTTGGGGAGGGCTCCGCCCTCCCCTTGTTCGGATCACAGTTAGGAATACCTTATGAAACAGATGAAATGGTTAACCCCCCTGGTGGCCGGCCTCGCCCTGCTTACCGGCCTGGGCGCAACCGCCGCGCCCTGGGACAAACTGCCCGACGCGGAAGTGGAGCAGATCCTGGACACCAAGTTTGCCGAGGGTAAATACTCCAGCAAGGGCGCCGACGGCTGTCTGATGTGCCACCGCAAGAGCGACCAGGTGATGGCGATCTTCAAGGGCGTGCACGGCAGCACCAACAGCAGCAAGAGCCCCATGGCTGGCCTGCAGTGCGAAGCCTGTCACGGCCCTCAGGGCAAACACAACCGTGGTGGTAAGGAGCCGATGATTCAGTTCGGTGCCGACGCTCCCATCCCTGCCGCCAAACAGAACAGCGTCTGCCTCTCCTGTCACCAGGATGGCGAGCGCATGGCCTGGCACTCCTCCACTCACAATCTGGAAGAAGTCGCCTGTGCCTCCTGTCACAAGGTCCACACCGACAAGGATCCTATCCTGGATCGTCATACCGAAGTGGATACCTGCACTGCCTGTCACAGCCGTCAGAAGGCGGACATGAACAAGCGCTCCTCTCACCCGCTGAAGTGGGCAGACATGAGCTGCACCGACTGTCACAACCCGCACGGCTCCATGTCGGAAGCGGCCCTGAACCAGGTCTCGGTCAACGACAACTGCTACCAGTGTCACGCCGAGAAACGCGGCCCTTTCCTGTGGGAGCACGCTCCTGTGACCGAGGATTGCTCCCTGTGTCACAACCCTCACGGCAGCGTTAATGAGGGCATGCTGACCAATCGTGCTCCTCAGCTCTGTCAGCAGTGTCACACCAACCCTCACAGTGGCAACAGCATCAATGGTAAGCCCAGCGTGTTTACCTCAGGTCAAAGCTGTTTGAACTGCCACAGCCAGATTCACGGGTCTAACCACCCTGCCGGCAAAGCGCTGCAGCGCTAAGGAGAGGGAAGCATGAGATTCAGATATAACCTGATCACCCTGGCCCTGGCCGGCGTTTCCGGCATGGCAATGGCGGGTGGTTACAGCATCCAGGAAGCCAACCTGGACAAGGTCAACACCGACAAGTGGTCCTGTAAGCGTTGCGTCGTCGAGTACGGTGCCCAGGGCAGCGTTGGTGTGGCCGCCGGTGCGGTGGACAGCGACAACGAACGCTCCGCCAACTACTTCGGCGCAGAAGACGGCGCCTTCGGTGCCTTCAACTCCGATCTGAAATACACCTCAGAGTCCGGCTACGGCGCCTCCCTGGAAGCCCGCAACCTGGGTATGGACAACGGCGAAGCCCGCCTGGCAGCCGGTCACGGCGACACCTGGAACGTGGCCGTGGAGTACGGCAAGCTGGTCACGGTGAAGAATGACCACGCCCAGTCCAACTACTCCGTAGTCGGCAACACCTGGGTCGCCGGCGACCTCAAAGAGCAAACCCTGGAGACCGAGCGCGAGCGCTACGGCGCCGAGCTGAGCTTCGGTGGCGAGATGTGGCAGACCTACGCCAACTTCCGCCGTGAAGATAAGAGCGGCCTGAAGAAAGCCTCCATCTGGGGCGGTACCCCCACCAATGTAGCCAAGCCGGTGGACAGCAGCACCGACACCTGGGAAGCCGGGGTCAAGCTGCAGGGTGAGCAGTGGTTTACCCAGCTGGCTTACCTGGCCTCCAGCTACGACAACAAGGTGGATGTGCTGAACTTTGGCGCGGTTCAGGGCGCCTATCAGGACGCCCCTGACAACGATGCCTACCAGGTGATGGCCAACGGCTTCTACAGCTTCGGTCGCACCCAGGTATCCGGTCGCGTCTCCTCCGGCGAAATGACTCAGGACCAGGATCTGCTGGTGGTCAACAACGGCATCGCCGGGTTCGACGGCAAGATCGAAACCCTGGATGCCAACCTCAAGCTGACCTCCATGGCCACCAACGCCCTGCGCCTGACCGCGTCTGTGGACTACAGCGAGCGTGACAACTCCTCTGACATCCTGGTCACCGAGCTGGCCCTGGACCCCAACTCCGGCGACGCCGCCGAGTACCAGGCCTACGACGTGGACCGCACCACCTACAAGCTGGGCGCAAGCTACCGCATCGCACGCGGCTACCGGGTGGATCTGGGTTATGACCGCAAGGAAGTGACCCGCAGCGCTCAGGACCGCGAAGACACCACAGACGACGCCGTCTGGGGTCGTGTGCGTGTGACTGCCTTCGACGCCTGGGACATCGCCCTCAAGGGTGGCTTCTCCAGCCGTGATGGCTCCACCTACAGGGTAACAGGCAACAACAACGACCTGATGCGCCGCTACAACGTGGCGGACCGGGATCGCAGCGAGGTGGAACTGCGCGTCAGCCACACCCCGTTGGATCGTCTGACCGTGGACTTCAGCGGCTACTACGCCCTGGATGACTACGACAAGTCCGAGGTGGGCCTGACCGAGGCCGAGGATTATGGCTTCGACGCCACCCTGGCGTTCCAGCACACCGAGCGCTTCAACACTCACCTGTTCTTCGGCAAGCAGTGGATCTTCTCCGAGCAGTCCGGCTCCGTGTCCGGTCCTGCCAGCTGGGATGCCGAGGTGGAAGATGAGTTTGAGCACTTCGGCCTGGGCTTCACCTACACAGGTCTGATGGCTGAGAAGCTGGTGCTGGGCGGCGATTATGTCTACGCCGACTCCAACAGTGACACCACCTCTGGCTTCAGCGAGTACGACGGCTACTTCGCCACCAGCTACAACCTCAACCTCTACGGCACCTACGCGGTGAACCCAGCCCTCTCCCTGAGACTGGACTACCGTTTCGAGCGCTACGAGGATGCGGACTACGCCGCGGTGGAGCAGGATGTGGTGCCTAACCTGATCACCCTGGGTGACCTGAACAGCGACTACAACGCCCACATGGTGATGCTGTCGGTGAACTACAAGCTGTAAAGCAGCGATGATGATGGATAAGGCCGGTCTTGTGACCGGCCTTTTTTTATCCCTCTGAACCCACTCTGAATCATCATTTGATAATTCTGCTTATTTCTTGAGCTGTCCCGCCCCGGTCGCTATTCTGCACTGGCTGGCGCACCCGCGCCCTATTTCAGGCCAAGGAGTGGACCTTCTCACCCCTTTAGAGGAGATACACCATGACCGAGTTAACTGTACTGGGCAACCCCGCCTCCATGGAGTTTGTGAAGCTGGCGTTTCTGGCGGGACTGCCGCTGCTGGCGTACCTGATCTACGACATCGTCAGCCTCGACCGCCAACCCAGGCTGTGGCAGACGCAGACGCAAAAAAACCGGCCCTGAGGCCGGTTTTTCCGTTTTCGTCACTGGCTCTGAAGCCGGCTGTCCGCCACATAGGGATTGAGGCGGCGCTCCCGGGCGATGGTGGAGTTGGGGCCATGACCGGGAACCAACTCCGTCTGTTCCCCCAAAGGCCAGAGCAGCTGGGTGATGGAGTGAATCAGATCCCCCTGGTTGCCCCCCTCGAAGTCGGTGCGTCCCACGGAGCCGGCGAAGATCAAATCGCCCACAAAGGCGATGTCCGCCTCAGGGTTATGGAACACCAGGTGGCCCGGGGTATGGCCCGGCGTATGCAGCACCTCCAGGGTCAGGCGGCCCACCTGAATGCGGTCCCCCTGCTCGAGGTAACGCTCGGGCATAAAGGCTTCCACCATGGGAAAACCATAGGTGCGCGCCTCCTCGGGCAGCATATCCAGCAAAAACTGGTCATCCCGATGGGGCCCCTCCACCGGCACCCCCAGCCGCTGTGCCAACACCCGCGCCACCCCGACATGATCGATATGACCATGGGTCAGCAATACCCGCTCCAGGGTGAGCCCCTTCTCTTCGATGGCGTCAAGCAGCAGCTCGGCATCGCCGCCGGGATCGATAAGGGCCGCCCTGTGGGTCTGGGTACACCACAGCAGGGAACAATTGGTTCGGTAGGAGCTTACCTGTAGCACCTGATACTTCATCGTTACACCTCAAGTCTTGCAGTGGCGCAAGCCTACCATGGCCCCATGGCTCAGGACGGACCGACCTTGGCGGGGATTGCAGATCTTTGACCCCGACCCCGAATCCGCTTTCTCCGGGCACAAAAAAGCCGACACCAAGGCCGGCTTTTCATGTCAGGCGTTCTCAGCCACCGAGGACCGCGTCAGCCACGAAGGGGTTGGAGCTGCGCTCCTGACCGAAGGTGGAGTTGGGACCATGGCCCGGCACGAACTCGGTGTCGGCACCCAGTGGCCACAGCTTGCCGGTAATGGAGGCGATGAGATCACCATGGTTGGACATGGGGAAGTCGGTGCGGCCGATGGAGCCGGCAAACAGTACGTCACCCACGAACGCCAGGCCGGAGTCGGCATTGTGGAACACCACGTGACCTGGGGTATGGCCCGGGGTGTGCAGCACGTCCAGGGTGACCTTGCCCACCGCCACCTGCTCGCCATCTTCCAGGTAACGATCCGGGGTGAACGCCTGAGACAGGGCCAGGCCGAACATCTGCGCCTGCTGGGGCAGTTGATCCAACCAGAACTGATCCGCCTTATGAGGGCCCACCAGGGGCACATTCAGCTTGTCCGCCAACATGCGGGAGGCGCCGGCATGGTCGATGTGGGCGTGGGTCAGCAGCACCTGCTCCACCTCGATTCCCAGCTTATCGATGGCCGCCTGAATCCGCTCCAGGTCACCACCTGGATCGATGACCGCCGCCTTATTGGTTTCACTGCACCACAACAGGGAGCAGTTCTGCTGGAAGGGGGTGACAGGCACAATCTGGTATTTCATAACTCACACACTCACCAAAAACTGAGGGCTTAGGGTACCACAGGGTTTCCCCAGGCCAAACGTCCCTAGTCTAAACAGGGTCTTTCCAATTCAAAAGGCAGAAAAAACGCCCCTCTCGAGGGGCGCCTTCACCGTTATATCTTAGCTGGGCTTACTCATCGATGCCGGTGATGTTGCCCTCGTCATCGATGTCGATGCTCAGATAGGCGGGGCGCTCCGGCAGGCCGGGCATGGTCATCACGTTGCCGGTCAGGGCATAGACGAAACCGGCACCGGCGCACAGCCGCAAGCCGCGCACCGGAATGGTAAAGCCGCTGGGCACCCCTTTGAGGGCGGGGTCATGGCTGATGGAGAGCGGCGTCTTGGCCATGCACAGGGGCAGGTTGCCATAGCCCAGCTCGGTCAGGCGGTCGATGTCACTGCGCGCCTGCTCGGAGAGCTCGATGCCATCGCCGCCATAGGCCACCTCAGCCAGGGTCAGCAACTTGGCCTCCAGGGGCTGTTCCAGCTCATACAGAGGACGGAAATCCGCGGGCTGTTGCAGGGCGTCCATCACCGCCTCAGCCAGGGCTCGGGCCCCCTCTCCGCCCTTGGCAAAGGCTTCAGACAGGGCAACGCTGGCACCAGCTTCCCTGACCCGGGCTTCCAGCCAGGCCAGCTCCATGTCGCTGTCATCGGGGAAACGGTTCAGCGCCACCACCACAGGCACGCCATAGCGGCGGGCGTTGTCGATGTGCCACTTCAGGTTGGCGAAGCCGTCGGCCAGGGCATCGAGATCTTCCTGGAACAGGGAGTCCGGCAGAGGCTGGCCGGGACGCAGGTCGTAGCGCCCGGAGTTGGCCTTCAGGCCGCGTAGGGTGGCCACCACCACGGCGGCGTCCGGGCCACGTCCGGCGGCGCGCGCCTTGATGTTGCAGGCTTTCTCAAAGCCCATGTCGGAGCCGAAGCCCCCTTCGGTCACCACCACGTCCGCCAGCCCCAGGGCGATGCGATCGGCGATCACCGAGGAGTTGCCATGGGCGATGTTGGCGAAAGGTCCCGCGTGCACCAGGGTGGGCACCCCTTCCAGACTCTGCATCAGGGTGGGCTGGGCGGCGTCTTTCAGGATGGCGGCCATGGCACCGGCGACACCGATTTGCTCGGCGGTCACCGGCTGGTTGTGTTCGTTGTAGGCCAGGACCACCTGCCCCAGTCGCTGACGCAGATCCTTGAGGTCCTTGGCCAAGGCCAGAATGGCCATCAATTCGGAGGCGGCGGAGATGTCGAAGCCGCTCTCGCGCTCCAGGCCGTTGACGGTTTTGCCAGGTTCATTGAGGCCGATGCGAATCTTACGCAGGGCGCGGTCGTTCATGTCGACCACGCGATTCCAGACGATCCCCTCGGCGGTGACGCCCAGGCGAGGCAGGCCGGAGCGGGCCTCGAACTGATCGCCCTGACGCTGCTCATGGTAGGCGCGGGCATCGATGGCGGCGGCGGCCAGGTTGTGGGCCGCGGTCACGGCGTGAATGTCGCCGGTCAGGTGGAGGTTCATCTCCTCCATGGGGGCCACCTGGGAGTAACCGCCACCGGCGGCGCCGCCCTTAACCCCAAACACCGGCCCCATGCTGGGCTGACGGATGCAGGCCATCACCTTCTGGCCGATGGCCTTGAGCCCCTGGGAGAGGCCGATGGTGGTCACGGTTTTGCCTTCACCCAGAGGCGTTGGGGTGATGGCGGTCACCAGCACCAGCTTACCCTGGGGCGCGGCACTGGCGCGCTTGAGCAGCTGGTGGCTGAGCTTGGCTTTGTACTGCCCCTGGGGGACCAGCTCTTGCGGCTGGATGCCTGCGGCGGCAGCGATGTCAGTGATGGGGGCCAAGTCAGCAGATTGAGAGATTGCGATGTCTGATTTCATTATTATTTTCCGGGTACGACCTTGAAGCCGCGCACATTGTACTGGAAAAGGGGCCTAATTCAGACACCTTTTTATCAAATTTGGACCAAGGCCGTAGCTGGCCCCAAAATCGTGCAAACTGGGAAATTTACTTATTAATTCATAACCTTAAGCAAAACCGCGACGTACACTCTGGTTTCCATCCTGTTGCTGGGGGTAAACAGCACAATGGAAGCTTTTGATTTGAGAAGGCAAAATGGGCTTTTCTCCATTCAAGGATGATGATGGATAACCGCCCCCTGCCCTGGCTGCTGGCCCTGGTCGCTGCCATTGCCTACACCGCCGTTGAGGCGTTTCGCCCCTTTCCCTTCAGTTGGCTGCTCAAGGCCCTGCCGGCACTGGCTCTGTTGCAGTGGAGCCTGGGACGCACGGTTCTTGGCCCCCGCCCCCTGCTCTACCTGGCCCTGGCGGCGGCCGCCTGCGGGGACATCGCCCTGGACTTTGGCCACAACTCCCATCTGGTGCCGGGCCTGGGTGCCTTCAGCCTCACCCAGCTGTGTCTGTGTCTGCTGCTGTGGCGACACCCTGCTGGCCGCCCAAGCTGGCAGTGGGTCACCCTGCCCGCAGGTACCCTGGTATTCCTGTGGCTGATCTGGCCCTATCTGGATGGGCGGGCACCGCTACTGGCCCTCTACAGTCTGCTGCTGACCGCCATGGTGATGGGCGCGATACGGGCTAACCTCAACTGGCAGAGCCAGCTCGGGGCGGCGCTGTTCCTGATCTCCGATTCGATGATCGCCATCGACACCTTCGTCTACCACTCGCAGCTGGGGATGACCACCATCTTTGTCACCTACTTCGCCGCACTGATGCTGCTGGTCACAGGCCTGACGGCACCCCGGAGTGAAAGCGGAACAGGGGATCCGGCTCCACCATCAGCCGCCACTCCGCCTCACCAATCTCCCTGACCCGCTCATCGATGGGCTCAGGGCTGGCCAGCTGCGCCAGTGCCAGGTAATCCTGGTAGTGGCGGGCCTCCGAGCGCAGCAGGGACACGTAGAATCGCTCCAGCTCCTCGTCCATATAAGGCGCCAGGGCGGCAAAGCGTTCGCAGGAGCGCGCCTCGATGTAGGCGCCAATGATGAGACGGTCCACCAGCACCCAGGGGTCGTCCTTTCTCACCAGCTGCATCAGCGAGGCGGCGTAGCGGGACGCACGAATGGGCTCGATGGCGACACCCCGGGCCAGCATCAGCTCCCGAACCTGCTCGAAATGGTGCAGCTCCTCCTTGATGAGGCGCACCATCTTCTCCACCAGGGGACCCGCCAGGGGCGCATCCGGGCGGCAACTGAGCCCGGCGGGGGTCACCTCACTGGCCCTGGCCTGCTGCCCCTGGGCCAGCTGAGGGCGATACACCCTGTCCTCGAAGGGGCGAACCCAGCCCTGCAGGCGTTCACTGGCTCCCTTGTCCAGGGCGTATCGCCTGAGCAACCACACCGCGGTCTGGGCCGCCTTAAGCTCGCACAGCAAATGGTCCTGCAGCACCACCGCCAGACGCTCGGGACGCCTGGCCTCCTCTATCCATGAGCCTGGGGTCTCTCCGTGCAAAAAGGCCTTGACCGGCGCCAGTAATCTCTCCACTGCCAACTCCTTATGGCTGATACCTTCATGGGGCGAATGGTATCGCTCGGACCAGGGCGAAACAAGGGGACGGTTTGCCCGGGGTTCAAGCTGAGGTGGTACACTGAACTGCATGTCCACTCAAGATCTAACGCCATGAAAACCGAGGATCTCTCCCTGTTTCTGCTGGTGGCCGATTGCGGTTCCATCACCCAGGCGGCCGATGCCGCCGATCTGCCGGTGGCCAACGTCAGCCGCCGCTTGCGCCAGCTGGAGGGGGAGTTGGGCTTCCCCCTGTTTGCCCGCACCACCCGGCAGCTGAGAATCACCGAAGAGGGGCAGGAGTTCTACCAGCAGGTACAACCCATGCTCACCGAACTCAGTGCCACCATAGAGCAGCTCAGGGACAAACGCAGCACCCTGTCAGGCAAGCTGCGATTGCAGCTGTTCGCCGACTCCAATCTGGTGCTGCCCTTCCTGCAGAAGTTCCAGCAGGCCCACCCGGAGGTCACCTTCGACGTCGAAATTCCCGGCAAGGAGCTGGATCTGCTGGAACATGGGTTTGACCTGGGGATGCGCATCGGCCCCCAGAAGGACTCATCGGAAGTGGCGCGCCTGGCCGGAAAGCTGAGGCGGATGGTGGTGGCGTCCCCGGACTACCTGTCCAGGCACGGTCGCCCGGACAGCCCCCAGGCGCTGAGCCAGCACAACTGCATTCTGTTTCGCATGCCCAATGGCCGGCTGGACAATCAGTGGCAGATCCAGGGAAGCGAACCTGTGGAGGTCGCCGGGGACTTCATCGTCAACCAGCAATCCTTGCTCGATGACCTGGTGTGCAGCGGCCATGGTATCGGCTTCCTGCCCAGCATTGTCGCCATTCCCCTTATTCAGCAGGGGAGGCTGGTGGAGCTGTTCGATGGGGACGATGATCAGGCGGAGGAGATCTGGCTGATCTACCCCTCCCGGCGCCACCCCAGTCAGCTGTCGCGGGCCTTCATCGACTTCGCCCTGGAGGAGGTACGACGCAATCCTGCCTTCCAGTTATTGAGATAAAATGAGGTTCCAAGGGTTTAACTGAGGCAAAAGCCCGTTCATTTTTTCATTTTTCGATAAAGTCATTCTGACTGATGCCGGTTCATCCCCGAAGGGGCTGCCCATAGACTTGCGGCACACTCCCCCAATTCGAGGCTTTGATGAATCGCTTTTCCTCCCCAGCCACCCTATTGGCCCTGAGCCTGTTGCTGCAGGGGTGCACCCCGCCAGCCCAGGTCACCGCCGATAAAACCCCACGCCCGGTCAGGGCGATGGTGCTGTCCCAGCCCCAGTCCATGGAGCTGGTCTCCTTGCCCGCCACCCTGGAGCCCGTTGAACACGCCGAACTGGCGTTTCGGGTCGCCGGGCCGGTACAGAGTGTCCTAGTACATCAGGGCCAGCGCGTTCGCAAAGGTGAGGTGCTGATGCAACTGGATCCCCACGATTTCGAGGTTCAAATTGCCGAGTATCAGGCCAGACTGGTGGAAGCCAGAGCCCAGGCCCACCAAGCGAAGCAGGAGCGCGCCAGGGTCGCCGCGGCGGACAGAGACGATGCCATAGCCCGGGTGGAGCTGGACAGGGCCAATACCGCGGTGGAGCGCACTGCCGCGGCGGTGACCGTCGTGGAGCAGCGGCTGCAGATGGCCCGGGACGCCCTTGGCTACTCGGTGTTGACCGCCCCCTTCGACGCCGTGGTGTCCAGGGTGGCCATCGAGGCCCATGAGCAGGCGGTCCCGGCAATGGGTGTGTTGACTCTGCATGGGGAAGCCGGTTTTCAAGTCAGGCTGGACCTGCCTGAGCAGCTGGCCCACCGCGTCCACATCGGCATGAAGGCGGCACTGCAGCTTAAGGACCATTCGGGGGAGTTCGAGTCGGAGATCGCCGAAATCAGCCATTCCGCCAGCATGATGAGCCGCACCTTCCAGGTGATCGCCACACTGGACCACCAGCCTCAAGGCGGCTGGCCGGAGCAGACCGGCCTGATGACCCTGGCCCTGCCCTCCAGCCAGCATCCCGGTTTCCTGCTGCCCAGCAGTGCGGTGCAATCTCGGGGAGAGGCGGCCTACGTCTGCGTCATCGACAATGGCCGGGTGGTGAAAACCCAGGTTGAGGTGGTCGGCTACCAGCGTGACCGAATTCGGGTACAGGGCCAGCTTCATCAGGGCGATGTGGTGATGATCTCCGGCGCCCCCTACTTCGACCATGGGGCGCAAGTGGGTGACGTCCTGCTGGGTGACCGTCAGGTTGAGCTGTGAGGGTACCGGAGATGAATTTCGCTTCTATCGCCATCAACCGGCGCTTTTTTACCAGCTTTATCACTACCCTGCTCTGCCTGATGGGCCTCTATGGCTACTTTGCCCTGGGCAAGCTGGAGGACCCCGCCTTCACCGTAAAGACCGCCGCCGTGGTGACCCTCTACCCCGGCGCCAGCGCCGAGGAGGTGGAGATCAGGGTCACCGATGTCATGGAGCGCAAGCTGCAGGAGATGGGACGTCTGTGGAAGCTGCGCTCCGTGAGCCGCCCCGGCCAATCCATGGTGTTTGTTGACCTCTATGACACCACCACGGGGAAACAGCTTCCTCAGGAGTGGGACCTGCTCAGACGCAAGGTGAATGACGTTAAGCTGGAGCTGCCCATGGAGGCGCAGATCTCCGTGGTCGTGGATGAGTTCTCCGAGGTGTTCGGCATGATGTTCGCCGTCACCGGAGACGGCATCGCCCCAAGGGAGCTCAACCACTATGCCCGGCTGTTCCAGCGTCAGCTAAAGGCGGTGGACGGGGTCAACAAGGTGGCGGTTCAGGGTTTGTATGAGCGGGCGATCTTCATCGAGATCGATGAAGCCCGTCTGGCCAGCTATCGCATGACACCCGCCCAGTTGCTGGACCAGCTCTACAGTCAGAGCCTCATCAGCCAGCCCGGGCAACTGACCCTGGGGTATGAACGGATTCGCCTCAGTCACAGCGACACCCTGGACTCGGTGGCTTCGGTGCAAGCCCTGATCCTCAGGAGCGGCGCCGGCCCTCTGGGAGACCAGAGATTCAAGCTGGGGGACGTGGCCGAGATCTTTGAAGCCGACAGCGACACTCCTCTGGTGATGAACCGGTTCAACGGTCAGCGAGCCATCACCCTGGCGGTTAACCCTCAGGATGGCCTCAATGTGGTCGCCATAGGTGACAGTCTCAAGGCGGCGATGGCCAGGTTTGAGTCCAGCATGCCTGCTGGGGTTGAAGTGCACACCATCGTCTTCCAGCCCGATGAGGTGCAGAAGTCGGTCAACAACTTCACCGGCAACCTGCTCAGTGCCGTTGCCATCGTGGTGGTGGTCCTGTGGATCTTCATGGGCTGGCGAAGCGCCACCATAGTGGGGGCCAGCCTGGGCATCACCCTGCTGCTGACCCTGGTCTACATGCTGATTGCCGGCATCGACCTGCACCGGGTTTCCGTTGGCGCCTTCATCCTGGCACTGGGGATGCTGGTGGATAACGCCATTGTGATTACCGATCTCTACATCGCCAAGGTGCGCACCGGCATCGAGCGGCGCGTTGCCGCGGCAGAATCGGTCAAGGAGACTCAGATTCCACTGCTGGCCGCCACCCTGATCGCCGTCGCGGCCACCTCGCCGGTGCTATTCAGCCAAACCGCCTCCGCCGAGTTTGCCATCGATCTCTTCTACGTCATGGCCTCCTCCCTGCTGCTGAGCTGGGTGGTGGCGGTCACGGTAACCCCCCTGATGTGCTGGGCTTTCTACAAGCCCGCCGAAGGGGCTGAAGCCGTGCCTGCCTGGCAGAACAGAGCCCGGACGGTGATCACCTGGATCCTCAACAACCGTAAAACGGCACTCAGCGTGATCGGTGGCGCCCTGGTGGTCACTGCGGTGCTGAGCACCAAGGTGGTACTGAACTTTATGCCCGGCTCGGACAGGGCGATCACCTTCGTGGATTACTGGCTGCCCCAGGGGGGCGACATCAAGCAGACGGCGGCGGACATGGCCAAGATTGAAGCCTGGCTCCTGGCGCAACCGGAGGTCAAAAGCACCGCCAGCTTCATTGGCGGCGGTGCCCCCAGGTTCACCGTGACCTATGAGCCCGAACCCAACGACCCCGCCTATGGTCAGATCCTGGTGAATCTGGGCAGCTATGAACAGATCCCTCAGCTGCGCCGGCGCGGTGACGCCTACCTTAAGGCCCATTTTCCCCATGCCGAGCCCAGGTTTCGCCCCCTTAAATTGGCCACCGTGGACAAGTTCAACATCGAAGCCCGCTTCAGCGGCCCGGATCCCAAGGTGCTGCGTGAACTGGCCAGTCAGGCCAAGGCCATCATGAATGCTCACCCCAATCTCAAATACGTCAGGGACGATTGGCGCCAGCCTTCCAAGGTACTGATTCCCCAATTCAATCAGGACAGGGCCAGGCTCAGCGGCGTCACCCGTAACGACGTCAACGTCGCCCTGGCCAGGGCCACCGATGGGTTCAGGGTGACCAGCCTCTATGATGGCCGCGACCGGCTGCCGGTGTTGCTGCGTAACCCGGAGGTCCAGCGCAATGACTTCAGCTCGCTGCTGACTCTGCCGGTCACCCCTTTGCTCGGCAACCACGTGGTGCCCCTGGGTCAGGTGGTCGATGGCTTTCAGCTGCAATTTGAAGAGGGGCAGATCTGGCGACGTAACCGGCTGAGAACCATGACGGTTCAGGCCGACGTAGAGGGAGTCTACGCCTCCCAGGCCAGGCGGGAGATCGCCCGGGAGATCCAGGCCATTGCCCTGCCCGACGGCTACAGCATGGAGTGGGGCGGCGAGTTCTATGACGAGGACAGGTCGGTTCGGGACATCTTCGCCCAGTTGCCCAAGGCCGGGGTGTTCATGCTTATCCTGATGGTGGCCATGTTCAACGGTTTGAGGCAGCCTGCGGTGATCCTGCTGACCATTCCCCTGGCCTCCATCGGCGTCGTGCCCATCATGATGCTGTCCGCCAAGCCCTTTGGTTTTATGTCCATCGTAGGCACCATCTCACTGACCGGGATGATCATCAAAAACGGCATAGTGCTGATGGATCAGATCAACCTGGAACTGGCCAGAGGCCGCGCCCCCTTCGATGCCCTGGTGGAGTCTGCGGTAAACCGGACTCTGGCCATCAGCATGGCCGCCCTGACCACGGTGCTGGGGATGATCCCTCTGTGGTGGGACGCCCTGTTTGGCCCCATGGCCGCCACCATCATCGGCGGCCTGACCCTGGCCACCTTCCTGACCCTGCTGATCATGCCGGTCATCTATGCGGTGCTCTACAAGGTGCCGGCTCAAGAGGAACAGAACCATGCGTAAGTACTTACTCCCCCTGCTGCCCCTCATCCTCAGCGGCTGCGCTGTGGGCCCGAAGTACCAGGCTCCGGATCAACCGAGCTGGCAACCTGCCCACTGGCAAGCCTCGGGCTCCACGTCCGCGGTGCAGGCGGATCTGAATTGGTGGACTCAGTTTGAGGACCCCACCCTGGAAAACCTGGTCACCCAGGCGCTCTCCGACAACCTGACGGTGCTGGCCGCCCAGGAGAGGGTAAAGCTGGCCCGCAGTTACCGGGAAGCGGTGTCTGCCACCCGCCTGCCGCAGGTGGGATTGGGGGCGGGCTATGTGGCCGGGCAACTCAGTGAACAGGGGCCCATAGGCGGCCCCCTGCGCAACCCCAGTGTGGGAGGCCAGCCCCTCGGCTTCCCTCTGGCCTCCCGTCATCTGGATGCCGCCTACCTGGGCCTGGGTGTGGCCTGGGAACCGGATCTCTTTGGCAAGACCGCCAGCCTGATTGAAGCCAGCGACGCCAGGGCGGAACAGGTGGAGATCATCGCCGATGGCACCCGGTTGATGGTGGTCAGCGCCGTGGTCAGCAACTACCTGCAGCTGCGCAGTGCCCAGGAGCAACAGTCGCTGCTCAGGGCTCAGCTGGCCGATCTGGAGCAGATCCAGCCCAGAGTCGACAGTCTGAGCCGTCACGGGCTCACCTCCAGCGCAGAAGCCGCCCAGGTGGCGGCCCAACGGGAGGCGGTGGCGGCGATGCTGCCTCAGCTTGAAACCGTTATAGAGGTTCATGGCCGCCGATTGGCGATCCTGTTGAGTCAGCCCTCGGGCAGCCTGCTGGCTGAGCTAAAACAACCGACACCTCTGCCTCAGATTCACAGGGTGATCCCCATAGGCCTGCCCTCGGAACTGCTGAAACGACGACCGGACATCCGCCTGGCCGAGCGGCAGATGAAGGTGGCCAACGCCGAGTTGGGGGTGGCCATGGCCAACCGCTATCCCAGTTTCTCGCTCACCGGCACCCCAGGCGTTGCCGCCAGTGACTTCAGCGATCTCTTTGCCAGCGGCAGCAGTGCCTGGAGCTTTGGCGCCGGCGTCAACTGGGCCCTGTTTGACGGCGGCTTACGGGAGGCGATGGAAGCGGTGGCCCAATCCCAGGTCAACATCGCTGCCCTGGATTACCAGCGCACTCTGCTCGGCGCCTTCTCCGAGGTGGAAACCCTGCTCAGCGCCTACGGCTACAGCGAACAGAACCTACAGGCCCTGACCCGCTCCCGGGACCAGGTGGCCAAGGCGGTGTCCCGCACCCAAAGCCTGACAGACTCCGGGCTGGCGAGTACCACAGATCTGCTTAAAGCCAGAGCCTCGCTGCACCAGGCCAACGCCTCACTGGTTCAGGCCAGGGCCCGCCACGCGCAATTGGTGGTGACCCTGTATCAGTCTCTGGGAGGCAGTTGGTCAGAAAGTTGAGGCCGAGGGCATACCGGCCCTGCCGGTATGCCTGATTTCGGGGTACACTTGAGACAGGAATGACTCTTCAGAGACCCTCAAATGGAAAAATGGCAAGCTTGGCTGCTGATCGCCCTGATCCTCGGCGTCATCGTCAGCAACATCATGGTGCTCAAGTACACCGCCAACTATAAGATGCCTCAGTTTGGCAAACCCAACCTGCCCAAAGCCCCCCGCAAGCAAGGCGACGAAGCCGACAGCGCCCCTAACGACGACGGCGACGCATCAGGCAAATCAGGGCAATAGCCAGTCCCCAACCAAATGCGAAGGCGCTGCCGCCCCCCCCACCGCCGCTGTTTGGCGGCACGGTAACCGGAGGCACCAGCGACACCGTTGCCTGGCTGGTCAGTCCGCCGGGCGCGGTCAGCTCCAGAGTCAGGCTGCGGGCGACACCCTGATCGAAGGTCACCAGGTTCACCGTGCGGTTCAGCTGACCGTCGGCAAAACTCACCGGCAGACTCAGCGCGGTGTAATCCCGTCCCGCCTGCGCCGTCCCATCCCGGGTCTCAAGTTGCACCGTCAGTGGACCGCTGCTGCCTCCCTCACGGTTCAGCACTATGGCCAGTACCTGGCCCGAGGTGACCTGATAGCCGGATTGACTGAACACCGCGGTGCCGGTGGCGCCGACACTGCTGTCGATGATCTGCACCGAATGCTGATCCCGCCCCAGGGCCGCCCCGCCAGGCCACAACAGCTGCGCAGTCAGGGTTCGGTTGCTCTGGGCACTGTCCTGGGCCACCTGAAGGCTCACCGTGGTACGTTCAACGCCGGCCGCAAACGTCAGTGGCAGTAAGCGTTCACTTCCGTCCACACTCACCAACAGGGTGGCGGCTGCCCGCCCCTGGGTGTCACTGCGGCTGATCCCAAGCTCAAACGCCTGCCCCTCCTCCACCGAGGCGGGCGAGCTGTCCAGATCCACAGTGCCCCTGATCGCCACTGGTGCGGCCTGGGTGCCGATAAACTCGGCGGACTCATTCAGGGTCCGGCCGTTGTCCGCTTCCTGGGCATCACCACACCCCAGGGGCGAACTCAGCAGAGGCGAGGAGTAGCTCGGCAGGGTACTGGGAGAGACGAAGGACCACATCACGGTACGGCCAAAACCGCAATCGAAGGCGTGGCTGTAGGGAAACAGGGCGCTGTCGTTGCCTTCATGGCCGGCACCAAAGTTGTGGCCAATCTCATGGGCCGCCACGGAGTTACGAATGCTGTCGGACAGGCCGTTGTAGGTCACCACCGAGTGCCTGCCGGGAAGGAAGGCGATGCCGGCGGCATCATCCATCTCAGGCACCAGCAACATGCCCAGATCAGCGCCATAGTAGAGGTTCAGGGCATCGTTAACCTCATCCAACTGACTGAAATCGGTCACC
This sequence comes from Ferrimonas sp. YFM, assembly GCF_030296015.1. Lineage (NCBI taxonomy): Bacteria > Pseudomonadati > Pseudomonadota > Gammaproteobacteria > Alteromonadales > Ferrimonadaceae > Ferrimonas > Ferrimonas sp. YFM. The sequence continues at coordinate 3,235,014 of NZ_AP027368.1, forward strand.
AGGGCATCCGCTGCGCCCTGCTGACTCAGGGTACTCAGGGGAATGATCCCTTTCAGCTTGAGATCGACGGCAACCTGAGAGTTCTCCATATAGGTGTTGGTGGCAGTCACCATGGCGTTCACCATGGTCTCAAGCTCCCCATAGCTTGGGTAGGGCTGGGCCCAGTCCGGCAGCCACACCAGCAGATCCACTTCCCGGGCACCGGGCAGTGCCAGGGGAGTCACCATCCGGTTGGCTTTGAAGCGCTCCAGCTCCGCCGCCATCTGCGGATTCCACAGGCCGTCACTGCCCATGGACACAGGCTCGGCGGTCACCGCCGACGTCGCCAACATCAGCCCGGCCAAACCGGCAAATCTCGTGATCATGCCCTTCCCCTTTTTGCTCCTGTTTCCAATAAGGCTAGTCTATGCCCCTGACCTTAGGGACATTTTTATCACTCTGGCCAGGAAGAACCTAAAGGGCTGACCGGAAAAGAAAACGCCACCTGACGGTGGCGTTTTACTGCTACTCTCCGCTGCGTCGCTTGAGCAGATAGAGGTCCTCCTGGGCCAGCTCCTCATCCAGCTGCCTAGCGACAAACTCGGGCGAGGTGGTGTAGCGGGCCAGCAGGTTGTAGATCACCGGAATCACCAGCAGGGTGAACAGGGTGGCCACCAGGATACCGGAAAGCACCACCACACCGATGACAAAGCGGGTCTCAGACCCGGCTCCGGTGGCCAGCACCAGGGGCACCGCCCCGGCCGCGGTGGTGATGCCGGTCATCATGATGGGACGCAGACGCTGCACCGCCGCCTCGATGATCGCCTCCTCAAACTTGATCCCCTGATCACGCAGCTGGTTGGCAAACTCCACAATCAGGATGCCGTTCTTCGCCGCCAGTCCCACCAGCATGATTACCCCAATCTCAGAGTAGATGTTGAGGCTCTGACCGGTGAAATAGAGACCCAGCAAGGCCCCCAGGGTGGCCAGAGGCACCGTCAGCATGATCACCAGGGGGTGAATGTAGCTCTCAAACTGGGCCGCCAGCACCAGGAACACCACCACCAGGGCCAGGGCAAAGACGAAGACCACCGCATCACCGGACTCCTGATAGTCCTGGGAGGCGCCTTTGTAGCTGACCACCGCATCCACCGGCAACAGCTCATCCACCAGGCCGTTGAGGTAGGTCAGCGCTTCACCCAGGGTGTGGCCATCGGCCACATTGGCTTCCAGGGTGATGGCGCGCATACGGTTGTAACGATTCAGCCTGGGCGCATCGGCGTACTCCTCCACCGACACCAGGTTGGCCAGGGGGATCAGCTCACCAGACGAGCTGGAGCGTACATAGAGGTTGGAGAGATCCGAGGCGGTATTCTGATTGTCCCTCTGGCCCTCGATGATGACGTCGTACTCCTTGCCCTGCTGCTCGAAGGTGGTCACCAGACGTGAACCCAGCATCGACTCCAGGGTGCGGCCGATGGCGCTGACCGACACGCCCAAATCACCGGCCCGGTCGCGGTCGATCACCACCCGAAGCTGTGGCTTGGTCTCCTTGTAGTCGTGGTCCAGTCCCACCAGCATGGGGCTGTCCTTGGCGGTCTCCATAATCTGATCCCGCCACTGGGCCAGCTGCTCATAGCTGCCGCCGCCAATGACGAACTGCACCGGCTTGCCCACACCCCGGCCAAAGGCCTGACGCATGATGGGGAAGGCGCGGACCCCGCTGAGATCCGACAGGCGTCCTCGAATGTCGGCCATGATCTCGAAGGCGCTGCGGCGCTGGCCCCAATCCTCCAGGTTGATGATGGCCATGCCGCCGGAGAAGTCGGCAACCCGGCCCCAGCCCCGAGGGGCACGAATCAGCAGCCGCTTGATCTCGCCGGACTCCACCATGGGCATCAGCCGGTGCTCAATCTCATCCATGTAGTCCTTCATGAAGGAGTAGCTGGCCCCCTGGGGACCGTTGATGATGATGAACATCGAGCCCCTGTCCTCTCTCGGGGCAAACTCCGAGGGCACCTTGGTGAACAGGAAAGCGCTGCCGGCCATGGCGGAGACGATGATGGCCACCACCAGCACAGGGTGCGCCACCCAGCGTTTGAGGGAGTCCCGGTACTGGGACTTGGTCCACTCCATCGCCTGGTCCACCTTGCGCACCAGCCAGGGATCTTCCGAGGCAGGCTTGAGCAGCTTGGAGCACATCATCGGGCTCAGAGACAGGGCGATCAGGGACGAGAAGGCCACCGCCGCACTCATGGCGATGGAGAACTCCCGGAACAGTTTACCCAGGTCCCCCTCGAGGAAACCGATGGGCATAAACACCGAGATCAGCACCAGGGTGGTGGCCACCACGGCAAAGGCCACCTGGCGTCCGCCGAGGAAGGCGGCCTTGAGCGGCGACTCCCCCTCCTCCACCCGGCGGTGGATGTTCTCCAGCATCACGATGGCGTCATCCACCACCATGCCGATGGCCAGGATCAGCGCCAGCAGCGTCAGCAGGTTAATAGTGAACCCCAGGGCATAGAGCACCACGAAGGTGGCCAGCAGGGACACGGGCACGGTAACCGCCGGGATCAGCATCGCCCGGACACTGCCCAGGAACAGGTAGATCACCACGATCACCAGCAACATGGCGATACCCAGGGTCTTGTACACCTCATCGATGGAGGCCTGAACAAACACCGAGGCGTCGTAGGAGCGCTTGATCTCCATGCCATCGGGCAGGGTGGGATTGAGTTCATCCACCAGGGCGTTGACCGCCCGGGCCACCTCAAGGGTGTTGGCGGTGGACTGACGGGTCACCCCCAGACCGATCATCGACTCGGTGTTGCCGCGGAAGGTGATGCGCTCCTCTTCGGACGCCAGCTCCACATGGGCCACGTCCGCCAGCCGGATCAGATAACCGTCCATGCCGCGGCCCACCACCAGCTGGGAGAAATCCTCCGGCGCTAGGAAGCTGCGCTGCACCCGCACCGAGAAGTGGCGGTTTTCAGACTCAATGCTGCCGGCGGGCAGCTCCACATTGTCGGCGCGCAGGGCAGATTCGATGTCGGTCACCGTCAGGTCCCGGGCCGCCAGGGCCTGGCGGTCCACCCAGATGCGGATGGCGTACACCTTGCCACCGCCGACCCGGATGTTGGCCACACCGTCAATGACACTGAGTCTGTCCACCAGGTAACGGCGGGCGTAATCGGTGAGCTGCAGGGTGTCCATCCGCGAGGACTGCAGGTTGAGCCACATGATCACTTCTGAGCTGCCGGAGGCCTTTTGCACCTCAGGCGGATCCGCTTCATCGGGCAGGTTGTTCAGCAGGCCGGAGACCCGGTCGCGCACATCGTTGGCGGCGGCGTCGATGTCCCGCTCGATGTTGAACTCCAGGGTCACCGAGGAGCGGCCATCCCGGGAGGAGGAGGAGATGTTCTTGATCCCTTCGATGCCGGCGATGCGGTCCTCGATGATCTGGGTGATGCGGGTCTCCACCACGGCGGCTGACGCCCCCCGGTAGTTGGTGGAGATCTCCACCACTGGCGGATCGATGTTGGGGTACTCCCTCAGCGGGAGCTTGTCGAAGGAGACCAGACCGAAGGCGATCAGCAGCAGACTGATCACCGACGCAAATACCGGTCGTTTGACGGAAAGGTCGGTCAGCAGCATTACTCGGCACCCCGCACAGTGAAGGGCTCACCGCTACGGGTGTTCACCTCCTGTCCCGGGCGCACCTTCATGATGCCGCGAGTCACCACGGTCTCTCCGGCGCTGACTCCGGAGAGGATCTCCGCCCGGCCCCGGGTGCGCAGGCCCACTTCCACCTCACGCTGCTCGATGCGATTGTCCGCGGTCACCACGAACAGGTAGTGACGCTGCTGCAGAGGGATGATGGATTCCTCCGGCACCACCAGAGTATCCCGCTGTTCGGTGATCAACTTCAGGGTCATCAGCATGCCGGGGCGCAGGGCCAGGTCCGGATTGTCGATGTTGGCCCGCACCACCACGGAGCGGGTCACCGGATCCACCCGGCTGTCGACGCTGACCACGGTACCGGTGAACACCCGCTCGGGGAAAGCGGCCGCCGTGGCTTCCACATTGCGACCGGGGTTGAGCTGAGCCAGGAAACGCTCAGGCACCGGGAAGTCCAGCTTCACCACCTGGATGTCATCCAGGGTGGTCACTTCGGTCCCCGGGGTCACCAGGGTGCCCGGGCTGACCTCGCGAAAACCCAGGACACCGGAGAAGGGGGCGCGCAGATAGCGGGCATCCAGCTCCGCCTGATACTGAGCCAAGGTGGCCTTGGCCACATCCACCGAGGTAGCCAGCCGGTCCAGTTCCGAACTGGCGATGGTCTTGGCCAGCACCAGGTCCTTGATGCGGTTGTACTCCCGCTGCTGTTCCAGCAGGTTGGCCCGGGCGGCGCGCAGCTTGGCCTGCTGCTCGCCGTCGCTCAGGGTCAGCAGCAGAGTGCCGGCCTCCACCCGTTGGCCGTCGTCGAAGTGGACCGCCTCCACCTTTTCGGTGACCTTGACCGACATCACCACAGACTCACGGGCCTTGACGGTACCCAGAGCCTCCACTTCGCGGCGCATCGACTCGGCCGCCACCTGGGTCACCACCACAGAGGGGGTGCCCCTGGGCTTGCCCCGGGCGCCGTCGCTCTTGCTGGTCTCTTTGTGATAGATCGCACCTGCCACACCGAGGGCGAAGACGATTCCGGCAACTATGGTTTTTTTCATTATCTCTTGCCTAGTTGATTGCTGATCCCACCTGCGGGACTTTGCCCTATAGGGTACCAAGCCGGGGATGGACCGCCATCCATTGCTGGCTTTAAGTTGTGATTCAATTGGTAACCAACTGTGACAATGGCTTCATAGAAAAGATACGCAAGAGATAGGAAGTCGGATGTGGCCCGGCGAGTGCCGGGCCCGATTGGGGCTGAACTGTCGGATTAAAGGCGGAAGCGGCTCACCAGTTGCTCCAGCTGCTGCGCCTGCTCAGACAGGGCCTGACTGGCCCCGGCCATCTCGGCTGCCGCCTGAGTGGCCCGCTCGGTGCCGTCGTTGATGTTGGTGACATGGTCGGTGATCTGAGTGACCACGCTGGATTGCTCCTCGGTGGCGGTCGCCACCTGAAGGTTGAGATCGGCGATGGCGCGGATCTGCTCGGCAATCTGCGTCAGTGACACGCCGGTACGGGCCGCCGCTTCGGTGCCGGCCCCCGCCTGGGCCCGGCCGCTGTTGACCGCCTCCACCGCCCGGCGTGCTTCGGTCTGCAGTGAGGTGATCATCTGCTGAATCTCCTCGGTGGATTCATTGGTGCGCTGAGCCAGGTTGCGCACCTCGTCGGCCACCACCGCAAACCCCCTGCCCTGTTCCCCTGCCCGAGCGGCCTCGATGGCGGCGTTCAGCGCCAGCAGGTTGGTCTGTTCGGAGACCGAGCGGATCACCTCCAGCACGGCGCCGATCGCCTCGCTCTGATTGGCCAGCTCCTCGATCACCTCACCGGCCCGCTCCATCTCCTCGGCCATGGTGGCGATGGTGCGGCTGGAGTCCTCCACCACCACAATGGCATCACCGGTTTCCCGGTTGGCACGTTCGGCAACGTCCGCCGCCTCCGCCGCGTTGCGAGCGATCTCGCCGATGGTCAGCCCCATCTCCTCGATGGCGGAGGCGGTCACCAGGGTCTCATCCCGCTGACGCTCACTCTCCACCCGGCCGGTTTCGGCACTGGCGGAAACCTCGGTGGCCGCCGTGCGCAGCAGGCTGGAGGTTTCGGCCACATCGGCGATGGCATGGCGAATCTTGCCGATGAAGCCATTAAAGCCGCTGCCCACCCGGGCCAGCTCATCCTGACCCTGATCACGCAAACGATGGCTGAGATCGCTCTCCCCCTGTCCCATCTCCTGGAACACCCCAGCCAGGGCGTTGATGGGACGAGACAGTGAATTGGCCAGCAGCACGCCCAGGCCGCCGAACACCAGCAGCACACCCAGGGCACAGAGGATGATGTAGTTTCGCGATTCATTGAGGCCGGCATAGAGCTCCGCCTTAGGCACCTCGGCCACCACGTACCAGCCCAGGCTGTCCACGTAACTGGCGGCGATGATCACCTTATCATCCTCGACAAAGTCGAAGGCCTGCCTTTTCAACAACTGCGACCAGTTCACATCGCCATGCAGCTCAGCCAGGGAGAGGTGTTGACCCGGCCTCTTCTGCGGGTGAACCATCGCCTGCCCCTGGCCATCCACCAGATAGACGAAACCGGACTGCTCGATGCGGAACTGGCGGAGATAGTCGAGCATGTCGTCGAAGGAGCGTGAGATGCCGGACGCTCCGCGGCCATCCAACAGCTGGTAGTTGACGAACAGATCGCTGTTGCCTTCGGGGTAGGTGTAGATGCTCACCTGAGACGCACTGCCACTGTCGCGAAAAGCGAAGAACCAGCCATCCAGGTTGTCGTTGTTGAGGCGTCTGAGGAAGCCCTCCTGATTCCAGTAATCAGCGGTCTGGCGGTCGGCGAAGCTGACGTTGCTCAGGTTATATTGCCTGGCCACACTGCCCAGGCTGGCCACCAGGTTTCGCTCCTCCTGCGGGCTGAGTCCCCCCTCGAGGGCCTCGAGCACCGACTGGTTGGCCGCGATGGTGTAGGAGATGGCACTCATCATGCTGATCTCCCGGTCGATGGCGTTGCGCACCCGCTGGACCAGGTTGGGCAGTTCGGACTGCTGCATCCGTTCCACCAGCAGTTTGCGCGCTTCCCACTGGCTGATAATGCCAATGACCAGGGTGGATGCCAGTACCGACAACAGCACCATCATCATCAGGCGGCTGCGAATGGTCAGCTGGTTCAATTTCATCGTTCTCCTCCGGGGGCACCTCAACGGATGCCGAACATGGGACGCGTGGCGTCATTGGAACTCAAATTCAGAGGGAGGAGATTATGTACTTTTATTACAAATTTGGAAGCCACAAATGCATGAATTTCGACCGAACTGACCCGAGATTGATCACTTTTCACCAAAAACTCAAACGAATGTAATTTACGCTCACTTTTACCATGGGCGCCAAGGAGACCACCCAGATTCCAGGCGAAAAAAAGGCCCCAACAGGGGCCTTCATCGCATTGCGGATTACAGGGAGTAATCAAAGGTCAGGTAGTAGAAGCGCCCGACGTTGTCGTACCCCGCCATGCCGGTCACGTTCCCCATGGAGTGGCCCGGCAGGTCACGGTCAAACAGGTTGTCCACCCCCAGCCCCAGCCTCATGCCGTTGTCCCAGGTGTAGTGCACCAGCAGATCGTTCACCACATAGGTGCCGTAGCTCATGATGGTTGAGTAGGGCTTGGTGTAATTGTCGTCAAACTGGGGGGTATAGACATCCACCCCGTCCATGTAGCGCAGCTTCCAGGCAAGATCCCAGTCCCTGAGGCTATAGGTGGTGATCAAATTCCCCTGCCACTTGGCGTAATCCGGCGTGCCGGCAAACTCCTCCTTAACCGAAGGGTCATCCTGGAAGGCGTACTCATTGCGCTCTATCAAATAGGTGCCAATGAGCCTGGTGCTCAAGTCCCCCTCACCCAGCGCCGTGTCATAGCCAATCTCGAAGTCCACACCTGACGCCTCCTGTTTGGCCACATTGGTGTAGGTGTCCACCAGGTTGGTCAGCTGGTGGGTCACGGGATCCCTGCTGAGCAGATCGCAATACTGGTTGTCTGTGCCGGTGGGGTTGTCCAGACAGCGATTGATGATGTTCTGCGCCCCTATCTTGGAGATGGCATCGGTGATCTCGATGTCCCAGTAGTCCAGGGTAATGGTCAACGAGTCGACAAAGCCAGGCTGATACACCACCCCGGCGGTGAAGCTGCGGGACTCTTCGGGATCCAGCTTGTCGTTGCCACTCTCCACCCCCTTGAGGTCCACTGTGTCATAGCCAGAGTCAAACTCCGCCGGCACTCCCAGGGCGGCGCAATTGCCGGCGCGAATGGCGCGCTGCGCCTCGGTCAGCTGGGCGAGCTGGCTCGCCTTGCAGCTGTCGGTGATGGAGAAGTAACCGTCTTTCTCGGCGCCGGCAAACTCGCCCAGGCTGGGCGCCCTGAAGGCACTGGAGAGGGTGGTGCGTACCCTGAGCTCCTCCACAGGCACCCAGCTCAGCCCCAGCTTCCAACTGGTGGTGTCGCCTGAGGTGGAGTAGTTGGAATAGCGCGCAGCGACGTCCATCTCCAGGCTTTCCACCCCGGGCAGGTCGGCAACCAGGGGCAGACTCAGCTCCGCATACACTTCGGACACGTCGTAGTGCGCGTCTTCGTTGGCGTAAGCGGGGAAGAAGGTGTCGCCCGAGGCAGCCAGCTCGTCCTCACGGGTCTTCATGCTCTCTTTGCGGTACTCAGCACCGGCGGCAAAACCCGCCTCCCCCGCCGGCAACTCGAACCAGGCGGGATTGGTCAGAGACGCCCCCAGTACGGTCTGCTGCAGCACGGCGTTCATCACCGAGGTGGTGCTGATGTAATCGCGCATCTCTGGGGTGATGGAGCCCTCGCCAAAGAGGTCCACCGCCACGCAGCCTTCCGCTTGGGCGGACTCCGAACGGCACACCGCTTCACCATCCACCAAGATGGAATCCGCCGCCTTGGCGAATCTGGATTTGACCAGGTTGTTGCCGTTTTTACGGCGCAGGTCGGACTGGCCAAAGATGCCGAAGGTGTCCAGCTCCCAGCCTTCAAACAGCTCACCCTTCACGCCCAGTACATAGCGTTGCACCGTACGCTCGTTCTCTTCGCTTCGAGGGCCCAGATCATTGAGGAAGCGACTGAATACTATGCTGCCCAGGCCATTCTCATCCATCAGTTGACCAAGGTCGTCGCCGATAAAGGCGTTGTCGCGCTGAATCTGCAGGTTGCCGAGGAAAAACGCCGGCGGCCCCTCATAGTGGGCTTCGGACCGGGACCACTTGGCCTCCAGATAAGCCTCCATCTCATCGCCGAGATCATAGTGGCCCTTGAAGTTGGCGGTCACACTGTCCAGCTTCGGCTGCAGGGTTTCCCACTGGCGCAGGTTCTCATAGTAGTTACAGGAAGCGCCGCATTTGAGGCCATCTACGTCACTGCCGGTGTCGATGGTCACCAGAGAGCCATCGTCGGCGAAGGTGTAGCTGTTACCCAGGCCATGCCAGGGGCCGAACACCACGCCGGCATTGTTGACGCCGTAATAGCCCCCCTGAACCCAGCGCTCGACGGTGTCGGTGCCGGTCATGGTGGTCCAGGAGTCCTCGGTTGCCTCCCTGTCCAGGGCCCCCAGCTTGGACTGGCCGGCATACTCCAGCGACAGGGCGGCGTTACCCCGGCCGTCGTCAAAGTCCTGACCGTAGGAGAGGGAAAACTTTCTGGTGTTGAAGTCGCTGTCGTCCGCCTTGCCGGCGCTGGCTCTCAGGCTCAATCCATGAAGATCCCGCTTCAGGCGGAAGTTGACCACACCGGTCACCGCATCGGCGCCGTAGATGGCCGAGGCACCGCCGGTGATGATCTCCACGCTCTCCACCCACTCCAAAGGAATGGTGTTGATGTCCACCCTGGAATCACCAACGCTGCTGCTGACATGGCGCTTGCCATCCACCAGCACCAGGGTACGTTCCGACCCCATCCCCCTCAGATCCAGCACACTGAGCCCGCCACCGCCCACATCCGCGGTGGAGCTGGCCAGAGCGCCGTTGCTGGCTAAAGCCGGCAACTCGTTCAGGGCCTCGGCAATGTTCACCGCCCCGGTATTGATCAGGCTCTCTCCGGTCACTACGGTCACCGGCGTCGGGGTCATGGCGCCCTCCCGGGCAATGCGGGTACCCAGGACGGTAATGCGCTCTATCTCCGCCTCATCGGCCGTGGCAACGCCGGTTGTCAGGGTGGCAGCAATAACAGTTGTGAATAACCCCGAGGCAACGGCTCGGGAAACCACTGAACGCTTCATCAGCAAATTATCTCCGTCCGCCAGGCAATGGCGGATAAAACATCAGTCTGCTCGCAACTCATCCGAAGAGACCGGAAAGAGAGCCTTTTCTGAAAAGATGCGATCTAAAAAATTGGGGACTATTTTCTCATGAAAGGAGTCACCGGCTAGGTGAAACCGTATGAGTGTGAGACCAAAATCAAAATAATATTCGAACAAAGTCAGATGGTTACATTTGGTTTGCATTTGGGTAACGTCGGTTGGGCCGCGCACGTCAGCCGAAAAGCCTCGATGCATCTTGATCTGAGTGCCGGAACTATCTGTCCAGCTCCATGGCAGGCTCGCCTCCACACCGGAAGTCCAATAGGACCCAAGATACAAGTATCTGGAAGGCAAGCGGGATGGTCTTGCCCGCTGAACTTCTGATGAGACAAAAAAGGCCCCAAGAAGGGGCCTTTATCAGATCGTTATAATCACATCGATCAGAACTTGTAGTCGATTGTGGTGTAAACGAAGCGACCAACGTTGTCGTAGGAAGCGGAACCAGAACCAGTACCAGTGCTGCCGTATGGCAGGTCACGATCGAACACGTTGTCCACACCCAGCTTCACGGCAAGGCCGTTTTCGAACTCATAACCAACCGCGATGTCGGTGATGAAATAGCTTGGATAGCTCATCACATTACTTGGGTTAGGGTTACGAGCCAGCTCCTTGTCGGTGTACAGACTCACGTCCTCGATGTAACGGGTGCGCCAGTAACCATTCCAGGCCTCAAGGCGATAGTTCATGGTCAGGTTAGCCTGCCACTCGGCATAGCCAACGGTGCCGGCGAAGTCTTCGTAACTATCGGGCTCATCCTGGAAGGAGTAGTCCTTACGCTCAAGCAGCTTGGTGGCCACAATGTTGGTGCTCAGGTCACCACCAAACAGCTCGAAGTTGTAGCCAATATCGAAGTCGATACCAGAAGCTTCCAGCTTGGCGATGTTCAGGCTGTAGTTCTTGATCAAGGTGATTTCATTGGTGCTGGCATCCCGAGTGATCAGCGCACAGTACTGGTTGTCAATACCACCAGCGCTGTCTACACAGCGGTTAACAATGTCCTGGCTATCCAAGCCGCTGATCGCATCGTCAATCTCGATGCTCCAGTAGTCAACGGTAACAACCAGGCCGTCAACAAAGCTGGGCTGGAATACGGCACCCAGGGTGTAACTGGTGGACTCCTCTGGATCCAGGTCCTTGTTACCACCATTTTGGCCTTTGACAGAGGCAGAGTCATATCCGGAATCAAAATCAGTCGGAATGCCCAGTGCTGCGCAGTTCGCTCGACGAATCGCCGTCTCTGGGGCACTCTGATCCAAATCATCCAATTCAGAGGACTTACACGCGTCATCGATGCTGTAGAAGGTCTCGCTAGGAGCGCCGTAAAGCTCAGAGATGTTTGGTGCTCGAATCGCTTTAGCGATAGTGCTGCGGAAGCGCAGATCATCGTATACGGACCAGCTCAGACCCGCTTTCCAGGTGGTTGCATCACCTGTACTGGAGTAGTTGGCATAACGAACTGCCGCGTCCACATCTAGCTGCTGAATTGCAGGCAGGTCAGCCAACAGAGGAATTGTGATCTCAGCAAAGATCTCCTTCACATTGAAGGATCCCTTGTCCTCACCCAGAGAGTTGAAGAAGGTGCCTTCGGCATTATCAGGCTCGTGGGTTTCACTCTCTTCCTTACGATACTCAACACCGGTAGACAGACCAACAGAGCCCGCTGGCAGGTCAAACAGGTAAGAGTTAGTAAAGGTTGCGCCAAACACGGTCTGCTGAATCTTGGCAGTGCCAGTAGAAACTGTGTTGATGTAATCACGAGCTTCCTGAGATACGTTACCCTCACCAAAAACATTGACCGGAACACAACCGTTGGCACGTGCCTCAGCATCACGACATACCGCGTTTCCGTTTTCGTCCTTGATGGAGTCAAGGGCATTCGCAAAATTTGCTCGGATCATGTTATTTTTGTTAACACGCTCCAAGTCGGTACGGCCATAGACGGCGTATACGTCGTAATCCCAATCTTCGGCAATAATGCCATTAAGGCCCAGAACATAACGATAAGTCTCACGAGTATCGTCTTCGATACGTTGACCCAGTCCATCAAGCATGGCGTTCATTCTCAGCGAACTAACACCTTTTTCATCCATCAGAGCTCCCAGGGAATCACTGACAAATGCATTATCGCGACTGATAGTAAGAGGAGTAGTCGCTGCAGAACTGTATAAGTTCTTAAAGAAGAACGCTGGTTGACCATAGTCGGTGGACTGGCTGTTAACGTACTTGGCATCAAAGTACAGCGTTGCATCTTCACTCAACTCAAAGTTCGTTTTGAAGTTGACGTTATACCGCTCGAACTCTGGTTGAAGATCCGTATATTTGCCTAGGTTATAGAAGTCACACCCTTCACCAGCACATCGGAAGCCATCATCGACCTCGCCGGTTCCCTTAGTGAATACGGAGCCGTCATTGTTGAATCCGTACCATTGGCCATCCAATAAGAATGTACCTGTATTATCAATGGCATAGTATCCGGCGTTAGGGTACAGAATCTCATCTGGATAAGCGGTACTGTCTTCCATTCCTTCCGGCGCCGTCTCTGGATTCTTAATACTGCTGTAAGAAACTGCAGTCTGATCCCGGTCCAGTGCACGCAGACGATTCTGAGCGCTGTACTCTACGGCAAATGCAGCGTTACCGCGGCCGCCAGCATAGTCGGTACCGTAGGAGAGAGAGAAGCGGTCCTTGTTGAAACCACTGTCATCGGCCCAACCTTTTGTGGCAGACGCCTCAAACCCTTCGATGTCCTTCTTCAGGATGAAGTTCACTACACCGGTAACAGCGTCGGCACCGTAAATAGCGGAAGCGCCACCAGTAATCACTTCAACCTTCTCAACCCACACGCTTGGAATGGTGTTCACGTCAACCGCGGCAGAGCCTGCAGAAGCGGCAACGTGACGCTTGCCATCCACCAGCACCAGAGTACGGCCAGTACCCATCTTGCGTAGATCAAGCAGGTTCAAACCCGCTGTGCCGATGAATCGGCCAGAGTTGGCCAGAGAGTAGGTGTTACCCAGAGCCGGGAGTTGGTTCAATGCTTCACCGATGTTGGTTACACCAGTGGACATCAGTTCTTCACCAGTGATCACGGTAACTGGCGTGGGAGCAATTGCGCCCTCACGGACAATACGAGAACCGGTAACTTCAATGCGCTCTACGTCGGCGCCTTCTTCTGCATAAGCCACGTTGCTGATCAGGGTCGCGGAAGCCAGAGTACCCAGCATTGCTCCCTTCACGGCACGTGACACCATTGATTGCATCATCACGTAATAATCTCCACTCGACTATTTATAGCCATTTAATATGGTTATTTATTATTCACTGAAAGAAATCAGTGCCGAATGATGCTGCATTTTGAGAAGTTTTGTGTCAATGAGAAAACATTCGAGGAATTGTTACGCCAGCGTTTCCATGTTTATGATGTGTTTACAAAATGAAAACGCGAAAATTAGTGATCTTTGCTCTAGCCCCAAAGGGTCAGTAATTGAAAGCGACTGTAAAGTTTACATTTAACTTGTTTTGCAATGAGGAGCAATTCTGACAGAGATCACACTTTCAAGTTAAATGCCGATATATTAACCAATTAATATTTTTGAAGTTTAATTGCCCAAGCCAACATTTGACCATCTTTTGTTCGCATCTCCCTCAATGTAAACTCGCTTTCGCATGTTAACAAACCATTAATCCCTGAATTTAGGGTTTTCTCATCCTTTGCCGATGCTATCTGATGCTTCAGGCGCTCTCCATAGCTCTTAAGCTCTCCGACGCCAGCCTGCCAGCGACTGAGCTTGAGCTTAACCTCGTCTCCCATCATCTCATTAAGCACCAACATTATTCCCTGAAGCTGAAAGTCAAAGAAGTCGGCACTGACTTGTCCTTTCAAGCATCTCAACAGGCTATCAAGCTGTTGCTTCAGCTTACGAGCATTTAGATTATTCTCGAGAGCAACAAACTTGGCGTCCGTATCAACTTTACCCATCGCCTTGAGCATATTTTCAACACAGTTGACGACTCCAGATGAAAGAAAACTATCGATATCAGCCAAGTCCCTTTTCGCTTCTTTAGTGATCACCGAGAGCTCATGATGAACAATAAGAATCAGGGAGCCATTCCGGCGAAGAACCCGCCAGGCTTCATTCAAACTTGAAGGCCAAGGCCCATATTCCAGGCCAAACATGGAACAAACCAATGAAAACTGCCCATCAGAAAATGGCTGGCTTTGCAGAGGAACTTGTCTGAGCGTCACTGCCCCTTCAATTGCATCTATGTCCGCAAGGTCTGTTGCAACCCATTGCTGATTCCTGTGTGACAGGTAACGAATAAGCTGCCCATTTCCCGATGCCAAATCCAGGGCCATTCCGCCCTGAGGAACCTCATCGGTCAGCTCAATCAAGCACTCCGCAAGCGCATCTCCCCACTGAGAATCGGTTACTGCACTCGCCTGAGTGGATTTCCAATAACTGCTCCAATGATCCATAGCCCCTCCAGCATCTAATAAAAAGGGGAGCGTTATGCTCCCCTTACAAACTGATCCGATGTTACAACCCGGCTTTAGAAACGCTGGGTGTAGGTCAGCAGGTAAGTACGGCCGTACAGGCTGTACAGGCTGGAGTCGTACTCCAGGTTGCTGTCCAGAGATGGATCTTCATCGGTGATGTTACGAACAGCTGCGGTGACGGTTCCGTTCCAGGAAGTCGCGTAGCTGTAGGTGAAATCGAACGTGGTCTGAGAGTCGATCTTACCGGACTGTTCGAAAGTAGTCGGGTCAGTATCTTCAGACTGGCTGTCGATGTACTGAGTCAGGAAAGACGCAGTGTGATCGCCATACTGCCAGTCGATAACCCAGGTGAAGCGGTACTCAGGCAGACCGTTACGACCTACTTTGTCATTGACTGGGCCATCGAAGTACTCTTCATCGTCGTAGCTCAGAACCCAGGTCAGGTCGAAGGTAGTGCCGAACTCACCAACGGCGGTCTCAAAACCGGTGTAGGTGATGTTGAAGTCAATACCGTCAGTATCGAAACCGTTACCGTTCACCAGAGGAGTGGTCGCCTCCAGAATCTTACCGTTTGGATCATCACCGGCACGAACGATCTGGCCACCGTTGGAGATGTTGCCGTAACCGTTGTTCTTCTCCTCAACCAGCATGGAATCCAGAGAGATGAAGGTAATAACATCGTCGATGCTCAGGTTGTAATACTCAACCTTGGTGCTCAGGTTATCAGTAATATCCCAGATAACACCGATGTTGTAGAAGTCAGAGGTCTCAGCCTCCAGGTCTTCATTGGCGGTACGGGTTACATCGTACTGCTTCGCCTTACACTCGTTAGTCGGAGTACCGGAGATTTCACAGTAGTGGTAATCAGTAGCGGTATCAGCACTGAAGGAGTCCGCTGCATACAGGTCAGACAGAGCAGGTGCACGGAAGCCTTGGCCCCAAGAAGCACGAACTACAACATCATCCAGAGCCTGGTAACGCAGAGCAACTTTAGGCGCTACGTTGTCACCGAAATCGGAGTAATCGTCGTAACGCAGAGCCAGGTTCAGCTCCAGATCGTCAGTAACAGGAACTACGGATTCAGCAAACAGAGCCCATACGTCACGGTCACCACCGGATCCATTACCGGAAGAACCGATTACTTCGCCAGCTGCAGATTCAGCATCGACCTTGGACTGGTACTTGTACTCCATCCACTCGGTACCAACGTACCAGCTGATCTCGCCAGCAGGCAGCTCACCGAAGGTGAAGTCAACACCAAAGTTAACACTTTGGAAGTCCATCAGATCTTGGGCCAGAGTATCGTGGCGGATAGCAGCAACTACGTCTGCACTGTTGCCTTCTGGACCAAAGTTGAATTCACCCTCTTCCACCAGGCGCTCTACGGTCGGGCGGTGTACATAGCCAGTACCATAGTTGGAGTTTTCTGCGCGGTTGAAGTGATAGGTGAAATCCCAGTTGAAGTCATCGTGCTCACCGACCAGACCGATCTGAATATCGGTGTTGTAGTCGATGGTGGTGGAATCACGAGTACCTACATCGGTGAAACGATAGTAAACGCGACCGGCGTTTTCGTTCTTGGTGGTACCAGTCTGCTGACCGTTTTCCCACTGCTGGATATCAACTTGGCCAGCACCTACGTTAAACCAGCCCGCAGCAGGAGCGTAACGACCAAAGGTCTCGTTGCGGGAGAACAGCGCCTGAGCGTTGAACATGATCTCGTCAGTCAGCTGAAGCTCACCGTTGATAGAGCCAGCAGTGTACTCACGAGAGGCGTGGTCAGCGGCTTCGGAGGTGTAGTCATAACCACAAACGTAATCACCGTCACCGGCGTCGTATACGTGACCGCCACCAACCATCTTTTCGTTGTTACAGGCTTCCATGGGGCTGAACTGGAAGGTAGTCATGTCCAGGAAGTTGCGTGCATAGATGGAGACACCAGTGGTGTCATCATACAGAGGCGCCAGAGTGTTGGTAGACTGGGAGAACCAACGATCACGCTGATAGATGATCTCGCGGTTCAGGTGCTCTAGGGTGAAGGTTACGCTGCCGTTATCGCCAGCAACACCGCCCACTACGTGAGCTTTCCATTCGTCACCACCAGGCTGAGATGGGTTACTGCCAGTTGCAGAGATCTCCAGGCCCTCGTAGCCCTTCTTCAGAATGATGTTTACTACACCAGCAACGGCGTCAGAACCGTAAACTGCAGAAGCACCATCGGTCAGAATCTCAATTCGCTCAACAGCGGCGGTAGGGATGGTGTTCAGGTTAACTGCGGTACCGCCCATGGTGGGGGAACCGGGCATACGCTTACCGTTCAGCAGTACCAGAGTACGGTCTGCACCGGCACCACGCAGGTTAATGTTGGACTGACTCTGCCAGGTGCTGCCTGAAGATTCAGAGAAGGAACCAAAAGTGTTCAGGTTGCTCTGGCGAAGAACGTCAGCAACAGACATTTCACCAGTCTTGCCAAACTCTTCCGCACCAATAATGGTTACTGGGGAAGAGCCTTCCATATCGGTCCGCTTAATACGGGAACCAGTCACTTCAATGCGTTCTACGTCGCCATTTTCTTCGGCGGCATAAGCGCCAAATCCGGTAAATGCAGTGGCACTGGCAGCCAAAAGCATCACGCGGCGAACAGACTTCGCTACGGTGGTATGGGTTGTCATTATAATTCTCCCTAAAATGACACAAGTGACAGCACTTAGCGCCAAATTATTCATTTTTGTTGATAACGAGTTTTTTACTCGACGCCAATGCTGCACTTGAATACAACATTGTGTCAACCTGACGCGAGTTGCGCCCACGTTAATCGTGTGAATAACTTGTTAGACCAAGTAGATTGAAAAACAATCAAAGCATATCGATGTATCAAAATTTAGCGAAAACACTGAAACCCTGAACGTTAATGAAGTTATTTACTGCAACATTTCGTACACAATCCTCGTTATAAAAATTTAATATCAACAACTAATGCATTTCGAATACTTATTCACTCGTGGCTAGAATGTCGCAAACAACACCCGAGAGCAATGTCACGAATTTGACCCATTTTGAGAGCAAGGCTTTTCCCGGGGCCGCTGACTTCTGTATGCCATCTCTCTCTTTGCGAAACTTGAAGTCTGCCCCTTTAGTTGGATTATTCCAAATACCGAACAACATAAGAAAAAGCGGCGGCTCTTGGCCGCCGCTTCAGTTTCTCTAACCTTTAGAACTTGACGTTCAGGTTAGCGAAGAAGTAACGACCCAGTACGTCATAGGTGTAGGGGTCAGTGTTGGAGTCGTTGTTACCGCTGTAGTATGGAGGCTGCTTGTCAAACAGGTTGTTTACACCTGCGCGCAGGGAGACGCTGTCGGTAAACATGTAGGAACCGGACAGGTCATGGTATACAACACTACCCACGGTAGGAGCGTAACAATCGCTTGGGTCAGACAGACAGGCTGAGCTGTCCATACCATCGATGTAACGCGCCTGATAACTCACGTCCCAATCTTCACTGGCAACAGTAACATCCAGGTTGGACTTCCACTTGGCGTAGCCGCCGATGCCACCGGTGATCAGACCAGCATAATCGGTGGTCTCACCCGCAACAGTCACTTTGTACTCTTCCAGGTAGGTGGTATCCAGACTGGTGCTCCAATCCAGACCCAGAGCCTCAAACCTGTACGCCAGGTTCAGGTCATAGCCAGAGGTCTCTTCAGCACCGATGTTCTGCAGGCCATTCTCGAAAACGATCCGCTTGGAGTTGTCCATGTAGATGCCGGAAGACTGACACACAGGATTGCTGGTGTTGATCGGAGTACCGCTGCCATCGGGGGCCAGGCACAGATCCACAATGTACTGCTCGTTTACTGAGGCAATGGCGTTGTCGATCTGGATGTTGTAGTAATCGAAGGTCAGGGAGAAACCTTCGAACCAGCTTGGCTCGTACACCAGGCCGGCGGTTACGGTGTCGGCTTCCTCAGGGGTCAGCAGGTCGTTACCGCCAACGGTCACTTCGGCCTGGTCCTGGGCACCTGGGTACACCACCTGCTCGAAGCTTGGAGACTTGCCACCATACAGCTCGTCAACGGTAGGAGCACGGAAAGCAGTAGAGGCCACACCACGCAGCATCAACTGATCGTTCATGCGCCAGGTCAAACCCAACTTCCAGGTGGAGTCATCGCCGAAAGTGCTGTAGTCGAAGTAACGTGCAGCCGCTGTCAGCTCAACGCTTTCAGCCAGGAAGGCGTCGGAAACCAGGGGAACGACGAATTCGGCGTACAGCTCGTCTACGGTGAAATCACCTCCGGTAGGCTCAACCGGTGGATCATTCGCCAGGCCCTGTGCGGTCAGAGAATCTGGGATGTACCAGGCCTCCTCGGTACGGTGCTCATAACCGGCAGCCATGGCCACATAGCCAGCTGGCAGTTCAAACAGATCACCGGCAACGGATGCAGAGAAGATGCCCATTTCGCTTCCACCGGAGTTCTGCTCGGTGTAGACATACTGGCTCAGATCACTCCAGGAATCCTGATTCAGAGGATTAAAGTTCTGGGCCTCGATATCATCCTGGATAGACCCCATGTTAACCAAGTTGGCCAAACGGTCCACGGAATCGTTGCGACCGAAGTTATAGGACACATCCCAACTCCAGCCATTATCCAACTCGCCCTGAACTCCAACAACCACACGTACAGTATCTACGTTCTGGGAGAAGTTACGGGTACCTACGTCGGTCAGACGACGACCGTAGGAGATATCCTCACCCACAACGAAGGGGTTATCTGTACCGGCATCTGCACCCATCCAGTCGGCATACTGGAAGTCAAACCATACGGGCTGTGGGGCCATCTGCTGCTGGGACCAACGCTTGGAGTAGGTCGCCTCGGTAAACAGCGTCATGGAGTCGTTCAACTCATAGCGGCCAAGACCGGTCAGGTTGAGGCGCTCCATTGGAGTGAACAGGTAGCTGGCCTGAGAATAGTTGTAAAAGTCGCCGTCATTAAACGCGCGCCAAGTGTTGTCCGGGTCACCCTTATACTTGGCATCTTCTGTCCAGATAGTGCCGCCTGGGGCGTAGCTGGAACCACCACAGTAAAGTTCCAGGTTACCGTCGTCACCGGTGCGCTCAGAGATGGGGCAGTCGGAAAAATCACGGTCCGCCTGACTGGCATCACCACGATCCATATACTGAATGCCCAGAACCACGTTGCCGCGATCAAAGCTGGCACCCAGGGTCAGGTCAACACTGGTTTCGTTGGCATCACCTTCACCGGAAATACCGGACTGAACATTCAGCTCCGCGCCTTCAAAGTCCTGCTTAAGAATGATGTTTACTACACCGGAGACAGCGTCACTGCCGTATACGGCGGAAGCACCGTCTTTCAGCACTTCGATACGCTCAACCATGGAAACGGGGATGGTGTTCAGGTCAACGGTAGACGCAGCGCCGGTGCCTGAGGCAATCATCCGGCGACCGTTCAGCAGCACCAAGGTACGCTGGGCGCCCAAGCCACGCAGGTCAATACGGGAGTTACCACCTGAGCCGTTGTTGATACCTGGGTTGGTCATGGCACCACCGGTGGCGGTCATCTTTTGCAGGACGCTATCGATGGTCGTCGCACCGGAAGCCTTAATGCTGTCAGCACTGATCACTGTTACCGGGCTGGCAGTTTCCATGTCCGCACGCTTAATGCGGGAGCCTGTCACTTCAATGCGTTCAACATCGCCACTTTCTTCGGCGGCATAAGCACCAAAACCAGCAAAAGCGGTCGCGCCAGCGGCCAGCAGCATTACGCGGCGAACTGACTTCGCAACGTTGGTATGGGTTGTCATTATAATTCTCCCTAAAATGACGCGAAGGGCACTTTTCTTAACGCCCTTGCGCCAATTTATTCATTTTTTGTTGATATTGAGATTGCTACTCGCCGTTAATGCTGCACTCAATTGCAACATTGTGTCAACCAATCAAAAGTAAGCACCGAGTTATCACTGTAATCATTTTGTTAACCAAAATAATTTCGAAATGAGGGTCAATCGACTTACCTCCCAAATATTAGCGCCATGACTGAATTAACACTCGTTAACAATGCCAATTTTTATAACAACTCAGACACAATATAATATCAATAAATTTCATTTATCAGCCCCTCACAAAACGCATAGTTATTCAACTCACTAATAACTTAAACATTCGTGGGGCCGCGCCAACCTCTCACTTTTTGGAATAAATCAGACAAAAACCCACCAGCAATAGGCGGAAGTTGATAGCCGTATCAAAAACTTTCATCCATGGCGGTTGGCACCCTAAGCCTCGACTCCAAGAACAACATTTCCCGCCAGTGCATCCGGTACGGACGAGATCAACCTCTTCTCAGTATTGGAATTGCTTAGCTGAAACAAAAAAAGGCAGCCCGAGGGCTGCCTTGCGATCACTTTAGGGAGAGTGATTAAAAGCGGATGGAGACACCACCAAAGTAGGTGCGGCCAATGGTCTCGTACACCTCCGGCACGGTTCCGGCGTCGTTGCCGTAGGGCACCATGGGCGGCTCTTCGTCAGTCAGGTTGCGAACACCCAGGGTGGCACTGACCATCTCATTGATGTAGTAAGTGCCGGACAGGTTGTGGTAGGTGATGGAGTCGATCTTCTCGCCGGTGTTGATCTCATCCATGGAACCGATGTAACGGGCAGAGTAGAGCAGCGCAAAGTCATCATGACGCGCGGTCACGGTGAAGTTGTTCTTCACCTCGGCATAACCACCGAACATGCCACCTATGGTGCCGGTGTAATCGATGCCATCCTGGTCGAACTCCAGCAAGTAGGTCAGATCGTTGTTGATCAGCCACTCCAGGCCTACGGCTTCGAAACGATAGTGGGCGTTGAAGTCGATGCCACTGGTGTCCTGATAGCCCACGTTGGTCAGGGGGCTGGTCAGGTTCTCCAGATTACCGTCCGGGGTGATGCTGAAGGTTTCACAGGCACTGGCGTCACCGCCGTAACAGGCGTCCAGTCCCGCCTGCACATCCATGCGGGCGATGGCGTTATCAATCTTGAAGGACCAGTAATCCACGGTAAAGGAGAGGCCGTCCGCGAAGGCGGGGGAGTAGACCAGACCGAAGGTGAAGGAGTCCGACTCCTCCGCCTGCAGATCCTCATCTGAGGTGTAGTTCACCAGTATCTGCGCGTCCTGGGCATTGCCCCAGGGATCGATCAGGTAGTCGTAGGAGCCGGTGTTGCCGCCATAAAGCTCCGTCACGTTGGGGGCACGGAAGCCGGTGGCCACCACCGAGCGGAACATCAGCTCATCAGTAGGCTCCCAGGTCAGGCCCACCTTCCAGGTGGTGGCACCACCAAAGGTGTTGTACTCGTCGTAACGCAGGGCAAATTCGGCGCTCAGGGTGTCGGTGAAGGGCACCGCAACCTCCTGATAGATGGAGAAGACGTTGTAGTCACCGTCGGTGGGGTCCTGCTGGGCTGCGGTGCCCTCCCCCGCCACAATCACAGGGTCCGGGTTGTAGAATCCGCTCTCATAACGGTACTCGGCGCCCAGGGCAAAGGAGACCATACCTGCGTCCACCTCGAACAGATCGCCGCTGATGACACCGGCCAGGATGTGCTGGTCGTTACCGCCATCATTGGTCTCCAAGTAGGAGATGTCATTGATGAAGGGGTCGATGTCCTCGGAGTTGCCGGAGAACCAGGCATCCTGATTAGCGTAGATGGACTCCTCCATCTTCACCGCATTGATGGAGTTGTGTACCCAGGTATCCGCCCGGTTGCGGCCATAGGTATAGGACAGGTCCCAGTCCATTCCCTGGTTGATGTCGGCGTAGCCGCTGAACCCGGCAGAGAGTCGCAGGGTATCGGTCTCCTGCTCATAGATGCGAGGCCCGGCTTCCACCATACGGCGACGGTAGTTGATGCGACCGGTCTCATCGGCGGAGATGCCCGCAGCCAGCATGTCATCGGTCAGGGTGATGCACCGGCTCGGGTCCACGCCAGGCTCGCCACAGACGTCCAGCATCACGTCGGCAGGCTGAGGCGCCATCTGCTGCTTGGACTCACGGCGGGTGTAGAGCACATCTGCGGTGAAATTCAGATCGTCGTTGAGCATCTGAGTGGTGTTGGCAAACAGGCTGTACTTGGTGCTGGGGGTTTGCAGATAGCTGTCGTCGGTATAGTCGTAGCCGAAGTCGCGCTCCTTCCAGCCGTCTTCGGTGGGCACATAGCCGCCCAGTGAGCCGCCAGGTACAAAGGAGGAAGCGCCGGCAGGCACCCAGTCGCGATCCGCCTGCATCACTTCACCCCGGTCGGTGTAGGAGAAGCCGACGGTGTAGTTGGCATCGTCGGTGGACACCCCATAGAGGGCAGAGATCTCGATGTTTTCACCGTCCCCCTCTTCGGTCATGTCACCGTTGATGTCCAGCTGGAACCCTTCGAAATCGGTCTTGGTGATGATGTTCACCACACCGGCGATGGCGTCGGAGCCATAGACTGCCGAGGCACCGTCTTTCAACACTTCAATGCGCTGAATCATCGCCACCGGGATGGTGTTGAGATCCACGGCGCTGTCGGCGCCCGAACCTGAGTTCACCATACGGCGACCGTTGAGCAGCACCAGGGTACGATTGGCGCCCATGCCTCTCAGGTCCACCTGAGCCACGCCGTCGGCACCATTGTTGGTGGTCGAGCCGACCGCAGCACCGGCCATGGAGGGCTGGGACTGCAGAACCTGGTCAACTGAGGTGTAACCTTCGGCCTTGATGGTGGCAGAGTCAATGACGGTGACCGGAGAGGCGGTCTCCATGTCCTGGCGCTGAATTCGGGAACCGGTGACCTGAATGCGCTCCACGTCCTCCAACTGCTCCTGGGCCACGGCGGTACCAGCAACCGGCACCATGGCACCGGCAATTACCCCAAAATGTACGGCTCTGGCCAAATAGGTTGGCTTATTCATCCCTTTCTCCCTTCTTATGATTGTCGTTGTTATGGGCCCCTCTTGTGGGGTTTCCCTGCCAGGATAGTGATGAATCACCAAATTAAGGTCAACGAAAGGAATGTCATGCTGCAGTAACCCCTTTGTTAAGGGGAAATCTCATATTGTGAGGGGAGTCACGAGCGACTGAATATTTAGCTGCATTTATCTTTTAAAATAAGTGAATATCACTTTGCTGAAGTGCCAAAGCCAGTGGCTAAAACATCAGTAAGGGGTTTACAGAGTTAACCGGCCAGATCACTCAAATGTGATCCAGATCACGCAGGCACAAAAAAAGGGGGACACACTGTCCCCCTTTAACACACTGAAATCGGATTAACTTCTCGCAGAGTCCACCCAGCGGTGAATCTTCTGCTCCAACACGGCCATGGGCAGCGAGCCGGAAGTAATCACCTGATTATGAAACGCCTTGAGATCAAACTTGTCACCCAGTTCTTTCTCGGCATAGGCGCGCAGTTCCAGAATCTTCAGCTGACCCACCTTATAGGAGAGAGCCTGGCCGGGAATCGCCATGTAGCGCTCTACCTCGGCAATGACGTCGGTCTTGGCCAGAGGGCTGTTATCCAGCATGTACTGAATCGCCTGCTCCCGACTCCAACCCTTGGCATGAAGACCGGTGTCCACCACCAGCCTCATGGCACGCAACATCTCATCGGAGAGCTTGCCGAAATACTGGTAGGGATCGCTGAACAGCCCCATCTCGATACCCAGGTACTCGGCGTACAGGGCCCAGCCCTCCTCGAAGGCGGTGTAGCCGCCAAAGCGCTGGAACTCCGGTACCCCTTCCAGCTCCTGCTTGATGGCTATCTGGAAGTGATGGCCTGGTGCCGCCTCATGAAGAGACAGGGTGGTCATACCCCACTTCGGCTGAGCCTTGAGGTTAAAGGTGTTGATGTAGAACACCCCGGGACGGCTACCATCCGGGGATGGTGCTTCGTAGGAAGCGCCGGCGGCAGAGCGCTCACGGAAGGGCTCGACCGGCTTGACGATGTAATCCGCTTTGGGTGACACATCGAAGTATCCGGGAAGCACTGCATCGATGCGACTCTTAAGCCCCATGTAGCCATCCACCAGATCCTGCTTGGTGGTAAAGAAGAACTTGGGATCGCTGCCAAGGTGTTCAAAGAACGCCGCCAGATCTCCCTCAAAGCCCACCTGCTGGCGAACCCTATCCATCTCACTGAGGATGCGTGCCACCTCCTGCAGGCCCAGCTCATGGATCTGATCCACAGGCATCTGGGTGGTGGTGTTCTCATTGGCGAGGAACTGGTACCAATCCTTACCATTAGGCAGACCCCACCAACCGTGCGAGCCACGGGACGCAGGCAGATAGGTCTGGGTCAGATAGCCATCGAGTTTGGTCAGCGCCGGCATCAGCACTGTCATGATGGCCTCTTGGTAGCGAGCCTTGAGTTTGGCCTTCTGCTCATCACTCAGGTCGGCAGGTAACTCGGCCAAGGGCTGGGCAAAGATGCTGTCGGCGGGGTTGTCCACCAACTGCGCCTGAATCTGGGGAATCATCCGCTCCACCAGGACCCGGGGCAGCACCACCTTGGACTCAATCCCCTGATCCATGCGTAGGATGGCGCTGTCCACCCACTGGGCAAAGCCCTGCATCCGACCAATGAAGTTGTCGAAATCCTGCTCGGTCTCAAACGGCTGAGCCGATTCTCCGCTACCCAGTTGCACCAGGGTAAACACCTTGGAGTAGAACTGGTTCAGCGGCAGCCAGCGAGAGGGATAGGTCTCGGCCTTCAGTGCGGTCTGAACGTTATAGCGAATCACTTCGAAGCCGATCTGGTTCTGCTCCGACAGCTGGGCAACATCAATCTTGTTGAGGTCGTCCAGCATCTTGCTGTTCATGTCATGGCGAGCCTTGAGGTACTCCTCAGTCAGCTCATTGCCAAACTGGTGGTTGTACTGGCTCCGGCCGGCAAAGGTGGCACTGATGGGATTGAGGGCCAGCTGGTCCTCGAAATACCGGTCAACCAGCTCCAGGTATTGCTGCTCCATGCTCTGCTGGGTCTGTACCTGGGCGGCGTCAGCATTCTGTTCCTTGGGGGACTGGGCCGGTCCACAGGCTGCGGTGCCCACGGCCAATGCCAGGGCCACAGCGAGTTTTGCCACTCTCATTCAGTGCTCCTTTCTATTCCGTTTTTTTGAGAGACAGTATGAAAAAAGCCCCGCGAGCGGGGCTTTTCGATTAGATGCGGACTTTCTTCCGCGCCGCGGTGTCCTTGATGTAAGAGAGCCAGCTCTTGGCAGCTTTGGCCGTCTTCTTATCTTTGGTTGCCGCTTCACAGGCCGCATAGGCCTGCTTGTATTTGCCGTCGTAGAAGTAGGCCTGAGCCAGAACCATCTGCAGCTGCCCCTTGTTCGTCAGGCCATCGGCCTTCAGAGCATTGTTGCCAGCAGCCTGGGCCGCCTTGTACTCCTGGGCTTCCAGCAGCAGCGCTGCCTGCTTGGAGTAGTGCTTAGCCTTGTTGCTCAGCTTGGCCGCTTCGCCGTAATACTGGGCCGCCTTCTTCACCTCTTTAGCCTGGTGATAGGTGTTGGCCAGCATGGACAGGGAAGTTTCGTCCTTCTCTACGATGCCTTTACTCAGGTACATCTCCTGAATCTTGGCAGACTGGTACGGTACCTCATTCTGAGCGTACAGCTGCGCCAGCATCTTGTAGTGAGAGGGCTTCTCCAGCAGGTCCTGACGGTAAGCTACGTCCATGGTGTAGAGGGCTTTCTTGTAGTCTTCGCTGAGCAGATACATCTGCGCCAGCTGGACCCACAACTTGCTCTCTTCAGGGAACAGCTCAACCATGGTCTCAACAACCTTGGCCGCCTTGGGGTACTGCTTGGACTCGTAGTAGGAACCCATCTTCAGTACGTAGGCGTTTTTGTTGGGCTTGCTCTCCAGGGCGATGGCCTTGTCAGCCAGAGGGATCACCTTGTTGTACTGCTTCAGCTCATACTGAGCCTGGCCCATACGCAGGTAGACGTTTTTGTCTTCCTTACAGGTGAACGCCATCCACTTCTCGTAATCTGCCAGTGCACCCTTGTACTGCTTCTCCTGCATGCGCAGGTCAGCCAGCAGTCGCATCGCCTGGGCATGGTCGGTGCCACCCAGTACGTCCGCGTCTACAGCCAGTTGCAGATACTTCAGGGCTTCAGAGGTTTTACCCTCGATGCCGGCGTAGATGTTACCAATGAAGCGGTTCACGTAAGCCTTGTCGAACGCCTGCTTGGGATTGATCTCAAGCATGACTCGCAAGGCTTCATCCATCTGATCGGTCGAGTAGAACTCAAACGCTCGCTGAACCTTCTTACCCACCCGCTCGGACATCACCTTGGTCTGGCGCTTGTCAATTGGGCACTTCTCTTCCGCGGCCTGGGCCTGGGGCAGGGCTGCTACGCCCAGCGCCGCCACAACCAGAGCAGGCAGCAATTTGCTTTTCATGCGCATGATACCTCCTCCTTAGCCTTGGTCTTTGTTGAGTTTGAAGTCCAGGCGAACGGTGATGCCAGGCTGTTTAACCGGCTTGCCGTCAACGATCTTGGGCTTGTACTTCCACTTACGCAGTGCGCGCTTCGCTTCTTTGTCGAACAGGCGCTTAGGCTCCGCTTCGATGACAATGATGTCTTCCGGCTGTCCCAGTTCGTTAATGGTGAACTTCATCACCACGTACCCTTCTTTGCCCTCACGGAGAGCCTTCATGGGCCACTTGGGTTCCATCCGAACGATGGGGGTCGCGTCACCGTCGCGCATCATTGCGCCACCGACATCACCCATACCGGAGTTCACACCACCGATATCCACACTGGGCACATTGATGGACACAGCATCGGAAACCTCGTTGGTTTCTGGCTGCAGATCAATGGGCTCTGGCGGCTTCTCTGGCGGCTTCGGCGGCTTGGGCTTAGGACGGTCACGATTTTGTGCCTTCGCGTCCTGGCGATCCATCACGATCTCAATCGGCGGAAGATCGACACTGTTGGCGGCGCGCTTGGCGCCACCGTCGATCAAAAACGCCATGAAAGAGAACAGAGCGAAGGTCACCGCTGCGCCAAGTACTAGGGCTAACAGTGATCTCAGCATAATTACTCTTCCTTCGCTGCTACGGAGATGGTGTTGATACCGGCAGCTTTCACCTGGTCCATCACCTTAACTACGATGCCATGCTTGGCTTCTTTGTCCGCCTGGATCATCACAGAGGCTTCAGGGGATTCAGCCAGCATACGTTCAACGTTAGCACGTACACGCTGGATATCCACTTCACGCTTCTCCATGTATACGATGCCGGCCTCGTTGATGGCGATAAAGATGTTAGCCGAAGGCTTCTTGCTCGCCTGTTGTGCCTTAGGACGGTTCACATCAATACCGGACTCCTTCACGAACGAGGTCGTTACGATGAAGAAGATCAGCATGATGAAAACGATGTCCAGCATCGGAGTCATATCGACTTCCGCACCCTCTGCTGGGGTTGCATGCTTTTTGCGTGCCATAATTCTCTCTCTAGTGGTGCGACAGACTATCCTGGAGCTTCTCAGCAGACACCTTCAAGGACGCATTCAGACGGGTGCTGAAAAATACGCCGGAGAGGGCTGCCACCATGCCGGACATGGTCGGGATAGTTGCCATTGAGATACCACCTGCCATCAGACGGGGGTTACCAGTACCCTGTACTGCCATCACTTCGAATACTGCAATCATACCGGTTACGGTACCCAGCAGGCCCAACATGGGGCAGATGGCGACCAGAGCGTTGATAACACCCATACGGGCAGTCAACTGTTCCTTGGCCTGGGAAAGCCATGCTTCACGGATGCGGTGGGCATGCCAGGAGGTTTTATCCTCGCGGGCCAGCCAGTTCTCTACTACCTTCTTGCGCACCTTGGGGAACACAAAGCTCAGGTAGAAGTAACGCTCCAGCATCATGGCCCACATCAGGAACAGGGCACCTGCTACAAGCCAGAGAACGTCACCGCCGGTTGCCATGAAGTCCCTGACAGACTCCCAGAGCTCTATCAGGTAAAGCATAATCACTTGCTCCTTGTTTCAGCGTGAGCAGCCACGATTCCAGCACTTTGCTCTTCGAGCACGTCCACTACGGCGCGGGCACGGCCAGCAACCAGAGCGTGAACCAGAATCAGGGGCAGAGCAGCGATCAGACCCAATACAGTTGTTACCAGAGCCATGGAGATACCACCGGCCATGATCTTCGGATCACCAGTACCGAACAGGGTGATGTTCTCGAAGGTCTTAATCATACCGGTTACGGTACCCAGCAGACCCAGCATAGGTGCGATAGCGGCCAGTACCTTAATCAGAGGTACGCCACGCTCGATGCTTGGGGTTTCTTTCAGAATCGCTTCGTCGATCTTCAGTTCCAGAGTCTCAACGTCAACGTCTTTGTTCTCCTGGTAAACCTTCAGGATGCGGCCCAGAGGGTTGTTGCCAGGGTTGTCGACATTCTTGATCTGGGAGCGGATCTTGGCAGACGCCGCGGTCAGAGTCATAACCTTCCACAGGGCAATCAACAGACCGAAGCCCAGCAGGCCGGCGATGATGTAGCCTACGGTGCCACCCTGATGGAACTTCTCTTCCAGAGAAGCTTTCTGGGTGTATACCTGCAGCAGCGCGCCCTTGGAGGGGTCAACGAAGGTAGCGGTGGTTTCACCGGCGCCGGCACCCAGGAACTTCTTAACGGAAGCCACTTTGTAACCCTCGGGCTGCTTGGGCAGCTCCAGGATGGTGCCAGTTTCGGAGTTGTAGCTCAGGTACTCGCCGTTGGCCAGCAGAGTAAAGGGACCAACACGGGTTACTTCTTGGTCGGCTACGTTACCGTTGGAGTCGGTTACGGGAGCGGTGAATTTCACGACCTTGCCAGACTCGGTCATTTCGGTCTGCAGGGAGATCCACAGCTCTTCCAGTTCCTTGATGGTCGGCAGCTCTTTGGCCTGAGCCAGCTTGAACATCAGGTCTTCACGGCCAGGGTACTGGGCGCTGATCAGAGACGCATCGATCAGGCCTGCGGTGTCGTTGGACACCTGACGTACCACACCGAACATCTCACCCAGGTCACCTTTGGCGGTTTCCAGGTCTTTGTTCAGCTGGTTGATGGTCTGGTCGTTGTCGGAGAAGCGACGAACCAGGTCTTCACCGCGCTGCTTTTCAGCAGCCAGGGTGGCCTTGGCCTTCTTCAGCAGGGCAGCCTTGTCGGAACGCTCTGCATTGAACTCGGCTTCACGCTTCTTGTTCAGCTTGGCTTCGGATTGACGCTCGGTCTTCACCTGGTTCAGCAGCTGATCCAGAGAAACGGCTTTAGGCGCCTCGGAGGCCAGGGCTGCACCGCTGAAAGACAGGGCAGCGGCTACCATGGCGGTAGAGATCAACTTTTTCATTACTCAGCTCCCTCCGCGGTCTGAACAGGCAGTTTCAACAGGTCTGGGGCGGCCTGCTTACGGGCCATCTTGATGGCGTTAGCCACGCTGCGCATGTTGTCGTCAGGCAGAGCCTTCCAGGTGCGAGCGTTGTTGTCCCATACCCAACCACTCTTCTGATCCAGAGACTGCGCCAGGAATACCACGCGGCCCAGGTGGAAGAAGTCTACGGTCAGTTCTTTGCCGTCGATGTTCAGCTTACCTTCGTAGGCAGCCATCTTGTTGCCGTACTCGTTCTCGATCTGGTAGGCATCCAGAACCAGACGGTACTTCTCTGCGGTGGATACGTTGGAGTCACCCATCACCTCTTTCAGACGGGCAACACGGTTGCGACGCTCGTCGATAGAGAAAGGCACGTCCAGTTCAATGAACTGCTCCATGGTATCGATCATCTTGAAGGTCAGAGGGATGATGCCCTGCTTGGTCTTCTCGATGCCACCGATCTGGGTCTGCAGGGAAGCGATGTTGGCTTCCTGATCTGCTACCAGGCCGGCGTAGTAGTCGTTGTAGGACTTCAGGGTCTCATACTCGTCAACCACCAGACGGTAGTCGTACAGCATGTCTTGAGCCTGGTCATACAGCTTATTGATCTTCTTTTGAGACTTAGCGGCGTCGTTCTGAATCTGTTCGTCGGCTTTCTGAATGCCGGCCAGATCAGCGGCGGACGCAACGCCGGTGCCTGCCAGTGCCACAGCAAAGGCAGTTGCTAGTGCGGTTCTTTTACTAATCACGGACATAGTTCCCAACCAGTCTTGTTGTGAGTTTGCGGCTCCGGCGACATTATTATGGTGTGTACACCTATGCATTTTGTCGGAGCCAGTCCTACATTATTGGTCTATTTGTTATATATCCCTTGCTCTCTTTTCCTTTGCGAAGGTGAGCGCCCCCGCATCTTTCCACAGTTTGCCAAGGTGTGTCAACCGTGTTACCAAATGCTTCAGAGAGCAAAGAATGGATAAATCCGGACAACGGGATAAATTTTATTCAAACAGTGCTTTTTCCTGCATTTTCTTCATCTTTATTCACAGTGCTGACCAGTATCTAACTCCACCACAACAACACCAACAGGGTTAAGATTGCCATATCTTATAACTCAATAGTCAAATTCACTAGAAACAACCCTGCAACACAGCATCAGTCACCCACAGATCGACTTACGAAAAAACCACAAGCTTTGCAGCCAGAATTGGAAACCTGAGCTTCCACTCTCTGTTCAACGAGATTCACCCCTTGGGGAATAACAAGGCGGGTAGAAGCGACTGATTATGCAAGTCGGATCGCGCTGACACAGATCCAGAATCCGAAGATCCTTCACTCAGATTTCGATTGCGTGTGATGCCGGTTGGCAAAGGGGTATGGCGGGAGGGATCGGCTTAACAATAGGCATAAAAAATGCCGGCAGCGACGCTGCCGGCATTGTTAAGGTGCAAACTGGCTTAGAAGCTCATGCTGGCACGGGCATAGTAGTAACGACCAATCACGTCATAGGTAGACACGTCGGTGTTGGCGCCAAAGGCAGAGAACACAAACGGAGGCTGCTTGTCGAACATGTTGTCCACACCCAGGGTGAAGGTCAGGTTCTCGGTAGCGGCCCAGTTGGTCTGCAGGTCCCACACGGTGTTGGACGGTACGTCGCGGTCAAAGGCGTCGGTCCACCAGCCAGACTCGGTCTCGGTTACACCGGAGATGTAGCGACCGGTCAACGCAGTGTCGAAGTCAGAGATGCTCCACAACATGGTCAGGTTGGTCTTCCACTCGGCGAACATGCCGTCGTGACCCTCTTCGAAGCGGCCAGTGTGATCAATGATCTCACCACCGGCAATCTCCTTCTCGTAGCTCAGCAGGTAGGTACCGTCCAGAGCAACGCGGAAGTCACCCCATTCGCCGGTCTCGAAACCGTAGCTGAACTCGAAGTCGATACCGTCAGTGTCGATACCACCAACGTTCACCTGATAGTCGTACACGAACAGGATGTTACCTGGTACGGCAGAATCCAGACCGAAGCGCTCGATGGTGCCACAGTACTCACCACGCTCGTAACAGCCATCCAGGCGAGCCTGGGTGCCTACGGTAGAGATGGCGTCGGTCAGTTCGATGTTCCAGTAGTCGATGGTGGCAGAGAAGCCATCCAGCCACTCGGGGTTGTACACCAGACCGATGGTCATGATCTCAGCCTCTTCAGGCTTCAGCTCAGTACCGTCTGTCCAGTTGTCAGCACCACCCACCTTGGTGGGGATCTGCTCAACACCGCCAGAATCGTAACCGCCTTCAGGTACACCGGTCGCGATACAGTTGGCGTTAACCGGGCCGGCCTCACAGGGGTCGGTCGCTTCAGGGAAGCTGGTGCTGGCACCGCCGAACAGTTCGGTGGTGTTAGGAGCACGGAAAGCCTCGGCGTAGCTGGCTCGCAGCAGCAGGTCGGAGGTTGGGCGCCACTCCAGGCCCGCACTTCCGGAGGTGTTGTCACCGAAGGTGGAGTAGTCGGAGTAACGTACCGCCAGGGTCAGGTCCAGGCTCTCAACCAGAGGCGCGTCCTTAACCAGAGGCAGATAGAATTCGGCGAAGAACTCATCCACGCTGTAGGAACCTTCGGTACCTACGGCAGAACCCGCGGTGGTGATGCCCTGCAGAATCAGAGAATCCGGGGTGTAGGAGCCGCTCTCTTTGCGGTATTCATAACCGGCAGCGAAGCCCACGTAACCGGCAGGCAGTTCGAACGCATCACCGGTGATGATGGCCTGAATGCCTTCCTGACGGTTCTGACCCAGCTCAGTGGTGTTGTAGTTACCACTGATGTACTGCAGCATCTCGGCAGTGATGGCGGAATCGGTGCCTGGCTGACCGAAGATGTTCAGAGGTACACAGCCATCAATGATGCCGCCCTCTTCGTTCAGACATACCAGAGACTGGCCGTTGGGAGCGTCGACAATGGGGTTGCCGCTGCCATCGACGATCAGTGCACCGTTCTCATCCAACCAACCGGTAGGACCTACGGCTTCGGCTACGCGATCCAGGTTGAAGTAACCCTCACCACGCTCAACGGAGTCGTTCTTACCGTAGTTGTAGGATACTTCCCAAGCCCAGCCGTTCTCCAGCTCGCCTTCGAAGCCCACAACGGTGCGGAAGGTCTTGTAGTCACGGGTGTTGGCACGACCACCGGTCTCAACCATACGGCGACGCCAGTCGTTGATCACGAAGGAGTTGCCATCGGGATCCTTAGGACCCTGGGTGCGGTTGTAGTAGTTGTTTGGAGAGTAAGGTGCCGGAGAGCCGAAGAACACCAGAGGAGCCAGAGGCTCGGGGGCCAGCAGACGCTCACCGTTGGTTTCTACGTAGGACACTT
This sequence comes from Ferrimonas sp. YFM, assembly GCF_030296015.1. Classification (NCBI taxonomy): domain Bacteria; kingdom Pseudomonadati; phylum Pseudomonadota; class Gammaproteobacteria; order Alteromonadales; family Ferrimonadaceae; genus Ferrimonas; species Ferrimonas sp. YFM. The sequence goes on from NZ_AP027368.1 coordinate 3,268,278, forward strand.
CACTGAAGGCACGTACATCACCCAGGAAGCCCACCTGACCCAGCTCATAGCTGCCGAATACGTTGGCGTAACGGCGGGTACTTGGAGTCTGCAGGTAGTTAACTGGGTTGTAGTTATAGGAGTCGGTGGCACCGTTGTAGGCACGCCAGTCACCAAACTCCGGGCCACGGGTAACGTTGTCACCGTCGTAGCCGTCCATGTTGCCCCATGGTGGCGCGGAGGAACCACCCGGCTGGGTAGTGCCGTCTGGGTAAGCACGCAGCTCGAACTCGGAGAAGCCACGATCGCCCATCAGAACCTGACCCTGATCGGCCCAGCCCAGAGCAACCACAACGTTACCCTTGTCGCTGGCCGCGCCGAAGGTTACGTCGATGGACTTCTTCTCACCGTCACCTTCACCGGACTCACCATACTCCAGCTTCACATCGAAGCCTTCAAAGTCGGTCTTGGTGATGATGTTTACTACGCCGGCGATGGCGTCGGAGCCGTAAACGGCGGACGCACCATCTTTCAGCACTTCAACGCGCTTGATGATGGCGGTGGGGATGGTATTCAGGTCAACGGAGCCGTTGGCGCCGCCACCACCGGCCACAACGCGGCGGCCGTTGATCAGGACCAGAGTACGCTCAGAACCGATACCCCGCAGGGAGAAACGAACGGAGGAATCACCGCCGTTGTTGGTCTGAGTGTTCACTGCTGCACCCGCTGAGGAACTCAGGTTTTGCAACAAGTCACCTACGTTGGTGACGCTCATTTTTTCAATGGAAGCTTGATCAATCACGGTGACCGGATTGGCGCCTTCCATGTCGGTACGCTTAATACGAGAACCGGTGACCTCGATACGTTCAACACCTTCCTCTTCCGCCCATACTGGGGCTGCGGTCATCGCGGCGGCAGAAGCACCGGCGATTAAGGACAGTCGAACAGCTTTTGAGACTGTGCTGCTTTGCATGTTTATCTCCCTAGACACATCAATGTGTTTATTGTTTTGTCCGTAGCGACTTGAATCCCAAATTAAGAACGCTTCGGTAGGGCAAGCCCTTTAGCAACACCGATATTAATCACAGGGGCAACAGCTATGCAACCTTTCTTTTACATGAGTTTTGTCAGCAAGAGATGGTGCGGCGCTCAAGGAATAACCAAAACAAAGTTCAACCCACTTCAAATAGTGAGCAGCATCCGCATAACCCACTCCAAAAAACGAATTTCAGTTTAATACTCCGTTGACAAAGGGTGTGACACAATTTTTACAACCAAAATTTCACCCTGATCGAAGATCTAATTTCATTAACAAACCGGATACACACAATCATTAACTGGGCAATATTGTCAATTTCCGACCTATTTGACCGACAAAAAAAAGGCCGCCCTCTAAAGGGCGGCCCATTCTACAAATTTATGTGTGCATTACAGATAAATACGCAGACCGATAGCGAAAGCGTTGTCATCCAGGTCATCGCCGGTACCGAAGCGGTACTCACCGTAGGTTTCAACGTTGCTGCTCAGCATTTTCGCCGCACCCACCAGGATGTCGGACTCGTTGTATTTGCGGCCCAGGGCGTCAACGGCATCTTTGGACTTGATGAAGCGGTGCATGGTGTACACCGTGGTGTCGTTGTCGAAACCGTAGCTCAGTACAGACTCCAGACCTTCGGACTCACCGGTGAAGCGGTAGTCTTCCTGGTTGTCACCCTGCATGTAGGCAACGGCGGCATACAGGCCTTTGCTCCAGGTACCGTAGCTGGCAGATACGATGGTGCCATCTACGCTCTCGCCATCTTCCAGAACCACACCGTTAGGGGTGGTGAAGGAACCGTCTACGTCGCCGCCGTAGTAACCGGCGCCCAGGCTGATCTGGCCAACCTTGTATACCAGGCTGCCGCCCATGCGGTCATCCAGACCGTTTTCGGCACCCTGCCACTGCAGGCCCAGGGTCAGCTCACCGGCACCGCCCAGAGAGAAGGTGTTGTGGTACTGCAGAGCCTGATCCGCACGGCCCATACCGGTTTCACCGCCATCGACGCCGTAGGAGTATACGCCCAGGTGATCGGCCCAGAAGGCGTATGCGTAATCGGTGACCACTGCCACGTCATAGTATACAGACCACTGTTTACCAACGGAGATGCGACCGTAATCGTCGTGAGAGATGCCGATGTAACCCAGACGGGTTTTGAAGGATTCGCCGCCGTTCACCATGTTGAACTGGCTTTCCATGCGGGAGTCGACCTTAAAGCCGTTACCCATGTCGCGATCAAAGCTGAAGTTGATGCGCGGCATGTTGTCATTGATCTTGGTGTCGCCGGATTTGTCATCCAGCTGAACGGTTAGGTGGCCACCCATAGTTACGGAATTAACACCGTCGTTATACAACTCAACTGCCTGTGCTTGGGCAGCCAACAACGCCGGAACGGCAACTGCAATAAGTGACTTTTTCATCTAACCTAACCTTGTGTGTATCTGATTCTTAGTGTGTCTCCCAATCCATCGCGAGCAACATTCATCCGCTGAAGGGGACCGAGACTAGCAAGAAATCTTCAAATCACACGACGATCAACTTCACACTTTTGTCAGGCTAAATGCATTAAATTGCATCAGAAACGCATAAATTACTTTTTAATAACCACCTTCGACTCCTTTTCGTTACAGTCACTTAACAAGGCCTCATTAAAATAAACCCATCTGACCTGTCATCAGTTTTTCCAGAGTCGTGGGTGACTCCTGATGAGCCAGCACCGGCTCCACCACCGGCTCGATCTGTTTCTCCAGATAATGCTCATAGTCCGGCGTCACCTCCCCCTCCTCCAGAGGAGTGGGGCCGCTGCGCCCCATGACATAGGCTATCTGACTGCCGCGGCGATAGCGCTGCCTGCCAAGCAACTGATTGGCCCGCTCCGCCGCCACCACATGAGGCCCCTTTGAGCGATACTCTCCCAGCTCCTGTCTGAGTCGCTTGCGGTACACCAGCAGATCATCACACTCGCCACGCATCAGCGCCTCGGTTCTCTCCAGCACCAGAGGAATCACCGGTTTTCCTTCAAACCAGTGCCGATACAACTGTTGCTGCAACTCGCGAGCCAAAGGGGTCCAGTCACTGCGTACCGTCTCCATCCCCTTAAACACCAGCTCCAGTTGGCCACCCTTACGGGTCGCCCCCACATAGCGCTTCTTGGATCCGGTTTCCGCGCCGCGAATGGTGGGCATAAAAAAGTGCTCGAAGTGGGTTTCAAACTCCAGCTCCAGCACACTGTCCAGCGCCAGCTCATCCTGCAACTTCTGCTGCCAGCGTCGATTAACCAGTTGAACCAGCTCCCGGCCAATCTCGCAGGCCCGCTCGGCGGTGAGGTGATCGCCGACATGGACGAAGGTGGAATCCGTGTCCCCGTATATCACCTCATAGCCCTCAGCCTCAATCCAGGATCTGGTGGTCTTCATGATCTCGTGACCGCGCAGGGTAATGGAGGAGGCCAGCCTGGGATCGTGGAACCGGCACCCGGCCGCTCCCAGCACCCCGTAAAAGGAGTTCATCAGAATCTTGATCGCCTGTGACAGCGGTGCGTCCTTACCGGCCTTGGCCAGTTCCCTCTGTTGCCACAACCCTTCGATGATCGCCGGAAGACGGTGTCGCCGCCGGTGGAAGCGGGCCCCCCGGAAACCGTCAACGGCGTCGGCCTCATCGGCCCGGTCGGCCGCCACCATTCCCATGGGGTCGATGAGGAAGGTGCGAATGATGGAGGGGTAGAGAGACTTGAAATCCAGCACCAACACATTGCGATAGCGCCCCGGCCTGGAGTCCATCACATAGCCACCGGGGCTGGGGGCGATGTCACTCTCGGTGAGATCCGGCGCCACAAAGCCGGCGCGATGGAGTTCGGGCAGGTAGAGGTTGGTAAAGGCCGCCACCGAGCCGCCCAGCCTGTCCATCTGCAGTCCGGTCAGCTGCGCCCGCCGGCAGGCGAAAGGCAGCAGGTGCAACTTGTCGAAGATGCGCCTCACCAACTCGCAATCCATCAGGTTGTAGTGTGCCAGAGCCTGTTTATCATGATGGAAGTTGTGTTCAATCTCCTCCATGCGGTTGCCGCTGTCCTGGCACGCCTTGCCCTCCCCCAACAGCTCCTTGGCGACGTTATCCAGGGCAAAGCTGTCAAACTGATAGAAGGCCGCCTTGAGCCAGTCGATGCCATCGAGGACAACCCGCCCCGCCAGGCCATAACCTCTGCCCGGCCCAGCCTGCTGTTGCCACAGTGGCAATGTCTCCCCCCGGCCCAGGGTAAAGGGGATGCCATGCAGCTCGGCGCGCTTTTGCAGCAGCTTCAGGTCGAAGCCCACCACGTTCCAGCCAATGATGACGTCCGGGTCAAAGCGCCCGAACCAGGCGAGCAGGGCCCTAATCAATTCGGCCTCATCCACACACCACCTTATATAAGGAGGGGCATCCGCTTCAGGCTCTCCCCTCATCAGCACGCAGGCGTCCATGTCGCTGTGCAACCCTATGGAGTAGAGTTCCCCCTGGCGGCTGCACTCGATGTCCAGGGAGACCAGTGTCAGCGCCGGAAGCCTATCCGAAGCACGTACCTGCAGCCCCTCGGGCCCTTGGCGCCAGGAGAGTGCCGAGGTGATGCGGCGCTCCATAAGAAAGCGGTCGCAGGCGCGCACATCGCTCTCCAGCAGGGGGATGTCACGACTCTGGCAGAAGGATTGCAGCTCATACCAGAGCTTATCGGAGCGGAGGTAGACCCCGAGTTGCGGCCGGTGACCAAAGTCTGTGGCCTGAATCGAGGCCAGTTGCCACTGGCTGCGCGGCCAGGGACTGAGCCACTGCCTCAGCGCCTGTTCCTGCTCTGCGGGGACAAACCCCTGGTGGGCCTGGCCGGGAATGGTCAGCCTGACCGGCCCCTGATCAGTGGCCAGCCAGTACTCCAGGGTGATGCCCTGCTCGTCGCCATACTGGTTACGGCTCAGCAACCAGCCGGTTTGATGTGTGGGTTCGGTCATTGAGGCATTCTCACCTAAATACTGGTATTCTGTACAGCTACTTTCCCCAACCCACGCACAGCATGCTCAGCGATAAAACCAAGAAACTGACCCGCCAGGCCTACAACGGCATCGCCGAAGCGATCCCCAACTTCGTTCGGCGCAAGGAGCAAAACTACCTGATTGCCGAAATCGCCAAGACCCTGGCCGGTGAGTACTGCAAGGAGCGGCGCATTATGGTAGTCCAGGCGGGCACCGGCACGGGTAAATCCCTGGCCTACTGCCTCGGCGCCATTCCTCAGGCCCTGGCCAGCGGCCGCAAGGTATGCATCGCCACCGCCACCGTCGCCCTGCAGGAGCAGCTGGTGAACAAGGACCTGCCCCTGGTACAGAAGCACAGTGGCATGAACTTCCGCTTTGGCCTGGCCAAGGGACGGCAACGCTATGCCTGCCTCTCCAAGCTGGAGCTGCTGGCCGGCGAAGCCGGTGAAGGGGAAACCGGTCAGCAGGCCCTGTGGGAGAGCAAACCCGCCAGTGCCGATGTCGCCCTGCTGAAACGCCTGCACCAGGCCTATCATGAGGGCAAGTGGAATGGCGAGGTGGACAGCGTCCCCGAGCCGGTACCCGATTACCTGTGGCAGCAGATTGGCTCTGACAAGCACAGCTGCAACAAGCAGCTGGCCGCGCACCGCGACTGCCCCTTCCACCGCAGCCGGGACGAGATGGACAGCTGGGACGTACTGATCGTCAACCACTCGCTGCTGTTGGCGGATCTGGAGCTGGGTGGCGGCAAGATCCTCCCCGATCCGGACTCCATGTATTACATCGTCGACGAAGCCCATCACCTGCCTCAGGTGACCCGGGATTTCTCCGCCGCCAGCGCCAACATGAAAAGCACGGTGGAATGGCTAGGTAAACTGGAAAAATCCGCCCACAAACTGGCCCGGGAACTGCGCTCCGACAAGGCCACCAACCTCGCCATGGAACTGACCGAAGATCTTGAGGCCCTGGGCGACGGCCTGGGTCAGGTGGTCAGCTTCTGCGAAGCCAACCAAAGTCTGTTCGACAACCCTGAGCTGCGCCACCGTTTCGAAAACGGCGCCCTGCCCGAGGTGCTGGTCACCCTGGCCACCAACCTCAAGACCGCCTGCGGCCAGGGACTGAAGAAGCTCACCAAGCTGCAGACCATGCTGATGGAATCGGTCAAGGAGGGGGAGATCAAAGGCTGGCAGGCCGAGCCCATGGTGGCCGAAGTGGGCATGCACCTGCAGCGGCTGGAGGGGCTGACCCAACTGTGGCAGATGATGTCCAGAGAGATCCCGGAAAACAGCGCACCGCTGGCCCGCTGGATAGAAAAGGTGGAGTTTCAGCAACGCCACGACTTTCATGTGAGCACCTCCCCCATAGAGATCGGCTTTATGCTGGAGGAGATGCTGTGGAGCAAGGCCGCCGGCGTCGCCCTGCTCTCCGCCACCCTGATGGCCCTGGGCAGCTTCGATCACTACCGTCATCAGGTGGGGCTGCGCAACGACGACGGCACCCGATACACCGCCCTGCCCTCACCGTTCGATTACCAGCAGAACGCCACCCTGTTCCTGCCCAAGGTCGCGGTGGAGCCCCAGGATGACCGCTTCGGCGACATGCTGGTGAAGACCATCCCGGATCTGCTGGAGGAGGAGACCGCCAGCCTGGTGCTCTTCACCTCCTACCGCCAGATGGAGGCGGTGGCGGACACCCTAAGGATGCACAAGAAGCTGCCGATTCTGGTGCAGGGCGAGGGCGCCCGCTCCGAGCTAATCGCCGAACACAAGGCCCGCATCGACCGGGGCGAGGTGTCCATCCTGTTTGGCACCAGCAGCTTCTCCGAAGGACTGGACCTGCCGGGAGACTACCTGACCAACCTGATCATCACCCGACTGCCCTTTGCCGTACCCACGTCACCGGTGGAACAGGCGCACGCCGAATACATCAAGTCCAAAGGGGGCAACCCCTTTTTGCAGTTGGCGGTTCCCGATGCAGCCAAAAAACTGGTACAGTCCTGCGGTCGCTTGCTTCGCAACGAAACCGACTATGGCAGAATCACAGTGCTGGACCGACGCCTGGTGACCAAGCGTTACGGCGGCGCCCTGTTGGACTCTCTGCCCCCCTACCGCCGCCATATTGAATATTGAGATGATGGAACTGGGTCTCGACCTAAACCTGATACTGCTGCTCTCCACCGTTGCCTTTGCCGCCGGCTTTATCGATGCCGTGGCCGGCGGCGGTGGACTGCTGACCATTCCCGCTTTGCTGACTGCCGGGCTGCCACCGCACCTGGCTCTGGGCACCAACAAACTGGCCGCCAGCTTTGGCTCCTTTACCGCCAGTTGGACCTTCTATCGCAAGCAGCTGTTCGACCCCCAGTTCTGGCGCGGCTCGGTGTTGGCCACCTTTATCGGCGCCGGGGCTGGCACCCTGGCGGTGGATCTGTTCTCCGCCGATCTGCTCAACCGCATCCTGCCCCTGGTGATCGTCGTCATCGCCCTCTACACCCTGCTGGCCCCTTCCCCCTGTGACGAACAACGGGGCCTGCCGGTAAAAGACAAGGTGCTGCGCACCAAGCAGTGGAGCCAGGGGTTGTCATTGGGGTTCTACGACGGTTTCGCCGGCCCGGGAACCGGCGCCTTCTGGACCGTGTCCTCCATGGTGCTCTATCGGATGAACATCCTGCTCTCCTCAGGGCTGGCCCGCAGCATGAATTTCGTCAGCAACGCCACCTCCCTGGGGTTCTTCATCGGCCTGGGCCATGTCCATTTCGGCATCGGCCTGGCGATGGGCGTGTGCCTGATGGCCGGCGCCTGGATCGGCGCCCACTCCGCCATCCGCTATGGCAGTCGCTTCATCCGGCCGGTGTTCATCTCAGTGGTACTGATCATTGCCGGCAAGCTGGCGGTGGAGGCCTGGTTATGAGTTATCGTGCCCGCACCGAACTGCTGCAACTGCTCAGCCAGCGGCTGGAGCAGCTTAAAACCCAGGTCCAGCAGCATGACCGCTCCCTGGCCAACAACACCACCCAGGCCCTGGATCATCAGCAGAGGTTTCACTCCGCCCTGTTCGACCATACCGGCGCCTCCCTGACTCAGTGCCTGCAGCGCCTGGAGCAGGATCTGCAGACCCTGAGCAGGCTGAGTCAATCTCCGGAATCAGGTGACACTTTCGAACTGGTGTGTCAGCAGTTTTCCGACCGCTACCAGGCGGTGATGCAGGCGATGAGCGCCACCGGCATACAGGCGGCAGGGGCACGCTTCTCCAGTCGTCGCAAAGGGCTGCCGAGGCAGGACAGTCAATATCAATGGATCGCCCGTTCGGTGATGCAAAACAGTCACAGCGCCTATGAGGAGCTGAGAAAACATCAAAATTGGGCCAATCGTCTTCAACAAAAGATTCATGAATTGGAACAAAAACTTGATTTGCATCAGGGGACGGAAAAAATCACACTACAGAATGAGATTCTGGCAACGCAAAAGCGGCTTGGCCGTTGTCGTCAGGCTATGACTTATATTGAAGAACGTATCGCCCGCCTGGAGAAGGGTGGGCAGAAACACTAAGGAGCACAGGATGAACAAAGCCTCACTGATGGCTGCACTAATCGCCGGAGGCATGAGCCTGAACAGTCTGGCAGCTGAACTGAACATTCCATTGTCCATGGAGTTCATCGCAGTTAATGGCCAGGAGGTGAAGTCCAATTTCTTCAGCCACAAAGATGAACTGGAGCTGGAGAAGGGCAAACACACTGTGGCCCTGGTCTACAAGGATCTCATCGAAGAGCCCTATGGTGACGGTCACCAGCGGGTCAACTCCGACCCCTTCCTGCTGCACATCACCATCGACGCCGATGGCGAATACAAGCTGCGTCCCGAAACCCCCATCCGCGATCTGAAGCAAGCCAAGGCCTTCGCCAAAGATCCCAAGGTGTCCGTGACCCACTCCGGTGGCCAGCAGGTCCAGTACAGCATCGAGATGACCAGCATCCGCGAGGAGAGCATCATCGATACCCTGACCAAGGAGCTGACTCCCGAGCAGAAGCATAAGCAGGAAGTGATTGCGGCCACCGCCCCAGCGGGCAGCGCCACCAACGCAGCCGTGGCCACTACTGCCACCGTGGCGACCAGCGCCGTTGCCGCTACCGCCCCCAGCCAGAGCAAGCCAGCCAACCAGGCTCAACTCCAGGGTGACGTTAAGCTGAACCCAGAAGCGATGCTGAAATACTGGTGGCAGCAGGCCGATGAAAAAACTCGCAAAGAGTTTATGACCTGGGCCATCTCCAACATGTAAGGCCCCGGAGGCTGCTTCCAGGTAAGGGCTCGGTGTCGGTCAGACACCGAGTCTGCTCCCAGGAGTCAGCAGCCCCCAACGCGGGAACCTCTCCCGCCGCCGTCGCCCATGCTGCACTGCGTCTATCACCCCATCTATTCCCAACTGGTGCTGCCGCCCACTCACGGCTTCCCCATCACCAAATATCGCCATCTGCGGGACCATCTGCTGGCCACCCTTCCCAGGCAACAACTTCAATGGCACCAGCCCAGCCCTCTGCCGCCAGAGGCGATCCAGCGCTGCCACAGCCGGGAATACAGCCAGGCCTTTATGGAGAATCGACTGGATCCCAAAGCGATTCGTCGCATGGGCTTTCCCTGGAGCCAGACCCTGGTGGAGCGCACCCTGACGTCGGTGTCCGGTACCTGCCTGACTGCCCATCTCGCACTGGAACATGGCCTGGCCCTGCACCTGTCCGGAGGCTACCACCATGCTCATTTCGACTTTGGCAGCGGCTACTGTGTCTTCAATGATCTGGTGTTGGCTGCCGAGCAAGCCCTGACCCAGCCTGGGGTCGAGCGGGTGCTTATCTTCGACCTGGATGTCCACCATGGTGATGGCACCGCAGCGCTCTGTGCCTCCAGACCAGAGATCATCACCTGCTCTGTGCACTGCGAGTCCAACTTCCCCAGCCGCAAGCCCCCCTCAGACCTGGACTTCCCACTGGAGAAAGGAGTAGGCGATCACGCCTATCTGCAGACGGTGGATCAGGCCCTGACTCTGGCCCTGAGGCTGCACAGCCCGGATCTGGTGATCTTCGATGCGGGGGTCGATGTGCACAAGGATGATCGCCTCGGCTACCTGGAGGTGAGCGATGAGGGATTACGCCAGAGGGAACAGCTGGTACTATCTAGATGTAAGGACAGCGCCATCCCCCTGGCCTGCGTTATCGGCGGCGGCTACGACCGCGATCCCGACAGCCTCACCAGGCGCCATGCGCAGCTGTTCCACGCCGCCTTCACTCTGGGATAGAGGACCCTGACACATGGACGCTGAAATCAGAAACTACTATGAGATCCTGCTGGATCAGACCGTCACTGAGCGCAAACTGAGAGAGAAGTTCGATGAGGATCAGCTGGCCGACCTCTTCTGCCTGACTCTCAACCAGCTTCCCTGTCGCTACTTCCGACACCGGGTGGATCTGAGCGCCTACGCCTCCATGGATGAGCTCATCGCCATGCAGAAAAACGTAGACCAGGCCCTGGAGCGGGCTCAGGAGTACATTGAAAATCACCCCCGTAAAGATTGAGCTCTGCCTGCTGCTGGTCGCCGGCCTGCCAGCAGTGGCCAAGCCCGTGCCCACCGCCCCTTTTACCGCTCACTACCAGGCCAGCAGCCAGGGGGTGTCCTGTGGTCAGGGCACCCAAAGCCTGAGACTGGACGGGCAGCAGGCCCTGCTCGAAGGCAGTGGTGACTTCTGCCTGTTCGGCGACGCCAGCAACCTCAGCAGAATGAGCTGGTTCGGCAAACGCTGGCACACCGACAGCTTCTCCTCGCAAGTGCACGGCTGGTTCCCTGTGGCCTACCAGGGCACTGTGGACGCTCAGGGCACCATGGCGGTAACGGAAGACGGTGAGCCCATTCAGTATCCGGACACCATGCTGCCTGCCGTCCAGGGCGCCGCCACCATGTTGCAGAACCTGCCGCTGCTGGCCGCACCCGGCCAGGATGTGGTCACCAGCTACACCTGGGGCGATGAAACTCGCCACTATCGCTTCGAAAACCTCGGCATGACCACGCTGTCGCTGATGGACAGAGAGGTCACCGCCCTGCACCTTCGTCAGACTCACCCAAGAAAGTCCAGGGTGGCCGATTTCTGGTTTGCACCGGAGTTGGGCAACCAGCTGGCGCGCCTGGAGGTCCGTCGTCTGGGGATTCTGGTGCTTGAGGTTGAGATGACCCAGTTCCACTCCCTGGCCATGCCAACTCCCCATAATCAACAGCAATAACCCAATCCTCTCAGGCTTTTTTGCGCTTTTCCCTACCCAGGTCTAGTTTTAGTGGCGTCAGTGCGTCGATTCATATTCAACCAAGTGAGACGGAACTGACACACCGCTGACACATAGTGCGGCGATGTTAGGACTCGGCGGGCATCACACAGTTTCAGGGACGACAAGGCGTGGATCTGGAGAAACTCCTCTACTTGCAAGGCGTGGGCGACGCTTACCGGGACATGAACGGTGAAGCGCAGCAAACCCCATTGGCGCAACGTCTGGCCCTGCTCGGCGCCCTCCACCCCCCATTGGCCACCCCAAACGAACAGCGGGTCAGCAGCCGCATCGAAGAGCTCGATGCCCTGCCCTGGCACCAAACCATCCCCCCGTTTCAACTGGTGCAGCTCAGCGATCCCCAACTGCTCCTGCAAGGAGAGCGACTCCCTCGCGAACTGATCCTTCATCGCAGTGATGCCGCCGACCTGGTCCTCACTGGCGACAGCGCCGTGGAGTGCGGCGAATACTGGCACAAGGGGCGGCGCCTGCGGCGCTTTCAGTTGCCCCTGCCCGCCTCCTGGCTGGGAGAGGCGCCCGGATACCTGGAGGCGAGCGTCACGGTCGACGGTCAGGCCCATCCAGTGACCCTGGCGCTGACGCCAAATCAAGCCTATCGGACAACCGGTCACCACTGGGGCGTCCTGCTGCAGCTCTATCGCCTGAGAAGCGAGAGCCAGTGGGGCATCGGGGATTTTGGCGACTTGACCAGGTTATTGCCTCTGCTGGCCAGCAAAGGGGCCGGCTTTATCCAGCTCAATCCACTGGCTGCCCCGGACTATGAGCTGGAGGGCAATGTCAGCCCCTACGCCCCGGGGGATCGCCACAGCCTCAATCCCCTCTACCTGGAGCTGGACGCCATTCCCGAAGCCAATGCCCTGGCCCATGAGCTGCAACGACCCTGCTGGCAGGGTCCCAGACAACGGCTGGCCCAGAGTCCCTGGCTGGATTACCAGGAGATCGCCCGCCTCAAATTCAGCCTGTACGACATGCTGCACCGGCGCTTCATGGCCCTGGTGCAAGACAGCGACAGCCCCAGGGCCCGTGCCTTTCGAGAGTTTCGCGAACAATGGGAAAGCAGACTGGCCCCCTATTGCCGCAGCGAGCATCACTGGCTGTGGCGCAAACTGAACCTTGAAGTCCACCCTGAACTGCCCCTCTACCTGCAGTTTGAAGCCCGCCGCCAGCTGCTGCGGCTGCAGCAGCAATCTCTGTCGCTGGGAATGGCCATTGGCCTGGTGGGTGATCTGCCCGTGGGTGTGCCCCACGGCAGTCCGGAGACCCGGGCCTGGCCAGATCTCTTTGTCCGCGATGCCGCCATTGGCGCCCCGCCGGACCCCTTTGCCCCCCAGGGGCAGGACTGGGGACTGGCCCCCACGAATCCCATCACCCAGAAGCAGAGCCAGTACCGCCATTGGCGCAGCTTGCTGGCGGCGCAGATGAGCGGCTTCGGTGGCTTGAGGCTGGATCACATCATGGGACTGCACAGGCTATGGTGGTGCCTGGCCGATGGCCAGGGTTATGTCTACTACCCGGATAACGCCCTGTTCAGTCTGCTGGCCATAGAGAGTCACCTGCATAGATGCGAACCCACAGGCGAAGATCTGGGCCTGGTGCCGGACCCCATCCGCACGCTGATGGGACAACACGGAATTCAGGGCAACCAGTTACTGCTTTTTGCCCGTCAGGGTGAAACCTTCACCCCGCCTCAGGCGCACCGCCAGGCCTGCCTGTTCATGAGCTCCAACCACGATGTCCCCAGCCTGGCGCAGTGGTGGAGCGCAGACGACCTGCGTCTGCGCGACGCCCTGAACCTCGACGAGGACACCGACCTTCACCGGCAGCTCGACGCAAGACAACAGGAAAAAAAAGCTCTGCTGGACTGGATAGATCAGCATGGGCCCGAGCCCCTGGCCAAAGCGCATACCGTGGACGCTCCCTGGACACCGGCACTGGCACGGCTGTGCCTGCTGACCTGCGCCCGCACCCACTCCCGCCGATTTGCCATTCAACTGGACGACCTGCTGCTGGAAGCGGAGCCGGTCAACATTCCTGGCACCTGGAAGGAGTACCCCAACTGGCAGCGTCGCCATGGGCCCAGGTTGGAGAGTCTGCTCAATGACCCGGCCCTGGCCTCACTGCTGGATGACCTGCACCGGATTCACACCAAGGAGAGAGCTGAATCATGACCCAAGTTGCCGCCCCCCTTGCCCCATTGGCCCCCCATCAACTGGGCATGCAGATGACCGGCGACACCCTGATGGTGGGATGCCGGTTTCCCGGGGCCATCGCCGTCACCCTGTTGAGTCTCTCCCCAAAACGCAAAGTGGCGTCCCTGCCCCAGTGGGGAAGTCAGGGCGACTTCTATGGGCCCATTCCAAGACGACGTCGCCCCTTCCGCTACCTGCTCAAGGTGGAGTATGAGCAGCACAGCGTCGAGGTGATCGACCCTTATCAGTTTCCCTCCCTGCTGGAACCGCGGCAAAGGTACCTGTTTGCCGAGGGCAGTGAAGAGCGCGCCTGGCACTTTCTCGGTGCCAACCCCAGGGAGATAGAGGGGATTGCCGGTGTCCACTTCTGCCTCTGGGCCCCCAATGCCCGCCAGGTCTGCCTGATGGGAGACTTCAACCATTGGGACCGGCACAGTCATCCCATGCGGCATCAGGGAGACAGTGGCCTCTGGGAGCTGTTTATCCCCGCCCTGGCAGCGGGAGAACACTACAAATTTCACATCCAGGGCAGCGACGGCCATTGGCGTAGCAAAGCCGATCCCTTCGCCCGGGAGATGGAGCTTCCTCCCCACAACGCCTCGCGGATTCCAAGCCACGACGAGTATCAGTGGCAGGACCAGGAGTGGATGGCCCAGCGCCGTCGCCGGAACAGCTACCAGGCCCCGCTCTCCATCTATGAGCTGCACGCCGGCTCCTGGCGTCGTGCGCCCGGCAACCGGCCCCTGACCTACAGAGAGCTGGCCCGAGACCTGGTGCCCTACGTCAAGGAGATGGGGTTTACCCACATTCAGCTGATGCCCCTGGCCAGCCACCCCTTCGAGGGCTCCTGGGGCTATCAGCCCATCGGCCTGTTTGCCCCTGACGCCCGCCTGGGTTCCCCCGAGGATCTCAAGGCCCTGGTGGACGCCTGTCACCAGGCGGGCATTGGGGTACTGCTGGACTGGGTGGCCGCCCACTTCCCCTCGGATCCCCATGGCCTCAACCGCCTCGACGGTACCGCCCTGTATGAGCACGAGGACCCCCGCCTTGGCCTGCATCCCGACTGGGACACCCAGTTGTTTAACTACGGGCGTCACGAGGTGGTGAGCTACCTGCTGAGCAACGCCTTCTACTGGCTGGAGCAGTTCCATTTCGACGGCCTGCGGCTGGATGCGGTCTCCTCCATGCTCTATTTGGATTACAGCCGCGAGGAGGGCCAGTGGCTGCCCAACGCCGAAGGGGGCCGGGAAAACCTGGAGGCGGCCGCCTTCCTGCGCACCCTGAATCAGCGCCTGCACTTCAACTTCCCCGGGGTGCAGGTGATAGCGGAGGAGTCCACCACCTGGCCGGGGATCACCCGTCCCGTGGATGCCGGGGGGCTGGGGTTTGGCTACAAGTGGAACATGGGCTGGATGAACGACACCCTGCGCTACCTGCAACAAGACCCCATCCATCGCCGCCATCACCATGGCCTGATGAACTTCGCCATGCTCTACGCCTACAGTGAACACTTCATCCTGTCTCTGAGTCACGACGAAGTGGTCCATGGCAAGGGCTCGCTGCTGAACAAGATCCCCGGTGATCTGTGGCAGAAGTTTGCCACCCTCAAGGCCTACCTGGGCTTTATGTGGACCCATCCGGGTAAGAAGCTGCTGTTCATGGGGGGGGAGTTCGGCCAGTGGAACGAGTGGAATCATCAGCAGAGCCTGGACTGGCATCTGCTGGAGTACCCCAGCCATCAGGGGGTACAGTCCTGGGTTCAGGCCCTGAACCGGCTCTACCGGGACAATCCCGCCCTGCATCAGCTGGACCACCAGCCACAAGGCTTCAGTTGGCTTGAGTGCAACGATGCGGACAACAGCGTCTTCAGTTATCTGCGCCAGGATGAGCAGGGCCGGCACCTGCTGGTGGTGGTCAACATGACCCCGGTTCCCCGCCAGCACTTTCAGCTGGGGGTCCCCTCTGAGGGGCGCTACCTTGAGCTGCTCAACAGCGATGCCGAAGAGTTTGACGGCAGTGGCGTGGTGAATGGCCAGCCCCTGGTCACCCGGCCAGAGCCTCTTCATGGGCAACCCTGCCGGGTCAGCCTCACCCTGGCGCCACTGGCCACCCTGGTTCTGGCACAGGAGGAGTGTCAGTGAGTCAGGGGCAGCCCCTGCCACTGGGCGCCACCCCACACAGGGGAGGCGTCAATTTCTCCCTTTTCACCGCCAATGCCACTTCGGTGGAACTGTGCCTGTTCAGCACCGATGGCCAACGAGAGCTCAAGCGGGTGCCCCTGTCACGAACCCCGGGAGGGATCTGGTGCGCATGGGTGGCTGGAGTGACCGCAGGCCAACTCTATGGCTATCGGGTTCATGGCCCATGGCAGCCCCATCAGGGACACAGGTTCAACCCCAATAAACTGGCTCTGGACCCCTATGCCAGAGCCATCACCCCACCGCCTGCCTTTGACCCGGCACTCAAAGGTCATTTTGAAAAGGACGATCGGGTGATGAATCACAGAGACAGTGCCCCCTACGCCCCCAAAGCCAAGGTGGTGGATCTTCCCCAGCGTGACCACCACCACCCCCGCATCCCCATGGCACAGACCATCCTCTACGAGGCCCACATTCGTGGACTGACCCTGGAGTTCCCCGATCTGCCACAGCGGCTGCGAGGCAAGCTGGCCGCTCTTGGGCACCCCCAGGTCATCCAGTACCTCAAGGGGCTGGGCGTCACCACGGTGTCGCTGCTGCCGATTCACCCCTTCGTCAGCGAGCCCTTCCTGCTGCAAAAGGGCCTGACCAACTACTGGGGGTACAACAACCTGCAGTACTTCGCCCTGCACCCGGATTACCTGTGTGACAACGACCCCACGGAGCTGGCCGACACCGTACGCCGACTCCATGATGCCGGCCTGGAGCTGCTGATGGACGTGGTATTCAATCACAGCGCCGAAGGCAACGAGCAGGGACCCAGTTACGGGTTCCGGTTGCTGGATAACGCCAGTTATTACCGCCTGGCCAGCGACCCCAGGTTCTATGAAAATCACAGCGGCTGTGGCAACAGCCTCAATCTGGCCCACCCCAGGGTGCTGGCCATGGTGACCGACGCCCTGCGTTACTGGGTGGAGCAGATGGGGGTGGACGGCTTTCGCTTCGACCTGGCCACCAGTCTGGGGCGGGAACAGCCCCACTTTGACGCCGGCGCCGGCCTGTTGGACGCCATAGGCCAGGACCCGGTTCTGAGCCGCTGCAAGCTGATTGCCGAGCCCTGGGACCTGGGCCCGGATGGCTACCGCCTGGGGCAGTTCCCACACCCCTGGAGCGAATGGAACGACCGCTTTCGAGACACCTTTCGCCGATTTTGGCACGGCGAACCCGGTCAGTTGCCTGCGGTGGCCGAAGTGATCCACGGCAGTGCCCGCCTGTTTGAGGCCACGGATCGTGCGCCTCAGGCGAGCATCAACCTGATCACCAGTCATGATGGTTACACCCTGGCGGATCTGGTGAGCTACAACCGCAGGCACAACCATGCCAACGGTGAACACAACAACGACGGCCACAGCCACAACTTCAGCTGCAATCACGGCCATGAGGGCCCCAGCGGGGATGGTCAGATACGACTCCTTCGCCGCCGGCAGCAACGCAACCTGCTGGCCAGCCTGATGCTGGCCCAGGGCGTGCCCATGCTGCTGGCAGGAGACGAAGCGGGCAACAGCCAGCAAGGCAACAACAACGCCTACTGCCAGGACAACCCCATTGGCTGGGTTAACTGGCGGGAGGCGGACAGCGAACTCCAGCGTTTTGTCGCCCACCTGATCGCCTTAAGGCACCGACACCCTCTGCTGAGGTTGCCCCACTACCAGCACAACTTTCCCGGCTCCACGGAGAGGGTGCAGTGGCTCACCCCAAGCGCAGAGCCCATGACCGAGCCCCAGTGGCAGGATCCCCACAACCGGTCCATGGGGCTGTTGCTCCACGATGAGGAGGAAGCCCTGCTGCTGCTGCTTAACGCCGCGCACTATCCCTGTGACTTCTCAGCGCCCGGCCTGAGCGGTGCCGACCATTGGCACTGCCTGCTGCACACCTGGGAGGGAGACGCCCCCACCGCCCTACCCTGCACGCTCACCGACCGAAGCCTGGCCCTGTTCCGGGCCCCGTTAAAGGAGTAACCCATGGCCAAGAAACCCACCCAAGAAACCGCCTCAGCTGAGACCAAGGAAGGTCTCAAAGGATGCTTCGATCATTTCGTCCGCTACAGCCTCAACAGGGACAAGCCCACCCAGGAGGATCTGTTCCGAGCCCTGGCCCTGAGCGTCCGTGACCAGCTGGTGGGGGACTGGCGCGCCACCCGGGAGCGCAACAACAACCTGCAGGTGCGCAAAGTCGCCTACCTCTCCCTGGAGTTCCTCATGGGGCGGGCCCTGGGCAACGCGGTACTCAACCTGGACCTGAATCAGAGCGTGACCGACAGCCTGCTGGCCTACGGCGCCTCTCTGGAGGAGTTGGCAGAGCAGGAGCATGACGCCGGCCTGGGCAACGGAGGCCTGGGGCGACTGGCCGCCTGCTTCCTGGACAGCTGCGCCACCCTGGATATGGCGGTCATCGGTTATGGCATCCGTTATGAATACGGCATGTTTACCCAGCAGTTCGTCGATGGCTATCAGGTGGAACAGCCGGACCGCTGGCTGCGGGACGGCAACCCCTGGGAGGTGAAGGTGCCCCACCACAATGTGCTGGTAAAGTTCGGTGGTCACACCGGCCACTACCGGGACAGCCAGGGGCGGATTCACCATCAGTGGCTGGACACCCAGGATGTGTTGGCGGTGGCCTATGACCTGCCCATTCCGGGTTATCGCAATGGCCGAATCAACACCCTGAGACTGTGGAAGGCGGAAGCCACCGACGAGTTCGACCTCAATGAATTCAACCAGGGGGACTACACCGAGGCGGTGGCGGCCAAGAACCAGGCCGAACAGATCACCATGGTGCTCTACCCCAATGACGCCAGCGAAAATGGCAAGGAGCTCAGACTCAGGCAACAGTATTTCCTCAGCTCCGCCAGCCTGCAGGACCTGCTCAACAGCCACCTGAGAAACGGCGGCACCATAGAGAACTTCCAACAATTCAATGTAATGCAGCTCAACGATACCCACCCCAGTGTTTCGGTGGCCGAGCTGATGCGGTTGTTGATGGATGACCATGGCCTGGGCTGGGACCAGGCCTGGGCGATCACCAGCCAGTCCATGGCCTACACCAATCACACCCTGTTGCCGGAAGCCCTGGAATCCTGGCCCGTCAGCCTGTTTGAGCGGCTGCTGCCCCGGGTGCTGGAGATCATCTACGAGATCAACGCCCGCTTCCTGGAGCAGGTGGCCAGCCGCTGGCCCGGAGATCTGACTAAGCTGCGCAGCCTGTCTCTCATCAGTGATGACCCCAGCCCCCAGGTGCGCATGGCCCACCTGGCGGTGGTGGGCAGCTTCTCCGTCAATGGCGTGGCCAGGTTGCATACCCAGTTGCTGACCCAGGGAATGTTCGCCGATTTTCACCAGCTGTGGCCGGAGAAGTTCAACAACAAGACCAACGGCGTCACCCCGAGGCGCTGGCTGGCCCATGCCAACCCCAGGCTCTGCGCCCTGTTGAATGAGCGCCTGGGAGCCAGATGGATAGAGGATCTGTCCAGCCTGCACAGCCTCAACGGCCTGACCGGGGATGCCGGTTTCCTGACCAGCTGGCGGGAGATCAAGCAGCAGAACAAGGCGGACCTCGCCCAGATGGTGCAGGCACGCTGCGGGGTGAACTTCGACCCCAGCATGCTGTTCGACATTCAGGTCAAGCGCATCCATGAGTACAAGCGGCAGCTGCTCAACCTGCTGCACCTGATTCATCTCTACCGGCGCATCGCCGACGGTGATACCCAGGGGATGGTACCGCGTTGTGTCCTGATTGGCGGCAAGGCCGCCCCGGGCTACGTCATGGCCAAACTGCTGCTGAAGCTGGCCAACAACATTGCCCATATGATCAACCAGGACCCCAGAATGGCCCCCTGGCTGAGAGTGGCGGTGTTGCCGGACTACAACGTCAGCGCCATGGAACGCATCTGTCCCGCCGCCGACCTGTCAGAACAGATCAGCACCGCGGGTAAGGAGGCCTCGGGCACAGGCAACATGAAATTCATGATGAACGGGGCCCTCACCATAGGCACCCTGGACGGCGCCAACATCGAAATCCTTGAAGCCGTGGGCCAGGAGAACTTCTTCCTGTTTGGCCTCAGTGCCGATGAGGTCACCCAGCTCAAACCCCATTATCAGCCCCAGGAGTACATCGACCGTTCGCCGGCCCTGGCCGCCGTACTGGCGCTCATACAGGGGGGCCACTTCAGCCTGCTCGAACCCCAACTGTTCCAGCCCATAGTCCAGGCGGTCACCGCCCCAGGGGACCCCTGGATGGTGGCCGCCGATTTCGACGCCTATATCCAGGCTCAGGAGAGGGTGGCGGACGCCTACGCCAATCCGGAGCACTGGGCCCGAATGAGCGTACGCAACACCGCCGCCAGTGGCCGCTTCTCCAGCGATGTCACCATAGCCAACTACCGGGACGAAATTTGGAAACCGGCACTGCCCAGCCAACTTCAGGTTCAAGGAGAGACCCAAGATGCCAAGTAACAACCCCAGATACATCAGTAACCTGACCCGGGATACCTACGCCATCATCCTGGCAGGGGGACGCGGGTCCCGCCTCCACGAGCTGACCGACTGGCGCGCCAAGCCGGCGGTCTATTTCGGCGGTCAATTCCGCATCATCGATTTCGCCCTGTCCAACTGCATCAACTCCGGCGTGCGCCGGGTCGGGGTGGTCACCCAGTACAAATCCCACAGCCTGATCCGTCACCTGAGCCGGGGCTGGGGCCACTTTAAGCGTGAGCTGGGGGAGTCGGTCGAGATTTTGCCCGCCTCCCAGCGCTACTCCGACAGCTGGTACCAGGGCACCGCCGACGCCGTGTTTCAGAACCTGGACATCATCCGCCACGAGATGCCCAAATATGTGATGATCCTCTCCGGGGACCACATCTATCGCATGGACTACGCCGGCCTGATCGCCGCCCACGTCGAACGGGGCGCCGAGATGACCGTCTCCTGCATCGAGGTGCCGGTGCCCGAAGCCGCGGGCAGCTTCGGCGTCATGGCGGTCGATGAGGAGCAGCGCGTCATCGGCTTCGAAGAGAAGCCGAACGCCCCCCAATGCCTGCCGGAGGACCCTGAGCACTGCTTGGCCTCCATGGGCAACTATGTGTTTGACGCCGAGTTTCTGTTTGACCAGCTCAAGCAGGATGCCGCCCGGGCCGACTCGGACCGGGATTTCGGCAAGAACATCATCCCCTCCATCATCCAGAACCATAAGGTGTACGCCTACCGCCACCGCAGTGCCCTGGACAATGAGCCTCCCTACTGGCGAGATGTGGGCTCCCTGGACTCCTTCTACCAGGCCAACATGGAGCTGCTGCAACCCACCCCTCCGCTCAACCTGTATGACCAGCGCTGGCCCATCTGGAGCTACCTGGAACAGCTGCCGCCGGCCAAGTTCGTCTTCGATGACGACGATCGCCGCGGCAGTGCCGTGGACTCCATCGTCTCCTCCGGCTGCATCATCTCCGGGGCAACGGTGCGTCGCTGCGTGCTGTTCAACCGGGTCCGGGTTCAGGACTACGCCCTGGTGGAGGACTCGGTGATCCTGCCCAATGTGGAGATCGGCCGCGGCGCCCAGATACGCAATGCCATCCTGGAGCGGGGCTGCGAGGTCCCCGCCAATATGGTGATCGGCTACGACAGACTCCAGGATAAAGCCCGGGGATTTCGGGTGACGGATCAAGGGCGGGTGCTGGTGACCCGGGAGATGCTTGGACTCAAGGTGGGCTATGAAGACTGAGATACGTGTATTGATGGCGGCGGCGGAGAACGGCGCCCTGACCGGTGGCAAAGTGGGCGGCATGGGGGATGTGATTCGCGATCTGCCCTCTGCCCTGGCTTCACAGGGAGTTCGGGCCGACCTGATCATGCCCGGCTACGGCCGCTTTGCCACTCAACAACAGGCCGAGGAGCTGGCCCGTATCCAGGTGGCCTACGGCACCCAAAAGGAGACCCTGGTGCTCTACCGCTGTGCCAATCCGGTCTCCGCCGAAAGCAGCCTCTACCTGTTGGAGCATCCCCTGTTTGCCGCCGCGGGCGCCGGGGCCATCTACGACAGCAGCCACCAGGGCGAACCCTACGCCCTGGACGCCGCCAAGTTTGCCCTGTTCTGCCTCGGGGTTGCCGAAGCCCTTCACCAGAATCTGCTGGAAACCTACCACTGCCTGCATCTGCACGACTGGCATACCGCCCTGCTGGCACTGCTGAGGACTCACCACCCCAGATACGCATCTCTTAAGCAGGTGCGCTGCGTCTACAGCATCCACAACCTGGCCCACCAGGGCATTCGTCCCCTGGGGGGCAGCAGTTCGAGCCTGGCCCACTGGTTCCCGGGCCTCTCTCTGGAGCTGGGCAGCCGGGTGCTGGGGCCGCTGGTGGACCCCCGCTACCCAGGCTGCATCAACCCCATGCGCTGCGCCATCAACCTGGCGGACAAGATCCACCTGGTCTCCCCCGGATACGCCAAAGAGGTGCTGCGCCCCAATCAGCCACAATTGGGGTTTCGTGGCGGAGAGGGGCTGGAAGCCGACCTTCGACGGCGCCACGAGCAGGGGGATCTGGTGGGGATCATCAACGGCATCGAATACCCGCAGCCAGCCTCAGCGCTCGGAGAGTTTCACCGCCTGATGCAGTTAGCCTCAGACAGCCTGATTCGCTGGCAGGCGAAAAAACAGTGGGTCGCCGCCCAGGATTACATCGCCAGTCAGAGGATGCGGATGTGGCCGGCTCAACAGGAGCCAGAGCTGCTGCTCACCTCGGTCTGTCGCCTCACCGACCAGAAGGTCGCCCTGCTGCTGCACACCAGTGACAACGGGTGCACTGTGCTGGAAACCCTGCTCGAGGAGCTGGCCACTCACTGCCCCACAGGGCTCTATCTGATGCTGGGCAACGGCAATGGCGACATCGAGGCGCAACTGCAACAGATCGCCGCCAGGCACCCCAACTTCTGGTTCCTCAACGGCTACCACGAGCCTCTCTCCAATGCCCTGTACCGTCGTGGCGATCTGTTCCTGATGCCCAGCTCCTTCGAGCCCTGTGGCCTGAGTCAGTTACTGGCGATGAGGGAGGGGCAGCCGGTGCTGGCTCACGCCGTCGGCGGCCTGTCGGACACCATAGAGGACAACCGCACCGGCTTGCTGTTCCGCGGTGACGGCCCCGATGCCCAGGGGGAAGCGCTGCTGAACCGCTTCCGGGAGTTTCTGGCATTGACCCGGGCCGAACGCCGGGCACTCTCCGACGCAGCCCGGGCTGCACGGTTCGACTGGCAAGCCCCAGCCGCACTCTACCGCCAGCACCTCTACTGCTGAGTCTGTGCATCGCCCCGCATTACCGCGGGGCGATACCAGGGCGTCAAGGCGCCAGAGTGGCCAACGCCTGAATCTCATCGGCGCTCAGGGCCCGGTTATACAGGCGCACCTCATCCAGGGTGCCCCTCATAAACTCAGCAACGCCACCCGCTCCACCAAACAGCAGATCTCCGGTTCCATCGGCGGACTGCGCGGCGCCGGTGCCCACCAGGGTGCCATTGAGGTAGAAGCTGCGACTGCCGGCGGCACCATCCTGGATCAGGGTCAGCTGCTGCCAACCCGTTTGAGCCACCGGCCCTTTGATGTTGGCGGGGCCGCCGAAGATCCAGCGGTCATAGGAGGCCACCCACAGACCATACCAGGGTGAATCATCCCTGGACTTGGTCACCATACCGGCCCAGCCGCCCTGATCCCCATCCAGGTTCACCCAGACAGACAGGGAGAAACTGGCGGCGGCACCAAAGGCCAGTTGAGAGTCATGGGCCACCCTCACCAGGTCATCCACCCCATCGAAGTAGAGGCCGTTGCCGGCCCAGCCGGGCACCCGGGTGGTGCCGCTGATGTCACCGACCCGTCCTGAGCCCGACGCATCCAGCAGCTGGCTGCCGCTGGTCTCATCCATGGGCCAGTACCCCACCAATCCGGCACTGGGCAGGCCGTCTCCCGGCAGGTCCAGGTTGAACTGGGCCGAGCTGACGCTGCTGCTTTCCCCGTTCACTATGGCCACCGCCTGAAGAGTCAGGCTCTGACCCACCAGAATCGGCACCTGATAGAGATCGGAGCCAGCATCCGGGGTCGACCCATCCAGGGTGTAATGGATAGCCGCACCGGAGTCCGCACTCAGGGTCACGGTCACCTCCGAGGTGAAGTCGCCGCCATTGGGGTCGATCACCGGCGGGGTCACCACCGAAGGTTCGCTCCAGGTCACGTTGACCTCGTCCGAGGCTTCCGGGTTGGTGAGCGCCTGATGATTGGCATCCACCAACCACACCCGCATCACATGACTGCCTGCCGTGCCCGGGCCGAAGTCGTAACTGGTCACCCCGGTGTCGTGCAGAGGCACATAGGGGTTGTCATCCAGCTGCACATGGATGTGGTCGAAACCGCTCTGATCGCCGGAGGTCTGCCACTGCACCACCAGGTTTCCGGTCAGCTGAGCCCCCTCTTGCGGTGAAGTGATGGTCACCGTCGGCGGCACGTAGGGCACTATGGTCAGCTGCACCTGGGCGGTGTTACTCAGATTACCCTGAAGATCCGCCACCCGGTAACTGAAGCTGTCGGAGGTGGTGGCACTGCCATCATGCTGATAGCTGGCCACGCCGGTAACCCCATCAATCTGCAGTTCGCCATAGGCGGGCGCGCTCATCAGCTCCACGGAACCGGCATCCAGCCCCAGTGTGGCGCTGTCGTTGGCCAGCAGATCGATACTGGTGCCCTCGCCCTGTCCCAGGGAGGCTGTGTCATCCAATGCCACCACACTGGCCGCGCCCGGCACCAGGTTATACAGGCTGGTCACCTCCCCCAGATCCAGGGCGCGACTGTAGAGGCGAACCTCATCCAGGACACCACTGAAGTGTTCACTGACCCCCAGGGTGCCGCCAAAGATAAGATCGCCGCCGCCATCGGCCTGCTGGGCACTGCCCTCGGCATTGAGCGCCCCATCCAGATAGAGGTAACGACTACCGCCGCTCTGAACCAGCACCAGATGGTGCCAGCCAGCACTGATCTTGCTGCCACTGATGTTCTGTGGCCCACCTGAGGTCCAGCGGCGGTTGCTCGCCACCCAGATGCCGTACCAAGGCTCCTGATCTCTGGACTTGGTCACCACCCCGGACCAGCCGGACTGGCTGCCAATGCCCTGGGCCCAAAACGCCAGAGTAAAATCATCGCCACTGCTGAAGGCAAAGGCGCTGCTGTGAGGCACCTGAACCAGGTCATCCACACCATCGAAACTCAGTCCCTGGCCAAAGCGGCCAGTAACCACCTGGGCGCCCAGGATCACCCCGTTGTTCTGGTTGCCGGAGCTGTCGATGGCAGTCTGGGCCGAGCCCGAGTCCATGGCCCAGTAGCCCACCAGGGTCGGATCGCCACCACTGTTATCCACCACGGTCACCGTTACCGAATCGCTGGCCTCGGGATTAGCCAGAGGCTGATGATCCGGGGTCACCAGCCAGACATCGATGCTGTGCTCGCCCGGGCCGACCTGGCCAAAGTCGTAGCTGGTGAGGCCGGTGTCGTGCAGGGTGACATGGGGATTGTCGTCCAGACGCACATGGATATGGTCGTAGAGGGTGTCGTCCCCGGTCAGCTGCCACTGCACCAGCAGATTGCCGCTCACCTGGGCACCATCCTGGGGCGAGGTGATGGTTACCGTCGGCGGCAGATAGGCCTCGACGGCGATGGACACCGCCGTGGCCGCCGACCAGGCGCCGGTGGTGTCCTGCACCCGATAACTGAAGCCGTCATCCAGGGAGCCGCCGTTGTGGCTGTAACTGATCACCCCGGTGCTGCTGTTGATGGCGGTAATGTTGCCCTGATCCGGAGAGGTCAGCACCTCGACCGTGGAGGGATCCAGCCCGGCGATGGCCGAATCGTTGGCCAGAACATCGATCTCCACGCTGGCGCCGCTGGAGATCTGCACCCAGTCTGGCGAGGTAACGGGTCCGGCTGCTGGCGGCGCGGTGGTCGCCAGTGCCTCAACCTCCTGAAGGGTGAGCGCCCGATCATAGATGCGAATCTCATCCAGCACCCCATCGAAGAACTCGGTCACGCCGGCAGCACCGCCAAACCAGAGTTCACCGCTGCCCTCCCCAAACTGGGCATCCAGAGTGCCGGCCAGTACGCCGTCCACATAGAGCCAGCGGCTGTCGACCAGGGCATCCTGCACCAGGGCCAGATGATGCCAGCCGCCGCTGATGGGGCCATCGAAGATGGCGTTGGGACCGCCGGCGGCCCAGGCATCCCAGGAGGTGATCCACAAGCCATACCAGGGGGCACTCTCTCTGGACTTGGTGACCAGACCCGCCCAGCCTCCCTGGCCGCCATCGGGCTGGACCCAGGCCGTCAGAGAGAAACTCTGGAACAGGGTGAACGCCAGCTGGCTGCTGTGGGGAACCACGACGCGGTCATCCACACCATCGAAGCGCAGGCCACCGCCGTCCCAGCCAGAGACCCAGGAGGCCCCGCTGAGCTGACCATCATGACCGTTGCCAGAGGCGTCTCCGATGAAGGTGCCCCCCGCCTCGTTCAGCGGCCAATACCCCACCAGGCCATTGATGGGGAAACCATTATCGGGCGGCGTCAACTGATAGGTTTCCGACGCCACCTGTGATGGCACATAACCATCCCGGTAGCCCCACACCTTGAGGGTGGCACTCTCCTCCAGGGTCAGGTTGCCACCACTGGTCGGTGAACTCAGATCCGGGTCACTGCCGTCTAAGGTGTAATAGAAGCTGACTCCGGAGGTCGAGGAGCTGAGGGTCACCGCCAGTGGCGCGGTATAGTCCCCCCCTGAGGGCGAGATCACCGGCGTCGCCACAACCGGGGTGCCCCCCGCCAGGGTAATGGTGATCGCCACGGTGGCGGGGTCGGACACGAAGCCGTCAACATCGGCCACCCGGTACTGGAAGCTGACGCTGCCCGAGGTGGTAATCGACGGCTGGTACTGCACCCGTCCGGTGCCCGGCAGCAGGGTCACCAAGCCAGTGGCCGGCTGACTGATCAGGGTCAGAGAGTTCACATTGATGCCGGTGTCATCGGTGTCATTGGCCAGAAGGTCTATCTCTACGGTGCCCCCCACCGCCACCGTGGCGCTGTCATCATTGGCATCGGGTGGCGATGCGCTGTCGCAATCCGGATAGAGGGTGGATACCGCCGTAGTCGACAGGCCGTGAGCGTCGGTAACCGTCAGGCTGATGCGGTAGAAATAGGTCTCGCCGTCACACCCCGCCGGGGCGATCTGCACCTGACTGGCACAGTTGTTGTCCACCGGGTCTTCATGGGTGTGGTTGTTGTGATGCAGCACCGTCTGCCAGGCGCAGCTCAGCTCACCGCTGCCATGTTCGTTGTCACTGATCTGGGCAGTGAGGTCATAGAGGGTGTCACTGCCCAGGGGATACAAGGTGCCATCGACGGGAGAGGTGATGCTCACCTGAGGCGGTGTGTTGTTCAGGCTGACCAGCACGGTATCGGAATCGCTCTGAGCCGGTGAGCCATCATCCGTGGCCGTCAGGGTGGCAATGAAACTGATGGGGTTGTCATTTGGGGCGCTGTACTGGTGGCTGGGAGAAGCGCCGCTGCCGTTGTCCCCATCGCCAAACTGCCAGGCAAAGCTCAGGTTGTCGTTATCAGGATCAGAGGAGCCTGCGGATGAGAACTGCACCGTTAGAGGACTGGGACCATAATTTGGGGTGGCTGAGGCTACCGCAGTGGGCACCCGGTTGCCTCCAGGGGCATAGCTGACCCGGTAGATGAAGGTGGCCCAGCTGATGTAATAGAGCCGACCATCGTCGGGGTGAGTGGCGATAAACACCACGCCACCGGCGTCCGAGGCAAAGGGGCGCACCTGGGTGACCCGGTTGTTGTCGTCCATCACGAAGTTACGCACCCACTGGCCACCGAAGTCTCCGTGAAAATAGGTGTTGTGGTAGGTCTCAGGGAACTCACCACTGAGATACCACGCCCCTCCGGTGGAGGCGTTGCCGGCAAAAGGCGTCCCCTGGGTCAGTACCTCCGTGGTTCCGGGCACAGGTTCACCGACACCGACGGCCACCGGTGCGCCGCTGCCGTCAAACGCGGGGTAACGGGTCTGGGGTTCGTCATGGAACCAGTCCAGACTGGGGCGTCGATGCTCGAACACCGGCACCGAGGTGATCTGCCCGCTACCACACGGGTTGGGGAAACTGGGTGTGCTCAGGGTCTCCTGAACAATCAGATCGGTGAATTTTACATCGCACCCCAGGGCCTCAGAGGCCTGGGCGCTGTTGGGGGAGGCAAAGTAGTAGCCGCTCTGGATGGTCATCCCTTCGTAGGCGGGCCAGCCGAAGTTGATGTTGGGCCCCTCCACCACCAGAAACTCCTCCCAGCGGCTCAATCCCACATCGCCCACATAGAGCACTCCCGGATTACCATCGTCTGGGTTGTGACTGCCGGTTCCGGGCTTCAATGACATGCGGTAGGGGTTGCGCAGCCCCAGGGCCCACATTCTGGAGGCGGGAGAGCGAGGCGCCGCACCATCGTAGTAGGGATTGCTGGCCACCCCGTCACCGCTGGCGGGATCGATGCGCAAGATCTTACCGTTGTGGGAGTTCACCATCTGGGCCCGGTAGGCCCCGACGTTCTCGTCAGGCCGCAATATCCCTTCGGCCAGAGCGTCCAGATAGGCACTCTCTTCGGCGCTGCCGACGTCGGTAGAGGAGAAGCTGGCCCCATCTCCGAAGGCCACCAGCAGGGTACCGTCGGTGCCAAACACCAGTTGGCCGATGCCATGGGTCTGGTGGGTCATCGGCATCCCCGTGGTGGGAGACTCACCAATCAGCACCTTGCGGCTGGCGTAATCCACACTGATGGCACCGGAAAAATCGCTGGCGCCCTGAGGTTTGATGGCGGTATAGCGCACCACCCGACCTATGGTGGCCTGGGTGACCTGGATGGTCAGGTTGGGGTCATAATCGGAATCACAGATGGGCTCCCCAACCCCGGAGGCGGGCTCAACACAATGCAACAGGTGGTGTCTGTCGACAATGTAGCCGATGTAGACGTAACCGTTTTCTTCATACTGAGGATCCAGTGCAAACCCCAGCAGGCCATGGTCCCGCCAGGCCAGCACCTCATCGGCGATGTCCAGAAACGGGCTGGAGACCGGGTTGGATTCATCGATGATCCACACCCTTCCATCACGCTCCCAGGCGTAGATGCGATCGCCGGCTTCCGAAAAAGTCAGCCCCACTACCCCTGACCACCCCTGGCCATCCGGCCTGGAGAGTGTCTCTTCGGTGAAATCTTGATCGTCCAACAGCGCCGGCCAGACCGTCACTGGCCAGCCCACAACCATCAGAAGCAACAGAACAGACACTAACCAGTTGCGCATAGCCTTCACCCGTTGTCATCCCGGGGTCAAAACCCCGGCTTATCCACAAGGAATTTATGGTCTTATCGAACTGAATTGAACTGAGTGTAGTCGAGGCCAACCGGGCAATAGCTGAAAAAGTGTCATGGCTTTGAGGGGGTTCCAACAAAGCCAAATGGTGAATTCTGGATAACTGTTTGAAGAATTGGGACAAGTGTGGACAACCCATTGTTGACGGGGCCAGGAAAAAATCTCACACGAAAAACAACGGCCCGGGCCTAAGCAGAAAACGCCCCAAGAACCGGCTTATGGAGATCGAATGCGAGGGCCGAACGACGACTTTCAGCCTGACTTGATGTTTCCCAGGGCCACTTCTAATCTGAGCAGTTGTCCTTACCTCGACCCGCTCTGTCAGGCCGAGTTATTCGAACCCTATACGCATGGAGGGGCTCATGTCTTCCACACTGTACGAACTTCTCGGCGGAGAAACCGGCATCACCCAGATTGTGGAGGATGCGGTCAACGCCCACTTGAACAACCCGGTTATTCAGTCCCGCTTCCAGCACGGTGCCAATATCGAACGTGCCAAAAAGATGTCAGTGGAGTTTTTCTGTGCCGGTTCAGGGGGGCCCCAATCCTACTCGGGTCGGGATATGGTCAGCGCGCACCAGGGGATGAACATCTCCGAACAGGAGTTCATGGCGGTCGTGGATGACGTACTGCACGCACTGGATAAGAACGCCATAGGAGCGGAGGCACGCCAGCAGGTGCTGAGCATTCTCTATGGCTTGAAGGGTCAGATAATCCGTATCTGATTGAATGGTCCGGCTCTCCCTGCCGGGCCATTGTGCCTCAGGGCGACCTGAGGTTTAAGCGCCGATCATCCCCACTGAGGCGATGGCAACAAACAGCACTACAAGTACAGACAACTCTTTAATTACTGATTTCATCCATCTCCTCCTTACGCCCGGTCAGGGCTCTCTTCGGCTCACTAAACTTAAACCCATTATGGACTAAAAAAAATTTTAATCAAATCATGGTGGTGTATACCATTATAATTGCATTTGCCTTACCCAGGCTGAACGCACACCAAAATAGGTCATAAACCAACATTTTTAAGGGCGACAGCCCGCAAAGAACTGATGCCGACACCAACTTTCGGCTTAGTTTGGTAATCATACAACAACCCACACCCCGCACCAGAACTGGGCACAAAGACCAGAGCGACCTCAAACCAGAGAAAAAACACCGACATTTCGTAGTTAGAAAACCTCCAAAACCACAAGCCCACAAAAGCACAAAAATACGCAAATTCCCCGACTCAAATTCAACGAGAAGCCGTCGCTTTTGTTCCAGGTCAAAAACCAAACAATTCATTTGATAATCAATGGATTACATAATGAACAAGGCGACGCATTTGCTCAGGAAATTGACCCTGTTTCAGGCGACCAGATTCAGTCGCACTGATGCCCACAAGCAGGAGGAATAAATCAGGGCATGGCCCCTTACTCACCAAGGTGCCCACAAAGGCCTCTCTGCCTCATCAGAGTGCAGACAACGCCAAACCCAGCCGTCTTCCAATGAAAGTGGCTAACTGCCGTTCTCACCCTCGTCTTGCCCATCACTGAGACCCGCCCAAAACAGCAAGCACCGACCTGGATTCTGGCCATTCAAGCAGAGCATTAAGAGATAGCTGCGAGCATTGCCCCAAAAAACGAAGAGAGAAGTTAAAGGAGGAGGCTGGGTTCACTATGGATGGTCAAAAGCTGGAACCCTATGAGGTATAGGGAACCATTACCACTTAGAGACAAACACCTAGCTGTTTACCTCGAAGCTAAATAAACGTGAAATACAGTGACACCTGAATCGGAGAAACTGACAAACAAAAGAAGGGCCTGAAAGCCCTTCTCAAAACTCAATAGCCATAGCGCTTATTCGTAGAAGTCCACCGTCTTCAGCAGGTCTTCACTAAAACTGAATATGTCATCGACCGAGCTTATGGGCTTACGCTCCTCAGATTTGTCCACCTTAATGATACTCAAGTACTTCTGCTTTGCGTTGAACCTGAGGCGACATAAAGGTTTTCGATTGTTGTCATCCAGGAGGACACCAAAATAGCTTTGAGTATCGCGATAGGCTATGCGGCCAACATCAACCCGCTGGCGGAGAATGGCTTTAACAACGTTGTAGCCCTCTAGCTCTTCCTCAGTCGTAACAATCTTGGGCTTTTCGGTATCCAGCTCTTCACTATCGGCCTGAACAGCCTCCTCTGGCTCGACCATCTCGGCGACCTTTGATGGCGCATCACTGCCCATAGCTGACTTGAGTCGCTCATTAATGCTGTCATTTAAAAACTGCTTCAGAGCCTTAGTGGTGATCTCAAGAAACTGCGCCTTTACCTTGGCTGTCAGTACTCCTGAGTAAACACGGCTTGCAAAGAAGCGAACGAAATCCTCTTCTGGATCCTTGAATTGCTCGGACAGCAGCTTTTTGATCTGATTCAGGTACTTCAGTTCCCCTGCGGCACCCACAACAGATTCCACATCAAAGGAGGACTTTGTCAGTTTCTTAACCTCTGGCACCGCGTGTTCATCAATGTCTTCAAGGTCTAGAGTCAGGAATGGCTTTTCGTCCATTTTGTTCGGAGCATCAAGATCAGTATAAAACTCATATTGAGCACCATTTGTCAGAATGGCTAATCGTGCCCTCGTTACAGAGAAATACCTGAATAGCTGACTCGCATGCTTTGAAGTTAGCTGTTCACCATATTTCTTACATTCGATCAGGATCTGAACCTCTCCATCCTTCATCAGGGCATAGTCAACCTTCTCCCCCTTCTTCGTTCCTGTATCCGCAGTAAACTCCGGGATAACCTCTGTGGGGTCGAAGACATCATACCCAAGCACCGAGTGAAGGAATGGCATCACCAAGGCGTTCTTGGTGGCTTCCTCAGTTGCCAACGTTTCTTTCACTTGCTCCAGCTTCTTCGCCAGGGCCTGCAAACGATCTATGAAATCCATAGCCATGCTTTACTCCATGTGATGTTCGTCAGTACTTCCGTGTACGTTAATACATGAGAAGTGAGCAAAACTTGCCCACCATCAAAGAATTACAACCTATCTAACATGGCAATCTCACCGATCACTGACAAGCTTTTGTTGGATTTTTACTCAGCCCCAGCATTGTCTGGGCCATAATCGATAACTCAAGTTCTCTGTAGGCAAACTCGTTGTGTGCTACCTCGTGAGGCTTCCAAGCATTGACTTTCAGCTTCTCAGCGGTGAATAGCTTGATGACCTCTGAGAGCTTGGGAGAGTCGTCTTTAGGTTGCTTGATAGGTTCAAACTGTGGAGGCGCAACAGGAGCTTGTGCCCTGCTCTGTGGCGCTATTAAGAGCTGCTGGTCAACCGTTGGCTCCTTACCTCTGGCCTTAGCTGCGAGGGTATCGAGGACTTGCCAAGAGCGTTGGATGGCCTCTCGTCTGCAACGAGTACGAAGGGATTGCTTGAGGTCTCTCTGGCCTACCTGAGAACGAAGGTATTTAGGAACAACCACACGGGCGTACCAGATGCCATGCCTGGACTGAAACAGATAGGGTGCTGAGTGCGATTTAGAAGTGTTTGAAAAGCCCAAAGTGTCTCACCGAGTGTCTCACTACGGTCATCGACAAAGAGATTTCTTTAAAATCAGGCAGATAGCCTTAGAAATGGTGACGCCCCCAGCCACATCCCGGCACATGCGTCACCCGCCTTGGCTGCTCCCTTCCGGGCCTGACCAGGTAAACGAATTAGCATTGCGAGAGGACCGGGGGCGTCATAGACATGAGCCCTTAAAGGCAGGCGCATTATTACTGATGCGCCGGAGTGTTGCAAGAAGAAAGGGGCGAACTTGAGCCGTCGCGCGTCTGTTTGCGCAAGCATTGCACAGTCCGCCCCCCGCGGGATTACCAGAGAATCAGTGACAGGCCGTAGATGACCGCGATGGCGATAACGTTGATCATCACACCGGCTCGAATCATCTCGGTCTGGCGAATGTAACCGGCTCCAAACACAATGGCGTTGGGCGGCGTTGCCACCGGCAGCATGAAGGCACAGGAGGCGGAGAAGGCAATCACCATCGACAACATCACCGACGAGATCCCCAGTGCCTCGGCGATAGAGGCAAACACCGGCACCAACAGGGCCGCACTGGCGGTATTACTGGCAAACTCGGTCAGCAGCACCACAAACACCGTGGTCGCCAGAATGAACAGGGCCAGGTGGGAGGAACCGAACAGGTTGGTGACCTGCTCCGCCATAAAGACACTGGTTCCCGTGGTTTTCAGCACACCACTCAGAGTCAGGCCGCCACCAAACAGCAACAGCACACCCCAGTCGGTGGTATTCTCAATCTGCTTCCATTTCACCAGTCGCAGAATGCCCAGGGCCCCTACCGCGCTGAGTGCCACAAAGGTATCGAACTTGGCAATGCCTCCCAGCGCCTGACTCAGGGGCTTAGAGAAGATCCAGGCCGCTACGGTCAGGGCAAACACCGCCAGGGTGCATTTGGCATGGCCAGTCAGTCGCCCTTCGCTGGCACGGAAGTTAAAGCTCTGGTTGAGGTTGGGCTTAACGAAGAAGTAAAGCGCACCGATGGCCAGGGGCCACAGCAGCAGAACCACAGGAATGCCATACTCCAGCCACTCGAAGAAGCTCAGCCCCACCTCGGCGGCAGCGATGGCGTTTGGCGGGCTGCCCACCAGGGTGCCAATGCCACCGATGTTGGCACTGTAGGCCACACCCAGCAGCACAAACACATAGGTTCTGTGGTTCTCCTCTCTGTCCAACTGAGACAGCATCCCCAGGGCCAGAGGCAGCATCATCGCCGCGGTGGCCGTGTTGCTGATCCACATGGACAGCAGCGCGGTTACGGAGAACAGCATCAGGGTCGCCACAGCCAGCTTACCCTTGGCCATGTTGATCACCTTGCTGGCGATCAGTTTATCGATACCCTGGGCATTCAAGGCAGCGGCCATAACAAAGCCGCCGAAGAACAGGAAGATGATCGGGTTGGAGAAGTTGGCCATCGCCTTAGGCATGGTGAATATCCCCAGTGCCACCGCCAGCACCGGCACCAGCAAAGCGGTAATGCTGATGTGAATCGCCTCTGTCAGCCACAGGATCGCAATGCACACCAGCATCGCCAATCCTTTGTTGATCTCAGGGTCAAATGGCAACCAGGCGATGAGGGCTGCGAACAGCGCCACATCGCACAACAGGATAATCATCTTCTTGTCCATCAGCGAGCTCAGGTACCCCTGCTCAGTCGCTCCCTGGGACTGTGTGATTTCGGACATAAATTTCCCTTTAACCAAGTGTGTTTTTTCTTAGGTTACGGGGGAAAAATGAGAAGGCACAAGCTCTCAATTTCAGTAATTTGATACCGAACGCCGCTCAACATGCCGCCCAAAACTACCAAACTGAAACTCACCCGCGGTCCAACTCTTTGCTAAAACAGCCGCCCCTACGGGCAGGCTTAGACCAAAGGCGAATGAAGCAAAGTTTCATCCCGAGCCTCATGGTCGATTTTTGTTTTTTACCCCAAAAACAACATTCGTGACCGCGACCTCACACCGCAAAAGACGCTTCGTGATCACGATCACAACCATTGATGCCTGTGATGGAAAAGATGACCTGCGACAATCACAAGAAATCACATTGACGCCAACCACCCTAAACTAACGTCATAGGTGTGCCCCAACCGGGGCAAAACTGGTGAAACCAAGGAGAGAACACCATGATAAAACACCTGATTCTATGCTCAGCACTGATGTCTGCCCCCTTGTTCGTCCACGCCGGGGAAGCCCCTCAGGCCGCCGCTGAGCAGATGCAGATCAACATCAACACCGCCAACGCCGAGCAGATAGCGGCTCAAATGAAGGGAGTGGGACTGAGCAAGGCTAAGGCGATCGTCGCCTACCGCGAACAACACGGCCCCTTTAAGGATCTGGCTCAATTGGCCGAGGTGAAGGGAATAGGAAAGAAAACACTGGAGCAAAACAGCGGACGGCTTCAGCTCTGAGTGCGACAGGGCTGACCCAATCCCATGGCCAGCCCTCTCCATCCAGAGTTCTGCCCTCAAATGGGGCTCGGTGCCAGTTTATTCAGGCCCGGGCATCTCAAGCCCTTATTGGCATATAACCGGGCACTGACGCGCAACTTGCCCTAATATGCGGCCCAAAGGACCGAAAAAACAGGGGCCAGTCTTATGCATAACCAGAGCGTCAAAAAAGCCGTCATCCCCGTTGCCGGGCTGGGCACAAGAATGTTGCCGGCCACCAAGGCCATTCCCAAAGAGATGTTACCCGTGGTGGATAAGCCCCTGATCCAATATGTGGTCAACGAAGCGATCGACGCCGGCATCACCGAGATCGTGCTGGTGACCCATGCCAGTAAAAACTCCATTGAGAATCATTTTGATACCAGCTTCGAACTCGAAGCGACGCTGGAGAAGCGGGTGAAACGCCAACTGCTGGATGAAGTCCAGGCGATCTGCCCCAAAGGGGTTACCATCATGCACGTTCGTCAGGGGGAGGCTAAGGGCCTGGGTCATGCCATTCTCTGTGCCCGCCCCCTGGTCGGCGACACCCCCTTCGCCGTCATCCTGCCCGACGTGTTGATCGACGACAGTGCCGCCGATCCGAAACGCGATAACCTGGCGCAGATGGTAAGCCACTTCGAACAGACCCACGCCAGCCAGATCATGGTGGAGTCGGTGCCAGATTCTGAGGTCTCCAGCTACGGCATTGTGGATCTTGGGGGCACCGAGCTGCTGCACGGCGATACTGCGCCCATTAAGAAGATGGTGGAGAAGCCTGAGCCGGAGGAGTCCCCCTCCAACCTGGCCGTCGTCGGCCGTTACGTCCTGTCCGCCAGCATTTGGCCTCTGCTGGGCAAAACACCGCCGGGCGCCGGCGATGAAATTCAGCTGACCGACGCCATCGACATGCTGCTGGACCAGGAGCCTGTCTGTGCTTATGCCATGAAGGGAAGAAGCCATGACTGCGGCAGCAAGCTCGGCTACCTCAAGGCCAACGTCGAATACGGCATGCGCCATCCGCAGCTTAAAGAGGAGTTCCTAGCTTACCTAAAACACCTCGGCAAGAGTCTCTGAATAGTTGAAAAAAACGGCGCAACACTGCGCTGTTTTTTTCTCCAACCCTGACTATTCTTACTGTGTCGTTGAATTCAACTCGTGCGGTCATCAAACCGAACTCACGAGGCGAACAAGGGGTTATGAATGGATGTACTCACATACTCACCCAGGAGCCGGCACTATGGCCAACCCCTTTTCCTGGGGGCCTTGATCAGTCTGCTGACTGCGCTGGGCTTCGTCATCAACTTCGGCAACCTCTACCCTCTCACCATCGGCTGGGTGCTGGTCTCGGCGGTGGCTCTGGCCGTGGCCATGGGACATATCCGCCAGGCGCGACACAGCCTGATTGCCGATGACCGAGGTGTTCTGCTCCTGATCGATCAAACCGTGGTGCCTGTTCGCTGGGATCAAATTCAGCGCATTGACTTCGTCAGCGAACGTCAGCTCCTGGGCATTCGGCTGAAATCCGATGCCAGAATCTGGCAACAGCTCAGCCCCCGCCAGTTGCGTCGCTGGTGTCGTCTCAGCCAGCATCAACTGAAACAGTTTGGCGTGCCTGCGGTCACCGATGGCTTGCTGGCTCAACCGGATCTGTTGCACCAGCAGCAGTTCTTAAGTGACCAGCTGGCGCAGAAAAGCGGCTTCCACATCCTGCTGCCGGAGAGCGAGTTTGCCTCTCCCGTGGACAGGATCAGTGCGGACCTGAGGCTGGCGCACCAGAAAGCCATGGTACGCCGCGCCAACCGGGAGGCTACAGTGACGCCAATCGACGCCAGGTCAGGCCAAGATACTCATGAAGTGCCCGCTCTGAGGTCCGGAGATTCGAGGCGCTGAACTGCCACCAGGCGGCATCCCGGCCGATAAAGTCCGTGGGCGCCGCCTGAGCCTTCACCCCCTGACTGAGAAACAGCGCCATCACCCTGGGCATATGGGTGGCGGAGCTGACCAAAATCACCTCCCTCTCGCCAAACCTTTCTCTGAATAGCCTCGCCTCCATGGCAGTGTCCAGGGCCGTAGGAAAAGTCACTATCTGCTCTTCAGGCACCCCCATGCCCAGGGCCGCGGCTTGGGCCACAAAGGCATGAGGCTGTGCGTCTGTCCCTGTCCACCCACTGAGCACCAGGGTGCTGTCCGGGTTCAGTCGCTGCAACCTGACCCCCTCGGTCAGGCGGGCCAACGCGGTATCCGACAGCTGCTGATGGGCCAGGGGGCTGATGGAGGAGTCGTGGCCTGAACCCAGCACCATGATCACCTCGGCCCCTTTACCCTGCCACACCGGGTACTGCTGCTCTAAGGGCCGAGCCAGCCACTGACTGCCAAAGCTGGAGCTGAGAAACAGCAGCAGCGCCGGTCCCGCCAGCACAAAGGCCCTTCCCAGGTGAGAGTGACGCCTGGACAGCCACAGCCCAAACAGAACCAACAGGACAGCCAATGGGATGGGAAGCAGCAGTGCCGAGACCCCTTTCTTTATCCAGAACCCCAGCATCAGCGCCCCCACAGCCAGGCGGCACCGCGCACCCCGGACGAGTCCCCGTGACGATTCGCCACCACCTGAGTGACACACTCCCGGCCCAGGACATCGGTGCCAAGACGGCGATTGAGCTGTGGATAGAGCTCATCGATGTTGGACATGCCTCCGCCCAGCACAATGACCTCAGGGTCGAGCAGATTAACCACATGGGCCAGGGCTCGGCTCAACTGGTCGCAGTATCGCTCAAACACCTGGCATGCCGCGGGCTCCCCCTGGCGCATGCGATGGATGATCTGGTCCCCGGGAAGGGTGTGTGAGGTCAGTTGGCGGTACTGACGGCTGAAGCCCGTACCGGACACGAAGGTCTCGATGCAGCCTTGGCGACCGCAGAAACAGGAGGGGCCGGGAAACTCCTGCGCCGTCATCCAGGGTAATGGGTTATGCCCCCACTCCCCGGATAAACCATTGGCCCCCACCAGAGGCCGTTCATTAAGGGCGATACCAGCGCCGCATCCGGTGCCCAGAATCACACCAAACACCAGGCTCCTGCCCTGCCCGGCACCGTCCACCGCTTCAGAGACGGCAAAACAGTTGGCGTCGTTGGCAAGACGCACTTCGCGATGAAGCAGTTGGGAGAGGTCCTGATCCAGGGCCTGGCCATTGAGGCATTGGGTGTTGGCGTTCTTTACCTTGCCGCTGTGGGGAGAGAGCACACCGGGGATACCGACGCCGACGCTGCCGGTCAGGGTCAGGTTGGCTTCGGCCCGTTGCACCAGGCCGGCAATTCCCTGGAGAATCCCCTGATAGTCTCCCTGGGGCGTGGCAATTCTCTCGCGCCACAACTCCTGCCCCTGTTCGTTAAGGGCGATCCCTTCGATTTTGGTTCCGCCAAGATCAATTCCGATTCGCATAACCTGTAATGGCCAGTCTTTTGTTCCAGTTTAGGTATCGGAATCATAACAGAGATTCAGTGGTGCCCCACCTCAGAACAGCTTGGTGAGTACCCCAAGAATTGCCAGCGCAAACAGCAGCACAACCACGATGGGAAAGAACAGCCTGTCCGGTGGCGCAAAACGGTTTCGGCGCCACAAGGCCAGATCAGACCATTTGCCTTTATGAACCTTATCGGAGTGGAGATTGGGCATGTCGGCCTCCTTAGAGGTGGGTTGCCGGATGGGGTCGAGCAGATGTCATTCCCTAGTCCAAGTATATCAGCACTCTGTTGACACTATGATGACACCTTGGGCCGAGTCTCCGTGAAACGGACAAAAAAAAGCCACCCCAGTTTGGCGTGGCTGTACTAAGAATTCTGTAGCAAAGGAGATGATGATGAAAACAGGTGTAGCTAAATGCGCTTACTGTTGATTAAGAGTCGCTGGATCGCAAAAAGTTCAGGAATTTTTGAAAAAAGTTGCAGAGTCTCCCTTGCCTCTGAGACCACCCCTCCTTTAGAGTCGGAGTGGGACCCCCAACCGCATTAGGTATCTTTCTAATTAAAAACATATTTCTGGAGTCGCATTATGTACTACCAAACCGATGATGTTCGCATCGACAAGATCAAAGAACTGCTGCCCCCCATTGCGATTCTGGAACGATTTCCCCTGGACGACCGCGCCGCCGAAACCGTGTATCAGGCCCGTCAGTCCATTCACAACATCCTGAACCGTCAGGATGACCGCATGCTGGTGATCATCGGCCCCTGCTCCATTCACGATCCTGAGGCAGCCCTGGAATATGGCCAGAAGCTGGCCAAGCTGCGCGAAGAGCTGAAGGAGGATCTGGAGATCGTTATGCGGGTCTACTTCGAAAAGCCCCGCACAACCGTGGGCTGGAAAGGTCTCATCAACGACCCCATGATGGACAACAGCTTCCGTCTCAACGACGGCCTGCGCACCGCACGCAAGCTGCTGCTGGACCTCAACCAGATGGGATTGCCGACCGCAGGTGAGTTCCTGGATATGATCACCCCCCAATACGTCGCAGACCTGATGTGCTGGGGAGCCATCGGCGCCCGCACTACTGAATCTCAGGTACACAGGGAGCTGGCGTCCGGTCTCTCCTGTCCGGTGGGCTTCAAGAACGGCACCGACGGCACCATCAAGATCGCCATCGACGCCATCAACTCCGCCAGTGCCCCGCACCACTTCCTGTCGGTCACCAAGTATGGCCACTCCGCCATCGTCGCCACCACAGGCAATCAGGATTGCCACATCATCCTGCGCGGCGGTAAAGCGCCGAACTACAGCGCCGACGATGTGGCCGCCATCACCGAGCAGCTGCACAAGGCCGCCCTGCCCGCCAACATCATGGTGGATTTCAGCCATGCCAACAGCCGCAAGGAGTTCAAGAGGCAGCTGGAGGTGTGTGACGATGTCTGTGCCCAGGTGGCGGGGGGCGACCTCAACCTGTTTGGTGCCATGGTAGAGAGCCATCTGGTGGAGGGCCGCCAGGATCTCAGCCTGACTGAGCCCCTGACCTATGGGCAAAGCATCACCGATGCCTGCATCGGTTGGGATGACAGTGCCAAGGTACTGAAAAACTTAGCCAAAGCGGTTAGAAAACGTCGCGGTTCAAACTAAGTCCGTTCCTGGGGCCTTCTTAGGCCCCAAAAAAAACGCCACCTCAAAGAGGTGGCGAAAAGAATTTAGGGAGATGATGAAACCAAATTCGTTACAGAGATATAGAGTCCCCGGATGCCAGTTTGTTCCCTCATCTCCAATTTTTTTTCAATCTTTCTTCCATCCCCTGGCAACACCACCCCAAAAAAAACGCCACCTCAAGGAGGCGGCGCAAAATAATTCAGGGAGATGATGATGAAACTCAATTCGTTACAGAGATATAGAGTCCCCGCCCTGCGGATAGTTCCCGCACTTGCCGACTTTTTCCGTTTGCCGCTGCCTTGGGTGTCGTGCCCCGTCAGGCTCACACCAAAAAAAACGCCATCTCAAAGAGATGGCGCAAAATAATCTAGGGAGATGAAGATGAAACTCAATTCGTTACAGAGATATAGAGTCCTCCATAACCACTAAGTTCCATCCTGCCTTCCATTTTTTCATCTCAGCGCACAGAGGCGCGCGCAAAAAAAAACGCCACCTCAAGGAGGCGGCGCACAAGAATTTAGGGAGATGATGAAACCAAATTCGTTACACCTTTATAGAGTCACCCCAAACCATAAAGTTCACCCTGTACCAAAAAAAGTTTTTCCCTGGTCATCGACTACTTCGGCGGCTGAATCACGACGAAGCCTCCCTGCGCCAAAGACGCAAACCAGATCCCTTGATGCATCCAGTACAGGTGACCATCAACCCGAACCTGACGGTTGGGCTCTGGCAGTCGCGACAGCGTCTGACCCGGTTTGTATCCAGGCTGGTGCTTTTCCCTGGCACCCAGCACCCGGTAGCTGCCCGCCCTCGGCGGAGACTCCAGTCGATAGGCCTCCCCCTGACGGCGGTAATACTGCCCGTCAATCAGCTCATAGGTGATGCCATCGACGATGATGATCCTGGCAGCCCTGGGCTTCTTTGGCCGGTCATCGTAGTAGTGTCGCCGGTAATGACGGCCATAGTAGTAGGAGCGAGGATAGAAAGGAGAATAACGATGGTGGTGGCGCCGGTAATCGTAGTAGTGACGGGGGTAACCCGTGCCATAGCCGACGACGATGGAGACGCCGCCAGCAACCTCGGCGCCATGCCCCTTGGCCTCGACCGTACCGGTCAAAGCAAACGCCAGAGTGAGAACAGCCCACAGAACAGCCCAAACCCTCACAATCAACCTCCTGCAGTGGCAGACGTGATTCCTTAAGTATACAAACGGCGCAAGCGGCCTGAGGTAAAGATAGGTAAACCCCGGAGTCCGGTGCCAACGGCCGCTGAGCGACAAACAACACCTGGGTGAAAACCTGTTTAAAACAGCAACTTCAAAAAAAGGAGCAAAAAAAATCAATTTTTCCGCCCCTTTTTTTGAACTTTCTCAGAAATGATGACTCTGACCCTATGTAACAAATTGAACTCAGATTTGTTTCATCATCATCTCCATATTTTCCTGCCACCTCTATTTGGGGTGGTTTTTTTTGCCCTCAATCCGCCCCTCTGGCCAGGAAGTGAGGATTGAGCAGCGACGACTTGGCGTTATAACGCAGCTCCCCGCCATCCATCAGAGACAAGGCTCCGCCGGCGCCAAGCAGCACCGCATGGGCTGCGGCGATGTCCCACTCGCTGGTGGGCCCCAGCCTGGGGTAAAGGTCGGCCTCCCCCAGAGCCAGCAGACACAACTTCAGGGAGCTGCCCACCGACACTGTCTCCACCTCACCCAAAGCATCGAGCCAGCTGGCCAGCTCGGCAGAGGGGTGAGAGCGGCTGCACACCACCCTGGGAACCCTCTTTCGAGGCACCACAGCGATGACCTCTTTCTCCCCATCCTGAGTCAACCAGGCGCCCAAGCCCGGGCCGCCACTGAAGCTTTGTGCCAATGCCGGAGCCACCACCACCCCCAATATCGGACGACCTTGGTCGATCAGGGCGATGTTGACCGTGAACTCGCCGTTTTCGGCAATAAACTCCTTGGTGCCGTCGATGGGGTCCACCAGCCAGTACCGGCGCCAGTGACGCCTTTGCTCCCAGTCGGGCACACCGGACTCCTCCGAAAGAATGGGCAGGCCGGGCGTCAGGGCAGAAAGCCCCTTGACCAATACCTGGTGGCTGGCCAGATCCGCTTCGGTCAACGGCGTGCTGTCCCCTTTGTAGCGGGTCTGTGGGTTGCCGTAATGAACCATGGCCGCCTCGCCAGCTTCCAGGGCGATGGCCTCCATCGCCTCAAGCAGGGAAAGACGCTGGGTGTGGGTTAAGGTTTCCGGGTTCAAGGGGTGAGCACTCCGTGACGTTTCAGGTAATCCACTATCTTGTCCACCGCCTGCTCGGTGTCAAGCTGGTCGGTCTGGATGTGGATCTCCGGACACTGGGGGGGCTGGTAATCTGAATCGATGCCGGTGAAGTTGCGGATCTCGCCCGCCCTGGCCCGGCGATACAAGCCTTTGGGATCCCGCTGCTCACACACGGCCAGGGGCGCATCCACAAACACCTCGATAAACTGCCCCGGCGCCAGGGCATCACGTACCCTTTGCCTGTCCTCCCTGAAGGGGGAGATAAAGGCGCTCAGGCACAGGGTCCCGGACGCCACAAACAGCTTGCCCACCTCACCGATGCGGCGAATGTTCTCCACCCGGTCGTGATCGCTGAAACCCAGGTCGCCATTG
Source organism: Ferrimonas sp. YFM (assembly GCF_030296015.1). NCBI lineage: Bacteria > Pseudomonadati > Pseudomonadota > Gammaproteobacteria > Alteromonadales > Ferrimonadaceae > Ferrimonas > Ferrimonas sp. YFM. The sequence continues at coordinate 3,311,200 of NZ_AP027368.1, forward strand.
AGGCCCAGGCGCACATTGTCACCGTCGAGCAGATAACTGTGCACCCTCAAGGTCATCAGCCGCTGCTCCAGGGCATTGGCCAGGGTGGATTTGCCGGAGCCGCTGAGCCCGGTGAACCACAGCAGTGCACTGCCATGGCCCTTGAGCCGCCGACGCTGCTCCGGGCTGACCGTATGGCTGTGCCAGGTTAGATTCTCAGTCATTGTTACCTCAAAACGGAAAGAAACGGGGGATCAGGTAGAGCACCACCAGGCTGTAAAGCAGCGACAGGGGCAGCCCCAGCTTCAGGTAGTCCTTAAAACGGTACTGGCCCAGGCTCATCACCATCAGGTTGGTCTGATAGCTGAAGGGGCTGATGAAGCTGGCGCTGGCACCGTAGGCCACCGCCATCACGAAGGGCATGGCACTGGTACCAAAGGCGTCCGCCAGCCCCAGAGCCAGGGGCAGGCTCAGGGCCGCCGCGGCGTTGTTGGTCATCACCTCGGTCAGCAGCAGGGCCACCAGGTAGACACCGATAAAGGCCACCAGCACACCCTGGCCATTGAACAGCAGATGAAGCTGCTGCGAGGCCATCAGCGCCAGCCCGGACTGGGCGACACTGTCCGCCATCGCCAGGGCACCGGTGATGATCAGCCAGATCTCGAAGGGGAAGCGGGTGCGCACCTCCTGGGCAGACAGGATGCCACCGGAGAGCATCACCAACAGCAGCAGGGCCATTGCCGCCACCAGTTCCACCAGACCCAGGGCGCTCAGCGTCAGTGCGGTGACAAAGCCGCCAATGGCCAGCCACTCCTGAGCCAGGCTCAGGGGCGTCTGCAGCTGAGTATCCCCCACCACAAAGAAATGGCGGGGCGAGGGCACAAAGTCATCGCCGGTAGAGAGCACCAGCACATCCCCCGCTTCGATGGGAAGCTGCCCCAGCTTACCGGAGAGGCGGGCGCCCCGGCGGCGCATCGCCACCACGGCCGCATCGAAGCGGCCGCGAAACTCCACCGTCTTCAGCGTCTGACCTATGATGCTGGAGGTCGGGCTGACGATCACCTCGGTCAGTTGCCTGTCCAGGGGGGCCTGCCCCTCGGCAAACAGGGTCAGCCCGCGAAACTGGGAAAGCAGGGTCACCCGGCTTACATCCCCGCAGAACACCAGCTTATCCCCCTCCTCCAGCCTGGTGTCCGGCGACACCGGCGAGATCACCTGATGACGACGCACCACCTCGGCCAGATAGAGCCTTTCCAGGGCCCGCAGGCCATTCTCCTGAACGGAGCGCCCCGCCAGGGGGCTGCCCGGCTGCAGCTTGGCCTCAATGAAGTAGGGGTCCTCCTCCTGGGCATGATCGGCGTTGTGGGGCAGCAGCGGCGACAGCAGCAGAATCAGCCCCAATCCGGCGACCGCCGCCCCCAGCCCCACCGGCAGGAAGTCGAACATCGCCAGCCCGGGCCTGCCAGTTTCAAGCAGGAAACTGTTGACGATCAGGTTGGTGGAGGTGCCCACCAGGGTCAGGGTGCCCCCAAGGATGGCGGCATAGGAGAGGGGCAGCAGCAGCCTCGAGGGCAGATGATCGGCGTTGGCCTTCACCCGCCCCATCAGCGCCGCCACCACCGCGGTGTTGTTCAGAAACGCCGACGCGGCCATGGTGCCACTGCCCATCCTCAGCAGGGTGCTGCGGTAGGAGCCGCGAAACAGCCAGCCACTGAGCCAACTCAGCAGCCGGGTTTTCTCCACGCCGGCCGAGGCCAGGATCAGCAGCAGCAGGCTGATCACCCCCGGGTTGGCGGCCAGGTTCAGCAGCCTGTCCATCTGCAGCTGGCCCAGCATCACCAGGGCAATGGCGCCGCCGGAGAACAGCAGCACCGGTCTTAGGCGGGTGAACACCAGCCCGAGAAACAGGGAGGCTGCCAGGGCCAGGAGTTGACCGTGAACCGCGGTCATCAGTTGGACCCGCCTCCGGTAAGCTTGCTGAGATCCCTGGCATCCCAATGGGGAAAGTGCTTGCGGATCAGCGCATTGAGCTCGAGCTCAAACTGGGAGTAATCCTGCCTTGACGCAGCAGCGGTCTCGGCGGCTTCCCGGACCATGCCCGCCGCGACGGTGCCATTGGTCACCGGGTCGATCAGGATAAAGGCACCGGTGTCCCTCAGCTGAGCGTATCTGTCCACCGGCAATGGCCTGTCGGTCTGCAGAACCACCTGGCCAATGTCATTGAGCCCCAGGGTCTCGCTGTCCAGGGCTTCCCAGCTGCGAATGTCTGTACGGTGTTCCACCTGGCTGACCCGGGCCCGGGCCGAGCTGGTGGCCAGCTTGATGCGGTACTCCCTGCCCGGCTCAAGCGGCGCATCGGCCATCCACACCAGTTGGGCGCGCAATCCCTGACTCAGGGTGACCGTTTCCTCCTCTGCCACCAGCCAGTCGCCGCGGCTGACATCAATCTCTCTGTCCAGGGTCACGGTGACCGCTTGTCCGGCCACGGCAGAGCTCAGCTCTTTACCAAACTGATGGATGCCCGCCACCTTGGCCGGAGTGCCTGAGGGCAGCACTTTCACCCCCTGCCCCACACTCAGGGTGCCTGAAGCCAGGGTGCCGGCAAAGCCGCGAAAATCCAGGTTGGGCCGAACCACCAGCTGCACCGGCAGGCGCAAAGGCTGATCGGCAGCCCGATCGGCCCCCGGAGCCTGCTCCAGCAGTTCCAGCAGGCTGGGACCCTGATACCAGGGCATCTTCGGCGACAGCTGGGCGACGTTGTCCCCCTCCAGGGCGGAGATGGGCAGGTAGTGAATGGTCTCCAGGTTCAGCTCCTCGGCCATCTGAGCGTACTGAGCCTGAATCGATTCAAACACCGCCTGGTCATACTCCTTGAGATCCATCTTGTTGATGGCCACCACCACCTGGCGAATCCCCAGCAGGGACACCAGGAAGCTGTGGCGCCGGGTCTGCTCCAGCACCCCATAGCGGGCGTCGACCAGGATGATGGCCAGATCGGCAGTGGAGGCGCCGGTGGCCATATTGCGGGTGTACTGCTCGTGTCCCGGGGTGTCGGCAATGATGAACTTGCGCTTGTCGGTCGAGAAGTAGCGGTAGGCCACGTCGATGGTGATCCCCTGCTCCCGCTCCGCCTGCAGGCCGTCCACCAACAGGGCCAGGTCCGGTCGTTCACCCGTGGTGCCCTGGGTGCGGCTCTGCTCATTGACCGCTTCCAGCTGGTCGTCATACAGCGCCTTGGTATCGTGCAGCAGACGACCGATGAGGGTACTCTTGCCGTCGTCCACGCTGCCGCAGGTGATGAAACGCAGCAGCGCCTTGCTCTCGTGCTGCTTGAGGTACTGCTCCACTCGGAGCGCCACCGGGGTTGGGTTGTTGGTCATGGTGCTCTCCTTTGGACCTAGAAATAACCTTCGATCTTCTTCTTCTCCATCGACCCGGCGGAATCCCGGTCGATCACCCTGCCCTGGCGCTCCGAGGTGGTGGCCAGCAGCATCTCTTCAATGATCCCCGGCAGGGTATTGGCCTCGGATTCGATGGCCCCGGTCAGGGGGTAGCAACCCAGGGTGCGGAATCGGACACTGCGCATCTGCGGCGTTTCACCCGGCTCCAAGGGCATGCGTTCGTCGTCCACCATGATCAGGCTGCCGTCGCGCTCCACCACGGGGCGGGGCTGGGCCAGATAGAGGGGGACAATCTCTATCTGCTCCCGGTAGATGTACTGCCAGATATCCAGCTCGGTCCAGTTGGAAAGGGGGAACACCCGAATGCTCTCCCCGGGGTGCACCCGGGCGTTATAGAGGTTCCACAGCTCGGGGCGCTGATTCTTGGGATCCCAGCGGTGGTTGCTGTCGCGGAAGGAGTAGACCCGCTCCTTGGCCCTTGAGGCCTCCTCATCGCGGCGGGCGCCGCCAAAGGCCGCATCGAAGCCATAGTGGTCCAGGGCCTGACGCAGCCCCTGGGTCTTCATGATGTCGGTGTGCAGGGCACTGCCGTGAACGAAGGGGCTGATCCCCATGGCCAGCCCTTCTGGATTCTTATGCACCAGCAACTCAAAGTCGTGCTCCCTGGCCATGCGGTCGCGAAACTCGATCATCTCCCTGAACTTCCAGGTGGTGTCCACGTGCAGCAGGGGAAAGGGGATCTTGCCCGGATAGAACGCCTTTCGCGCCAGGTGCAGCAGTACCGAGGAATCCTTGCCGACGGAGTAGAGCATTACCGGCTTCTCAAACTCCGCCGCCACCTCGCGGAAGATGTGGATGCTCTCAGCCTCGAGGCGATCCAGATGGGTCAGGGTAGGGGACATCCTGTGATCCTAAGTCAGTCTAAGTCAGCGTCTAAGTGAACGTCAGATCGGCATTAACAACAATTCAACTTGGCACTTTCATATAACCCAAAGGAATCAATTTTTAATTTTGGATGCCATTTAGAAATATGCAAAGGCGGCAGGAAACCCCAGATCTGCTAAATTGATTGAGGTGTGACCCGCCAGGGATCGGCGGGCTCAGCCAGAGTTGAAAGCCACCGAAGAGAGGCAAGGATGCTGACTCAAAAGCGCTATCTGATCATCGACGACTCCACCACCTTCGTTGCCCTGGCCCGGTCCATATTGCTGGATGCCGGGGTGGGCAACGACAACATTCACAGTACCCTGGACAGCCTGAAGGCGTTTCGGCTGCTGGTGCAGCACCAGTTTGATGTGGTGCTGTGCGACTACAACATGGGCAGCAACATCGACGGAGGCCTGATACTGGATGAGATTCGTCAGAGACGGCTGCTCTCCCCTCAGGGGGTGTTCTTCTGCATCACCGGAGACAGCAGCAAAGAGGTGGTGACTCACTTCATCGAGATGGAGCCCGACGACTACCTCACCAAGCCCTTCCGCTATCAGGATCTCATCGAACGGCTCAAGGTCGCCATCAAGCGCAAGGAAGCCCTCTACCCTCTGCTGCAGGCCCTGGAAAACCGGGCCTGGCAAACCGTGGTGGACCTGACCGATCACTATCTGGACCGCCACCCGGAGTTTGCCCAGTACCTGCACCGGGTGCACGGCGACTGCCTGCTCAGGATGCGGCGCCATCAGGACGCGTTGGAGTTCTACCGGGAACAGGCACAGCTCACCGAGCAGTGCTGGCCCATCATCGGCATGGGACAGGCCCTGCAAGGGTTGGGGGAGCTGGAAGCGGCGGAGCAGATGTTCGCCCGGGCACTGGCCAACGATCCCGCCAACCCGGTGGCACAACGGACACTGGCCGCCTGCATCCTGGCAAAAGACGACTATCCCAGGGCGCTGAAACAGTTCCAGGAGCTGCATCAGCTGAGTCCGGCCAACCCGTTGCGGATGTTGGTGATCGCCAACCTGTTTGCCATTCTGGGGCAGCAGGACAACGCCGCCATCCACTACGAAAAATACATCGACAAGGTGAAGGATACCAACAGATACACCCTGGGGCTGCACATCCACACCTACCTGTGCCTGCTGTTTGCCACCTACCGCTGCGACAACCCCAAGCGACGACAACTGCTGCTCAATGAGGCCAGACACCGCCTGACCGGGCTGGCACAACGTTCCGAGGAGCAGGAGGAGGATCACTCCCCCCACCCAGGGTTTCAACTGGCTGCCGGGCTGTTTGCCATGCTCGAGGGCAAGGTGGAGCTGGGGTTCCACAGCGCCGCCAAGCTTACCGACCGGCTTGATGAGCTGGAGTTTCACCTGCTGCTGGATGCGGCTCGGCTGTTTGGCCTCTGCGGCCTGCCCCGGGAGTACCGCCGCTGCCTGGAGCAGGCCCGCCAATGCTGTGAGTCAGTGGATGACGACACCGTGATGCTGTCCCAGGTGAAGCTGTTGATGGCAGTGAAGACCGAGACCGAGGAGCGGCTGCAGGAGGGCAGTCGCCTGGCAGAGTCCGCACAACTGCTGCGCCAGCGCCCTCAGGCGGCCCTGGAGCAGGCGGTGTCCGCCTTCGCATCTGTCCCCTTCCTGCCGGCCCTCAGCCTGCTGCTGCTGGAGCTGTTGGGGAGCGAGTCCCCAAGCTGGATGGAGCCCGCCCAACGCCAGACCATGCTCGATGGCTGCCTCTGGCTCTACCAGCACGACAGCCGCACCACCGCGGAGCAAAAATCCCAGGCCACCCGGCTCTATCAAAAGGCGCTCGACCCCAAGAAACCGGGAGTAAACCAGACTGAAACTGAACAAACCGCCTGATCCCTGAGCGGTTATTCCGATTCCGCTGAAAACTGGGATTGAAGGCTATTAACCCTCTGTGGGGTCGATGGTAAGATGGTCGATTCACTCTGTGACCCGGCTTGATTATTGATGCTTTTATTTCGTCTTGCGGATGTAGAGAACAACTTCGACGAAGCCACCTTCGCCAGGGGCAAGCGCTATTTCGAAGAGGAGATGGTGCTCCAGGCGGAGCTGGGCCCCGGCGGAGGGACTGTGCATGGCACCACCCTGGGCCGACGCGACAACCAGTACGACACCAGCATCGAGGTGCGTAAGAACGGCAGTAAGGCCTCCCTGGAGAGCTTCTGCAACTGCCCGGTCGGGCAACAGTGCAAACACGCCGTCGCCCTGCTGCTGACCCTGCTTGACCAGCACCATGGTCACCAGGACAGGTATCAGGCCTGGCTGGAAAAATTCAGCCAGATTCACCCCCCGAAAGCGGCTGAGCCTCCCGCCGACTCCGCCCTGGAAGGCTTGTTTCGCATCGCCCCCACGGTCGCCCGGGACGCCAGCGCCGGTGAATCCCTCACCGTCGAGGTGGGCAACTGCCGCCGCCTGAAGCGGGGCGGCTTCAGCAAGTTCACCGTCAAGCAGCTGTTTAACGTGGCCACTCATCAGGGCGATGGCTGGGCCAGCGACGAGGTGGTCACCTACAGCCGGCTGCTGCTGGCCACCCGGGGCAACCTCTGGTACCGATACGCCCACCTGGAGAGCGAGCTGGATCGCTACGCCTTCGAAAAGCTGCTGGAGCAGGGGCTGGCGTTCTGGGAGGAGCCCGGCAACACCCTCACCCTGGGACCAAGCCGCCAGTTGCGGTTCCACTGGGAACAGGACAATCAGTTCCATCTGCACTCCAGCCTGGACAGCGGCGAACCCTGGATTCTGGTGCCCTTTACCTCGCCCTGGTACATCAACCTCAAAGATTTCAGCGCCGGTCCCCTGGAGAGCGAACTCTCCACCGAGGTGCTGCATCAGCTCAAGCGCCTGCCCGCCCTCCCCAGGGAGCAGGCGGTGCACTTTGGCGACCAGATAGCCCAGCAGTTTGATCAGGCCACCCTGCCCCACCCCATCCAGACCGACTACCGGACCATCGAGGCCCCCTTTACCCCGGTACTCAAGCTGCTCCCCAGCGATGAGGGGATCGTCAGTTTCTTCTGGTTCGAGTATGGCGATCTGATCCTCAGCCCCAGCGTGCTGGAGCGGCCTCAGCAGACCCGCTTCTCCGATGACCGCGGCCACTGGCAGGTGAGCCGTGAAGGTGACCGGGAACACCAAGCCCTGGAGCTGTATCGGCAAATGCAGCTGTCTGAGTTTGAACACCCTGGCCTGGATGCCCCCAAACACTCCCTGGCCGCCTACCTCAAACTGGCCACCGCCTCCACCGACCTGGCGTTCTGGCAACGACTGCTGAGTCAGCATCAGGCCGCCATCGACGGTCAGGGCTGGCGGCTGGAGATTGATCCCAGCCTGCCCCTGCTGCCTCACGAGATCCCCGCCTTCGATCTCAGCATCGAGGAGGGAGACAACTGGTTCAGCCTGGGGATGTCGGTGGAGATCGATCAGAAACAGGTGGAACTGCTGCCGCTGCTGCTCACCTGGCTGGAGCAGAACTCCGACTGGCGCGGCAACGAGGACCCCATTCTGCTGCACCGCGAAGGGGCCATGCCCCTGCGCATTGCCAACCGGGCCATCCGGCCGGTGCTGGCGGTCCTGGAGGAGCTCTCCACCGCCGATGGCGACAAGGTGCGCCTGCCCACCCACCAGGCCGCCGTGCTGGAACACCTGCCGGGCAAGGCCCGCTGGGTCGGCGGCGAACGGATTCGGGCCCTGGCCCACAAACTGAACCACTTTGCCGGCATCGAAGAGATTGAACCCCCTGCCGGGCTTCAGGCTCAGCTTCGCCCCTATCAGCAGCAGGGGCTCAACTGGCTGGCCTTCCTGCACCAATTCGGTTTCGGCGGCATCCTGGCGGACGACATGGGCCTGGGTAAAACCCTGCAGACCCTGGCGCACCTGCTGACTCTGAAGCAGCGCGGTCAACTGACCGCCCCGGCCCTGCTGGTGTGCCCCACCAGCCTGATCAGCAACTGGCGCAGTGAATCTGCCCGGTTCTGCCCCCAGCTCAAGGTGCAGGTGCTTCATGGCCAGGACAGACACTCGCTGTTCGACACCCTGGGCGACTACGATCTGGTGATCACCACCTACGGCCTGGTAGGACGGGACATCGAGCAGTTCCGCGCCCTGAGCTTCTCCCTGGCCATTCTCGATGAGGCCCAGGCGATCAAGAGCACCGGCGCCAAGATCACCCGGGCGGTGAAGCAACTGGCCGCCGGCCAGCGCCTGTGCCTGACCGGCACCCCCATGGAGAACCACCTGGGGGAGCTGTGGTCCCTGTTCGACTTCGTGATGCCCGGATTCCTCGGCCGAGAAAGCCAGTTTGCCCAGCAGTACCGCAAGCCCATCGAAAAGGAGGGCAACGGCGAGCTCAAGGGCGAACTGATGGCCCGGCTGGCCCCCTTCCTGCTGCGCCGTACCAAGAGCCAGGTGGCTCAGGAGCTGCCCGCTAAGACCGAGATGGTGCAGACCATCCCCCTCCCCGGTCCCCAGCGCATGCTCTATGAAGGGGTTCGCGCGGCCATGGAGTCCAGGGTACGGGAGCTGCTGCAGAGCAAGGGGATGGCCAAGAGTCAGATCGAGTTCCTCGATGCCCTGCTGAAACTGAGGCAGATCTGCTGCGATCCGCAGCTGGTCAAGCTGGAGCAGGCCCAGGGCGTGCAGGAGTCCGCCAAGCTGGACTTCCTGATGGAGATGCTCCCCTCCATGCTGGAGGATGGCCGCCGTATCCTGATCTTCTCCCAGTTCACCCAGATGCTGGCCCTGATTGAGCAGCGCATGGTGGAGGCCGGCATCCCCTACAGCAAACTCACCGGCCAGACCCGCAAGCGGGAAGAGGCGATCAACCGCTTCCAGGGCGGTGAGGTGCCGGTGTTCCTCATCTCCCTGAAAGCCGGTGGCGTGGGCCTGAACCTGACCCAGGCGGACACGGTGATCCACTACGACCCCTGGTGGAACCCGGCCGCAGAGAATCAGGCCACCGACCGGGCCTACCGCATCGGCCAGGACAAGCCGGTGTTCGTCTACAAGCTGATCTGCGAGCAGACCATCGAAGAGCGGGTGATGGAGCTGCAGCAGCAGAAGCAGGCCCTGGCGGACGCCATCTACGACAAGGAGAACCAGAGCCTGGCCACCGGCCTCACCGGCGACCAGCTGCTGAGCCTGTTCGACGCTCCCGACGAGGAGTAATCCAAACAGAAAAGGCGCCCCATGGGCGCCTTTTTTATTCTCAGGACCCGCTTAGAAGCGGCTCTTCTGATTCAGTTCACTCACCTTGGACAGGACACTCTCCAGGGCTTCTGACACGCCCCGGCCGAAACGGTTGGCCAGATTCTTCTTAATCACAAAGGCCAGCTTCAGCACCTCTTTGTCCTTGGCTTTCTGCATCAGCCAGTGATCCGAGGTCGCCAACTCATCAATCAGTCCCAGCTCCAGGGCCTGGGTGGCAAACCAGTGCTCACCGGTGGCCACCTTCTCCAGTTCCAGCTCTGGACGGTACTTGGCGATGAAGGACTTGAACAGACCGTGGGTCTCCTCCAGCTCCTCTTTGAACTTCTCCCGCGCCTCGTCGGTGTTCTCACCGAAGACGGTCAGGGTGCGCTTGAACTGGCCGGCGGTGTGCTGCTCATAGTCGATGTGACTGCGCTTGAGCAGACGATTGAAGTTAGGCAACTGGGCTATCACGCCAATGGAGCCAATGATGGAGAAGGGCGCCGCCACGATGCGGTCTGCCACACAGGCCATCATGTAACCGCCACTGGCGGCCACCTTATCCACGGCGATGGTCAGGGGAATGCCGGCATCACGGACCCGGGCCAGCTGGCTGGAGGCCAGGCCATAGCCATGGACCACGCCACCGCCACTCTCCAGGCGCACCAGCACCTCATCCTGCTTGTCTGCCACGGTCAGCAGGGCGGTGATCTCCTCCCTCAGGCTGGCCACTTCGTTGGCCTCGATGCCCCCCTTGAAGTCCAGGACAAACACCCGGCCCTCTCTGGGCTCATCCACCTTGGACTTGGCCTCCTTGGCCTTGGCCTTCTCCTCCTTCTTATGAGCCTTCTCTTTGGCCTTGAGCTGCTCCTTGCTCAGCAGCATCTCCTCCAGGTGATGCTCATAGTCCTCCAGCTGATGGCTGATGTTGGTCAGCTGCAGCTCCCCTTTTTGGGGTCGCTGCTGTCGCCCCATTACCGCGGCAACCACAATCAGCGCGGCGATGGCGCCCACCAGGGTCACCGCCTTGGCCAGGAACAGGCCGTACTCGTATAAAAACTCCAAAATCAAACTCCTAGAGAGGTTTGCGCCCATTCTATACCGAAAAGCAAAAAAAGACCCAGCCTGGGGCTGGGTCTTGGGGTGTCAGCAGCCGTGGCTTAGGAGCAGGGCTGAACCAGATCGGCGTTGGTCACCGGCAGGGCCATGCCGTTGGAGGCGGCAAAACCCGCCACCTGAGTCTGCATCTCTGCGGTGGCAGCGGCGGCGCTGCCGTCGGTCACACCGGGGATCTCATTGGGGGACAGCAGAGAGCTGTGATGCCCCTTGAGGAAGCGCACCGCGCCGGAAACGCTCTCACCCTGAGTGGTGGTGTCGATACAGCCCAGGCCCATGGCGGCGATCAGTGGCTCACCACCGGACAGGGGCGCGCCTTCGACAACAGGAGGCAGGGTCTGATCGGGCAGGTTGCCAGCACCGTCACCGATGATCTCAATCACGTGCACCTTGCTGCCGGTGGCCGCCAGGGCGGCGCCGTGGTTGATGGGGTCCATCGACTCAATCTGAGTCTGAATGGAGAACATCAGGGGTGGAATCAGCTCCTCTTCGGCCTGCTTGGCCAGGGCCTCATACTCTGGAGTGCCAGGTTCTGGCTTGGGAATGCCCGCGGCTTCCGCCAGGGTCCCCACCAGGGCGTCAATCAGGGCTGGCCTGAAGGCCGGGCTGCCGGCAAACACGCCCGCCAGACCGCCGGCGGGGGCCGTCAGCGAACTGGCTTGCAGGGTATAGGGGTTCATCTCCGCCGGAACACCGGCGATGGGGGTGTTGGCATAGGTGGTCACATCGGTGCCGGTAATGGCACCCAGGCTCAAGCCTTGAAGAGTGACCTTGGTCAGGTCAAACAGCGGCGGCTGACCTGCACCCACCTGCCCCATCACCAGACCGGTCACCGCGGCACGCAGGGCCAGGTTGTCGATCACTGCCTGACGGAAGTTATCTCTGGTGGTGAGGCCACTGGAGATGTTGACGAACACCAGGCCGCTGCCGTTAACAAAGGGCGCGCCCAGGCTGGGGTCGGTGGCGCTGATCTCATAGACGCCATCACCGTTGAAGTCGAAGCCTCGGGCACCGTGCAGCGGCATGTCGATGGCGATGGTGGCCAGGCCAGCAGCCGTCAACGGACCCACATTGGCCAGGGTGGTCTCCTTGGTCCCGGACAGGCCGTGCAGCGCCATGCTCAGGGGCCAGCCAGTGTCAGGCATGGACACATCGATGCCCAGGGCCGCCAGTTTGGCCGGGTTGGGCATGGTGATCTGCACTGCCACCGCCTGACGGCTCTTAGGCGCAGGCACCGGGTTGAAGCGGGTCAGGTGACGGGCAGGATCCGACGGCGAGCCGTCATCCAGGTTGATGGTACATCCGACGATCTCACTGGGGTCCTCAACCGCGGCCACGGGATCTCGGCCACAGGCCACCATCTGCTCGGAGAACTTCTCCAGAGTCAGGGTGCCGGCCTGCAGGGCTTGCAGCACCGCAATCGGGCTGTCACCCAGGGCGTTCCAGGTGCTGGAGATGGTGGGGTTGGCCGGGGTCGGCGCGGTCAGGTAGTAGGGCAGCTCAATCTCTGCCGCAAACACGTCGGTGGCGTCCGCCAGCAGATAGGGCAGGCCCAGGGCAGGATCCAACCCAAGAATCTGCGCCGCGGTCAGGCCGGTCGGCGTGGGCAGTTGGGTCCAGGTGGGCTCAAAGGGGTCGTGAGCCGGATCCGGAGAGACCACCAGTTGCTTGGTGGTCTCCAGCACGTTGAACACCGACTGAGTAGAGAAGACTCCGGTGTAGTTGACCGTATCCGGGTCGATACCATGGCCACTGGCCAGGGCACCCAGGTAGTTGTTGGTCAGCGCCTGAAGGTCGCGGCTGCTGCCTTCGGGTAGAGGCTTGGTGCTGATGTCCAGCTTCAGCTGTTTGTAGGTCTCGGACGCCTCAATGGCGCGGCCATCGGAGTCCAGCAGCTGATTGGAAACCATATAGAGGTATGCACTGGTGGCCGGCAGAGGCTTCAGTGGCTGGGCAATCACAGTGCTGCCACTGACGGTGGTGATGTAATCCACGCCCCAGGTCAGCTCATCGCCCATCTTACAGATGGACAGCGAAGGTGCTGCACTGCACTCCGCATCCGGGGAGAGCGCGCCACCCAGGGTCACGGCAAACAGGCGCACCGCGCCGGCCTGAGAGGCGCTGGCCGCGTCGATGGTGACGCCATCGAGCAGCTCGATATTCAGTTGAATGGGCTGAGTCGTACCCCAACCATCCAGGGCCCCGAGGGCCGCTTCAGGATCGGTATAAGGCGCACCCGCCACTTCGGCTGGGATCTGCAGGGTACCATCCGGAGTACCGAGAAAGAGCAGATCATTGGGCAGGGGGACCACACCATTGGCGGGATCAAAGCTAACCCGGGCATAACGTTTGACAGGGTCGGCCTTGTTGCTGTCCTCCTGGTAGCTGTCTCCGCTACAACCGGACAATGCCAGGGCCGACAGGACGGCGGTACTTAACAGCAGTCGTCTCATTTTCTCTCCCCAATCCTTGTTGTTTGCTCGCGACCGCCCCCAAGGGATTAAGGGCTTCAGACGGGAAAAAGGCCGCCAGCATTAGTTTTGTTTTCCGTAGTGAAATTCGTCACAATAGGCGCGTTTCTGGTGGAAATGCCGCTGTATATGCCCATTGCGACTTCACTCAAAGTAACGCAAAAACCATATGTTAGCTACATTTTTGCAACCAATACCCCATTTCGCGGTACCCAGAATGCAATCGCATGTTTAAAACAGCTGTTTCTGAGTACCGCAAACTCCCGAAAAAAGCGCACTGCAACATAAGGAAGGCGTGAAAGGATGTTGGAATACAGCCCCAAAAAAGATCTTCTCAAGGACAAGGTCATTCTGGTTACCGGCGCCGGGGCCGGCATAGGTCGACAGGCCGCGATAAGCTTTGCCAGCCACGGCGCAACCGTGATTCTGCTCGGCCGCAGTGTGAAAAAGCTTGAGGCCGTTTACGACGAGATTGAAGCCCTGGGCGCGCCTCAGCCCGCCATTATCCCCCTGGATATGCAAGGCGCCACCGAAGAGCACTACCGGGACATGACCGACACCATCGAGGGCCAGTTTGGCCGCCTGGATGGTGTGCTGCACAACGCCGGTCAACTGGGCAGCCTGACCCCCATGGATCAGGTGCCCCTGGATATGTTCGAAGAGGTGATGAAGGTCAATGTCACCGCCCAGTTCATGATGACCAAGGCGCTGCTGGCCCTGCTGAAGAAACAGCAGAAGGCCTCGGTGGTGTTCACCTCCTCCGGCGTCGGCCGCAAAGGCCGGGCGTTCTGGGGCCCCTACGCAATCTCCAAGTTTGCCACAGAAGGGATGATGCAGGTGCTGGCGGACGAGCTGGACGGCAGCGGCATCCGGGTAAACTGCATCAACCCCGGCGCCACCCGCACCCGCATGCGTGCCCTGGCCTACCCGGCTGAGAACCCTCAGAGCCTGAAGACCCCGGAAGAGATCATGCCCCTCTATCTCTACCTGATGGGCGATGACAGCCTCGAGGTTCACGGCCAGAGCCTGGACGCCCAACCGAAAAAGTAGAACTCTTCAAGGAAAAAGTGCGGTTTGCCCTTAGGGTGAACCGCACTTTTCTAGGAAGATCACAGAACCGCCCCCCTTAACCTGCCTCAGAAAAACTCTCGGGTGCATTTATTGTAATGCAATGATAATTTTGTACTTTCTTAACTAAAGTTGAGATAAAACCCAGACGCGTTTTGTACAAAAGCCCAAACAGAGATCAGTCAAACCCATGAAATGGACCTTGTCGGTTGACCGACCTGCCTCGCCGGAGAACACGGCTTCAGGGCGTACCATGAAGATCAGGCGCTACAGCATGCTGATGGCGGCCCTGGTGTTCCTCTTTACCCTCGGCCTGACCCTGAGTGCCACCCAGACCATAGACAACTACGAGGCGGAGAAGCGCCGTGCCAAGGTGTACGACTTTCTCAGCAGCGCCGAAGAGCGGATGGTTTCCGAAGTGGCCAAGATCCACTCCGCCATCTACCTGGCGGCCTCCTCCATCCAGCGCAATCACCATGACCAGCCCGAGGTACTCAAACAGCGGTTTCACCGCCTGGCCTACCTGATCCTGCAGAACAACCCCTCGGTGATAGGGGTGGATCTAGCCCCGGACAGCCGCATCTGGGCGGTCTACCCGGATCAGCCCCACCCCGGACTGGGAGAGGACATCAGTGGCCAGCACTCCACCCGGGAAGCCGCCCGGCTAAGAAGGGCGGTCATGGGCGGCCCCTACCCGCTCTACGCCGGCGGCACTGGCCTGGTCCTGAGCCAGCCCATCTTCGTCAACGACGAAAACCAGCAGAGCACCACGCCATCGGACGGCACCCGTTTCTGGGGGTTCATCAATGCGGTCATGCGCTTTGGCAACAGTAAGCTGCTCGACGGCCTCAACCTGCTGGCCGGCGACAGCATCAACTACAGCCTCTACTGCGGCAACCTGATCTCCGAGCATGTCTACAACAACACCGGCAAGCCGGTGGAGGTAGGCCAGAGCCGCAGTTTTCTGGTCAACGGCCTGCAGTGCCAGTTGAAGGCGGAAAGCCTGGAGGAGATCAGCCACCCCATCTCCTTCGTGTTCATCCTTATCTGTGGCCTGGTGACCTCTTCGCTGATCAGCCTGTGGATCCTGCAGCAGGGCAACAGCAAGTACCGGCTGGAGCAGCAGGTCGCCCAGAAGACCCAGGCCCTGCTGGAGTCTGAGCTGCAGTTCCGGGAGCTCTCCGAGCGCTCCCTCACCGGCATCTTCATCATCACCCATGGCCGCTTCACCTATGTGAATCCCAGGGCCGCGGACATGATTGGCTACACTCCCGGCGAACTGCTGGCCCTCAAAGATCTCTCTGAGCTTATCCACTATCAGGACTTCCTGCTGATCAAGGACTGGTTGGATGCTCCCAAGGAGACCTCCGAAGAGGCGGGGCTGGGCCCTCACCTGCATCGCCGCATCCGCTGCTTTGCCAAGACCGGCCAGACCAAGCACCTGGAGTTCTACTGCGTCACCACAGAGTACAAAGGCGAGACCGCCATCTTCGGCTCCATGCTGGATGTAACCACCCAGGTGGCCGCGGAAAAGAAGATCACCTATCAGGCCTACTATGACCAGCTCACCGGCCTGCCCAACCGCGCCTCCTTCCAGCAGCGGCTGCGCCAGAGCATCAGTGGCGGCCAGAACGGTCGCATGGCGCTGATGTTCATCGACCTCGACAAGTTCAAGACCATCAATGACAGCCTGGGTCATGACTCAGGTGACCAACTGCTGAAGCTGGCGGCCAGCCGGCTGCGCCGCACGTTGAGAAGCCGCGACTTCGTCGCCCGGGTGGGAGGCGATGAGTTTGCCATCCTGCTGGATCAGTATGAGGACAAGGACCAGATAGAGCACATTGCCCAGCGCGCCATCGAGTCCTTCAAAGAGCCCTTCACTCTCAAGGACAAGAAGTTCTACATCGGACTGAGCATCGGCATCTGCCTCTACCCCACTGACGGGGCCGACGCCGAAACCCTGCTGAAAAACGCCGACATCTCCATGTACCTGGCCAAGGGCAATGGCGGCAGCGCCTACAAGTTTTTCGATGAGAGCGAGTCCCACCTGTTCTACAGCAAACTGGACCTGGAGAATGAATTGCGCAAGGCGCTGAATCAGGGTGGGCTGCACCTGGAGTTCCAACCACAGAACTCCCTGGTCAACGGCGACATCGTCGGCACCGAAGCCCTGGTGCGCTGGTATCACCCCATCAAGGGACGCATCCCTCCGGTGGAGTTTATTCCCGTGGCCGAGGAGAGCAGCCTGATCCTGGAACTGGATCGCTATGTTCTGGAGCGCGGCTGCCGCCAGCTGGCCCGCTGGCACAAGGAGGGGCTGGACGTCAGGCTGGCCATCAACATCTCCTCTGCTCAGTTGGAAAAGGGCGATCTTCTGGGTCTGGTGCGCCGCTGTCTGGCGCAGCATGAGATCATCCCCAACCGCCTGGAGCTGGAGATCACCGAAAACTCGCTGATCCGCAATCCCGAAGAAGCCGCCGCCACCCTCAAGGGGCTGCAGGAGCTCGGAGTCAGCATCGCCATCGACGACTTCGGCACCGGCTACTCCTCCTTCGCCCTGCTCAAAGACCTGCCCATCAACAAGATCAAGCTGGACAAGACCTTTATCGACTCCATCGAGACCGACGACAAGGACAGGAAGATCATCAACACCATCGGCGAGCTGGCCCGCTCCCTGCAGTTGCAGTTGATCGCCGAAGGGGTGGAAACCGAAACCCAGGTGATGAGGCTGCTCGAATGCGGCTGTTACCAGGGCCAGGGCTTCCTGTTCAGCCGCCCCCTGAGTGCGGCAGATTACCAGCAGCTGCTCAGGGAAAGCCGGCTGATTGTCTAGGCCAGCCGGACACAAAAAAACCAGCCTGATGGCTGGTTTTTTTATTGCTGCTTCGCAACCTTAAACGGTGCTTGGCTTAGCGCTTGGGACCGCGACCGCGGCTGTGTTTGTTCACCGCCCGGCGGATCTTGCCAGTCTTGATCTTGGCCTTACGGCGGGCAGCTTGCTTGTCCTTGTCCATCAGGGAGCGGCTTTCCGGCTGCAGCTCCACCAGGGTACGCAGGTAGTTCACCTGCTCCAGGGGCAGCTCTGTCCAGCCGCCACGTGGCAGACCCTTGGGCAGGGTAATGTCACCGTAGCGGATGCGCATCAGACGGGAGACCTGCAGGCCCTGGCTCTCCCACAGGCGACGCACCTCGCGGTTACGCCCTTCGCTGAGCACCGCGTGATACCAGTGGTTCAATCCCTCACCGCCAGCGGCGATCAGGCGCTTGAAGCTGGCTGGACCATCATCCAGCTCAACGCCGCTGCGCAGGGCGCGCAGGTTGTCCTCGGACACCTCGCCAAACACCCGCACCGCATACTCACGCTCCACTTCCCGGGAGGGGTGCATCAGGCGGTTGGCCAGTTCACCGTCTGTGGTAAACAGCAGCAAGCCTGAGGTGTTGATGTCCAGTCGGCCCACCGCCACCCAGCGGCTGCCCTTCACCTGAGGCAGACGGTCAAACACCGTGGGACGACCCTGAGGGTCGGTGCGGGTGCACAGCTCCCCTTCCGGCTTGTAGTAGGCCAGAACCCGGCAGATGACGTCGTCTTCGGTCTGAACGGACACCAGGTGACCGTCGATGCGCACCTGCAGGTCAACGCCGGATTCAATCCGGTCACCCAGCTTGGCCACACTGCCGTTCACACTGACTCGTCCAGCCTCGATAACGGCTTCCATCTCACGACGGGAACCGTGGCCGGCACGAGCTAACACCTTCTGTAGCTTTTCGCTCATGAAATCTCTTCTTTAATGTACGGGGTCCTGGACCACGCCACCGCTGAGAAGGGCCTCGATGGCACCCTCGTCGCTCAATGGCGGCAGATCACTCAGACTCCCCAGGCAAAAATAATGCAGAAACGCATCCGTGGTGGCATAGAGGGCGGGCCGTCCCGGCACCTCCTTATGACCTACCACTTTTACCCAATCTCTCTCCATCAGGGTGCGGATGATATTGGAACTCACCGCGACCCCACGTATCTTCTCAATCTGTCCCCGGGTCACCGGCTGGCGATAGGCGATCAGCGCCAGGGTCTCCAGCAGTGCCCGGGAGTATCTGGGTGCCCTCTCCTGCCACAAGGCGGAGAGATGGTCACTCAGATCCGTGTTGCTCTGGAAACGGTAGCCACCGGCCACCTGAACCAGGTTGATGCCCCGTCCGGCGTAATCGGACTCCAACTCATCCAGCACCTCATTGATGCGTCCCAGGGTCACCTGAAACGCCGCCAGCACCCCCTGGCGCAGCCCCTTGGCACTAAGGGGACCATCGGCCACAAACAGGGCGGCTTCAATCAGCTGCTTAAGCTGGGCATCGTTAATTCTGCTCACGCCCTTGCCCTCACGTGGATCTGGCTCATGGGTTCCACCTGCTGAATCTCCACCAGGCTCTCCTTGGAGAGCTCCAGTATCGCCAGGAAGGTCACCACCACGCCGGCGCGGCCCTCCTGGGGTTCGAACAGGCTGATAAAGGGCGTAAACCTGTCGGCACTGAGCAGGCTCATCACCTGGCTCATTCGTTCTCGGGTGGAGAGGGCTTCCCGCTCCACCTGATGCTGTTCAAACAGTTCCGCCTTGGACAGGACTCCGCGCAGGGCATCCAGCAGCTCGTCCAGGCTCACCTCTGGCGGCACCACTCTAGGCACCAGGTTGGCGGCCCGGCCGGCGTGCGCCACCCAGGTGTCCCGCTCCACCCTGGGCAGGGTGTCCATCTGCTCCGCGGCGGTCTTGATCACCTCATAGGCCTGCAACTGGCGGATCAGCACCATGCGCGGATCCTCCTCTTCGCCCTCATCCGTCTCCGGTTTGGGCAGCAGCATCCGCGATTTGATCTCCGCCAGGGTCGCCGCCATCACCAGGTATTCCCCCGCCAGCTCCATTTGAAGATGGTCCATCAAGGCGATGTAATCCATATATTGGCGGGTGATGTCGAACACCGGCAGATCCACAATATCCAGCTTGTGGCGCCGGATAAGGTAGAGCAGCAGATCTAGGGGCCCCTCAAACGCCTCCAGGATCACCTCCAGGGCGTCCGGCGGGATATAGAGGTCCGCCGGCAGCTCCTCCAGGGGCTTGCCTCGAACTACCGCCAAAGGCAGGGGCGGCTGGACTGTCAGTGGAGCTTGGCTCATATCAGGCGGCGCTATTATAGGCGTTCAAGGGTAAAAAGCTAACCATACTATAAAAAGGGTGTGGGGTCGCCCGCGCCTTCCCGAACCACTTGCACATCATCGTCGCTGCAATCCACCACTGTGGTGGGGCTCTCGCTTAGATAGCCACCGTGGATGATGAGGTCCACCTGATGCTCCAGGCGATCGCGCACCTCCTCGGGATCCGACTCGGCAAACTCCTTGCCGGGCAGAATCAGGGTGCTGGACATCATCGGCTCCCCCAGGGCTTCCAGCAGCGCCAGGGCGATGGCGTTATCGGGGATGCGGATGCCGATGGTCTTACGCTTCTCATTCAGCAGGCGACGGGGTACCTCTTTGGTGCCCTTGAAGATAAAGGTGTAGGGACCCGGTGTGTTGTTACGCAGCAACCGGAACGCCAGGTTGTCGACCTTGGCGTACAGGGACAGCTCGGACAGGTCCCGGCACATCAGGGTGAAGTTGTGGTCACTGTCGATCTGACGAATACGGCAGATCTGGTCCAGCGCCTTCTTATTCCCCAGGGCACAGCCAATGGCGTAGCCGGAGTCGGTGGGGTAGATCACCACCCCGCCGCCACGGACGATGGCGACCGCCTGGTTGATCAGGCGCGTCTGCGGCGTCTCAGGGTGTACGTAGAAAAACTGGCTCATTGCTCCTCCAGATACTTATTGTTCTTGGTATAGCTTCTGCCAGACGCCGGGGAGATCCGGCAACTGCAGATGCCGGCCCAACTCGACCCAACGGCCCGGCTGATGAAAGTCACTGCCGACCGAAGCCAGCAATTGGTGCTCCTGACACAGCTGAGCCAGGAAACTGCGTTCATTACGAGGTTGCTGACACAGCACCACCTCCATGGCATCCCCACCCACCTCACTGAACAGGGCCAGCAACTTGCGCAGCCACTTGTTGGAGAGCTGGTAGCGACCCGGATGAGCCAGCACCGCCAGCCCACCGGCTCCGTGAATGGCCGACACCGCCGTGGCGATGTCACACCAGTCATTGGGCACATAGCCGGGCTTGCCCCGCCCCAGGTATTTGTCGAATGCCTGTTGCTGAGTGGTCACCAGGCCCCGCTCCAGCAATACCCGGGAGAAGTGACCCCGGCCCACGGTGGCCCCCTTGGCCTTACGCACCGCTTCCTCCCATACGCCGGCGATCCCCTTCTTGGCCAGACGGTTGCCCATCTCCTTGGCCCGCAGGTCCCGGCGGCGACGCTGTTCGGTCAGCAGTTGCTGCAGCTCGGCGTTCTCCTCATCGAACCCCAGCCCCACTATATGGATGTCAAAGCTGTGCCATTTTGTTGAGATCTCCACACCGCTTATCAGGGTCAGCGCGCTGCCCTGGGCGGCATCCCGAGCTTCCGCCAGTCCGGCGGTGGTGTCGTGGTCGGTGATGGCCAGCACATCCACCTGCTGGTTGAGGGCCCGCCCCACCAACTCAGACGGAGTCAGGGTGCCATCGGATGCGGTGGTGTGGGAGTGAAAATCAAACTTCATGGGCAGTTGGGTGTTCTCTTGGGTGACTACTGCAGGAATTGCATAAAACAGTCTGTGCAGACAATACGATAGCTATATTGTACTTCACTTTTACACTGAGTTGGGGGCCAATCTGGCTTCAGGCCTCCCAGCTCGCCCCCTCCAGGGGGAATCGGTGGGCAAATCCAGGGTTGACACCATAAGCCACCTCGGGTTACTGTCCGTGTAAACCTTTCGCGTAAACTTGAAATTACGGAATCTCTAACGTGACTCAGGCAACTCTGTTTAACATTCAGTGGTGGTGGCACATCCCAAGCAAGCGGGAAGTGCGCTGGACTGTGCCTGAGTAACAGAGAACACAAACCAGACAACGAAAACCCGCTTTGTAACCAAAGCGGGTTTTTTTATATCTATTTGACGGAACAACTAGCCATGATCATCATCCTCAAGCCACATGCCAGTAAAGAAGATGCCCAGCAGCTGCTGAGCCAGATTGAAGCCAAAGGGCTCAAGCCCCTTTACATGCCAGGTGTGGAGCGCACCGTTCTCGGCGCCCTGGGTGACGAGCGTGTACTGCAATCTTTACACCTGGAAAGCCACCCCCTGGTGGACGAGGTCAAACCCATCCTCTCCTCCTACAAGCTGGTGAGCCGCGAACTCTACCCCATCGATACCCGGGTCAAGATTGGCCGCCATGCCGTGGGCGGGGAAGGCTTCACCGTGATTGCCGGCCCCTGCGCCGTAGAGAGCCAGGAGCAGATGGATGGCATTGCCGATTACCTGACTCATCACCCTGTTGCCGCCATCCGCGGCGGCGCCTACAAGCCGCGCACCAGCCCCTACAGCTTCCAGGGCCTGGGCGAGGAGGGGCTGAAGATCCTCAAGGCCACCAGCGAGCGCAGCGGCCTGCCTACCGTCTCCGAGGTGGTGGACGCCGCAGACGCCGAACTGATGGCCCAGTACGTGGACTGCCTGCAGATTGGCGCCCGCAACATGCAGAACTTCCGCCTGCTGGAAGCGGTGGGCAAGCTGGACACCCCGGTGCTACTCAAGCGTGGCATGAGCGCCACCATCGAAGAGCTGCTGCTGGCCGCCGAATACATCGTCAACGCCGGCAACCCCAATGTGATCCTGTGTGAACGGGGCATCCGCACCTATGAGACCGCCACCCGCAACACCCTGGACCTGAACGCCGTTGCCTACCTCAAGCGCAAGACCCACCTGCCGGTGCTGGTGGACCCCAGCCACGGCACCGGCATCCGTGAACTGGTGATCCCCCTGGCCCGCGCCGCCGCGGCGGTGGGCGCCGACGGCATCATAGTCGAGACACACACCAACCCGGCCCAGGCCCTTTCCGATGGACATCAAAACCTGGATCCTCAACAATTTGATGACCTAATGTCCTCTTTGAAGCCCTTTGTGGAAGCCGCGGGAAGGAGCCTGAAGTGATCGCATCCCTAAAGCCGGGTCAGAGCCACACCCTGACCCTGAGTTGCAAATACCAACACCAGCCGGCGGACCTGTTCCAGGCCCTCGCCAGCGATCTGCCCAACACCATGCTGCTGGAGTCTGCGGAGGTGGACACCAAGGCGGACACCCAGAGCCTGCTGATGCTGGCCGCCGCCCTGCGCATCGAGTGCAACGGCCACAGCATCAGCTGCCGGGCCCTCTCCGCCAACGGCGAGAGTCTGCTGCCCCACCTTCAGGCCAGCCTGACGGAGTTCGCGCCCCGACTTGAGGGCAACACCCTGGCCTTGACCGTGCCCCAGCAGCCCCAGGCCCTGGATGAGGACAGCCGCCTCAAGGCGCCCTCCCCCCTGTCGGTACTGCGGGGCATCCTGGCCGCGGTGGATCATGACGATGCCTGTGCCCAGTCGCTGATGCTGGCCGGCTGCTTCGCCTTCGACCTGGTGGCCACGGTAGAGCCACTGCCGGAGGTTAAAGAGAGTCCCAACAACTGCCCGGATTACCTCTTCTACCTGGCGGAGCAGACCCTGGTGCTGGATCACCGCCGCCGCTCCGCCCGCCTCATCGGTACCCTGTTTGGCGGTGACCACGCCGAGATGAGCCAGCACCACCTGAGCCAGTCCCTGGCGGAACTGGCCCGGCGCATCGATGGCTTCAGCGGTGGCCAGGCGGTCTCGGTGGCACAGCCCACCACAGTCCAGCTGAGCCAGGACGACGCCCAGTTCCGCAAGAAGGTGGAGAATCTGAAAGAACACATCCGTGCCGGTGACATCTTCCAGGTGGTGCCGGGCCGGCGCTTCTCCCTGCCCTGCCCCAACCCCATCGAGGCCTATCGCCGGCTGCGCCGGGATAACCCCAGCCCCTACATGTTCGTGATGCAGGATGAAACCTTCACCCTGTTTGGTGCCTCGCCGGAAAGCGCCCTCAAATATGGCGCCGACACCAACCAGGTGGAGATCTACCCCATCGCCGGTACCCGCCGCCGGGGCCGCCGCGCCGACGGCAGCCTGGACTATGATCTGGATGCCCGTATCGAGCTGGGCCTGCGTCAGGATAAGAAGGAGACCGCCGAGCACATGATGCTGGTGGATCTGGCCCGTAACGACATCGCCCGCATCAGCCAGCCCGGCAGCCGCCGCATCCCTGAGCTGCTCAAGGTGGACAGATACAGCCATGTGATGCATCTGGTCAGCCGGGTCACCGGCCAGCTCCGCGAGGATCTGGACGCCCTGCACGCCTACCAGGCCTGCATGAACATGGGCACCCTCACCGGTGCCCCCAAGGTGCGCGCCGCCCAACTGCTCCGAGAAGCGGAAGGGGAGCGACGGGGCAGCTACGGCGGCGCCGTCGGCTACCTCAACGGCCGCGGTGACATGGACACCTGCATCGTCATCCGCTCCGCCCTGGTCAACGGTGGCACCGCCTATGTGCAGGCCGGCGCCGGCGTGGTGTATGACTCCGACCCACAGTCGGAAGCCGATGAAACCCGCAACAAGGCGATGGCGGTGATCCGCGCCATGGGAGGTGAGCTGTGAACCCCATCATCCTGCTGGACAACTTCGACTCCTTTACCTGGAACCTGGTGGACCAGTTCCGCAGCCTGGGCCACCCGGTGACCGTCTACCGTAACGACATCGACGCCGAGCAACTGGCCGATAAGCTGCTTAAGGAACATAAAGACGCGGTACTGGTGCTCAGCCCCGGCCCGGGCGCCCCCGCCGAGGCTGGCTGCATGATGCGGCTCATCGACCTGGTGGCCGGCAAGCTGCCGATCCTGGGGATCTGCCTGGGTCACCAGGCCCTGGTGGAGCACTACGGTGGCAAGGTCGGCTTCGCCGGCGAGGTGGTGCACGGTAAAGCCAGCCCCATGACCCACGATGATGGTCCGCTGTTCAGTGGCATGGCCAACCCCCTGCCGGTGGCACGCTACCACAGCCTGGTGGCCCATACTGTGCCTGACTGCCTGAAGGTGCCCGCCAAGGTGGAGAAGATGGCGATGGCCATCGTCCACCCAGAGCACAGGGCCGTAGGCTTTCAGTTCCACCCCGAATCCATTTTGACCCTGGAGGGCAGCGGTTTGCTGACCCGCACCCTGACCCTGCTGACCGAGGACACGCCCCTATGCTGACCCCAGTACAAAAGATGATGACCCAGCTGTTTGACGGCAACGCCCTCTCCAGGGAGCAGGCCAAGACCCTGTTCAGCTACGTGGTCCACGGCGAAGTGAGTGAGGTGGAACTGGCCTGTGTGCTCACCGCCCTCAAGCTGCGTGGCGAGAAGATTGACGAGATCACCGGCGCCGCCGAAGCCCTGCGCGAAGCAGCCCGTCCCTTCCCCCGGCCACAGGGCGATCTTATCGACATCGTCGGCACCGGCGGCGATGGTGCCAACACCATCAACATCTCCACCACCGCCACCTTTGTCGCCGCCGCCGCCGGCGCCCGGGTGGCCAAGCACGGCAGCCGCAGCGTCTCCTCCCGTTCCGGTGCCTCCGATCTGCTTAACCAGTTCGGCGTCAACCTGACCATGTGTCCGGACCACTCTGCCAAATGCCTGGACCAGCTGGGGGTCACCTTCCTGTTCGCCCCCCACTACCACGCCGGCATGCGCCACGCCGCACCGGTACGCCAGGTAATGAAGACCCGCACCCTGTTCAACGTGCTGGGACCGCTGATCAACCCGGCCCGCCCCAATCAGATGCTGCTGGGGGTCTACGCCCCAGAGCTGATTCGTCCCATCGCCGAAGTGATCCGCTCCCTGGGCGTGGAGCGTGCCATGGTAGTCCACGGCAGCGGCCTGGATGAACTGGCCATCCACGGCGACAGCCAGGCGCTGGAGATTGTCGGCGGTGAACTGATAGAGCGCCACTTCTCTCCCGCCGACCTGGGGGTCAAGCAGTACGACCTGGCCGCCATCCGCGGCGGCGAGCCGGAAGAGAACCGCGTCATCTCCGAGCAGCTGCTGGGCGGTGGCGGCACCGATGCCCAGCGGGCCGCGGTGGCGGTCAACGCCGGCGCCGCCCTGTATCTGTCCGGTCAGGCGGACAGCATGAAGGCGGGCACCGAACTGGCCCTGGCCACCATGGACGCCGCCAAGCCCCTGCAGCTGATCCGTGACTTCGCCCAGCTCAGCCAACAGGAGGCGGTGTAAGTGAGTACCATCCTAGGCAAGATTGTCGACACCAAGGCCGGACACATCGACCAGCTGGAGCAGCGCTACGGCGAGCTGCTGCACAGCCGCGCCGCCCCCAGCGACCGCTCCCTGTATGACGCCCTTAAGGGCGGCAACGCCGGTTTCATCCTCGAGTGCAAGAAAGCCAGCCCCTCCAAGGGGCTGATTCGCCCCGATTTCGACCCTGTGGCCATCGCCACCATCTATGGCAAATACGCCGCCGGCATCTCAGTGCTCACCGACGAGCAGTTCTTCCAGGGGGATTTCGAGTACCTGAAAGCGGTGCGGGCCGCGGTCAGCGTGCCCGTACTGTGCAAAGACTTTGTGGTGGATCCCCGCCAACTGCGCCTGGCCCGCCACATGGGCGCCGACGCCGCCCTGCTGATGCTGTCGGTACTGGATGATGAGCAGTACCAGGCACTGGCCGAAGAGGCCGATGCCCTGGGGCTGGACATCCTCACCGAGGTCAGCAACGACGAGGAGCTGGAGCGCGCCATCGCCCTGGGCGCCCGCATCATCGGCATCAACAACCGGGATCTGCGCGATCTCTCCGTCGACCTGGCCACCACAGAGCGCCTGGCCCCCAAGATTCCTGAGGATCGCGTGGTGATCAGCGAGTCCGGCATCGCCACCCATCGGGACGTGCGCCGCCTGGCGCCCCTGGCAGATGGTTTCTTGGTGGGCAGCCAACTGACCGCCCAGGCCAACATCGACCAGGCCTGCCGCCAGCTGATCTTCGGCGAGAACAAGGTGTGCGGCCTCACCCGCGAAGCCGACGTCAAGGCGGTGGCCGAGGCCGGCGCCCTCTATGGCGGGCTGATTTTCGCTGCCAAGTCGCCCCGCTGCGTCACTGCGGAGCAGGCTGCCAGCCTGCGCCAGGCCGCCGATCTGCGCTTTGTCGGCGTGTTCGTCAACGAATCCCCGGACACCGTGGCCAAACTGGCCAACGAGTTGTCCCTGCATGCGGTGCAGCTGCACGGCGGCGAGGATGAGGCCTACATCGATGCCCTGCGCCCCCAGCTGCAAAGCACCCAGATCTGGAAGGCGGTCAAGCCCGATGGCAGCAACAGAGTCGGCAACGCCGACCGCCTGCTGTTCGACAGCGCCAAGGCGGGTCAGTTTGGCGGCACAGGCACCACCTTCGACTGGTCCCTAGTGGGCGATGACCGCCCCAGCGCCATGCTAGCCGGTGGCCTGTCCCCCGACAATGTCCAGGAGGCCGCCACCGCCGGCTTCCTGGGACTGGATCTCAACTCAGGCCTGGAGTCCGCCCCCGGCCTGAAACAGCAAGATAAAATAGCCCAGGCCTTCGCCGGCCTGCGCCAATACTGAGGAAGCCCCATGACCATCCTAAACCCCTACTTCGGTGAATATGGCGGCATGTACGTGCCCCAGATCCTGATGCCGGCCCTCAAGCAGCTGGAAAAGGCGTTCGTCGACGCCCAGCAGGACCCCGAGTTTCAAAAGGAGTTTACCGAGCTGCTGAAAGAGTACGCCGGTCGCCCCACCGCCCTGACCCTGACCCGCAACTTCAGCCCCAACCCCAAGGTGAAGATCTACCTCAAGCGGGAAGATCTGCTCCACGGCGGCGCCCACAAGACCAACCAGGTCCTGGGTCAGGCGCTGCTGGCCAAGCGCATGGGCAAGAAAGAGATCATCGCCGAGACCGGCGCCGGCCAGCACGGCGTGGCCACCGCCCTGGCCTGTGCCCTGCTGGGTCTTAAGTGCCGGGTTTACATGGGGGCCAAGGACGTGGAACGTCAGAGCCCCAACGTGTTCCGCATGCGCCTGATGGGCGCCGAGGTGATTCCGGTGCACGCCGGTTCCGCCACCCTCAAAGACGCCTGTAACGAGGCGATGCGCGACTGGTCCGCCAACTACGACCAGGCCCACTACCTGCTGGGTACCGCCGCCGGGCCTCACCCCTTCCCCACCATAGTGCGTGAGTTCCAGCGGATGATCGGTGAGGAAGCCAAGGCGCAGATCCTGGCTAAAGAGGGGCGCCTGCCCGACGCGGTCATCGCCTGTGTCGGTGGTGGCTCCAACGCCATCGGCCTGTTCGCCGACTTCATCGAAGAGACCGACGTGGCACTCATCGGCGTGGAGCCTGCCGGTCACGGCATCGACTCCGGCGAGCACGGCGCCCCCCTGGCTCATGGCAGCACCGGCATCTTCTTCGGCATGAAATCCCCGATGATGCAGGATGATCACGGCCAGATTCAGGAGTCCTACTCGGTCTCCGCCGGCCTGGACTTCCCCTCAGTGGGTCCTCAGCATGCCCACCTGGCCGCCACCGGCCGGGCCCAGTACCCCTCCATCACCGACGACGAGGCCCTGACCGCCTTCCAGCGCCTGTGCGCCTGTGAGGGGATCATCCCCGCCCTGGAGTCCTCCCACGCCCTGGCTCACGCCTACAAGATGGCAGAGCAGGCGACAGAGGAGACCCTGCTGTTGGTCAACCTCTCCGGCCGTGGAGACAAAGACATCTTTACCGTACACAACATCCTGGAGCAGGAGGGCAAACTGTGAGCCGTTACCAGAACCTGTTTGACGCCCTGAGCGAAAAGGGCGAAGGCGCCTTTGTCCCCTTTGTCACCCTGGGTGACCCCCATCCGGAGCAGACCCTGGCGGTGATCGACGCCCTGGTGGCCGGCGGTGCCGACGCCCTGGAGTTGGGGATCCCCTTCTCCGATCCCCTGGCGGACGGCCCCACCATCCAGAACGCCACGGTGCGTGCCCTGAATGCGGGCACCACTCCAACCCGCTGCTTCGAACTGCTGGCCCAGGTGCGTGAGCGCTACCCCCAGCTGCCCATCGGTCTGCTGGTGTACGCCAACCTGGTGTTCTCCCCCGGGGTCGACGCCTTCTATCAGCGCTGCCGCGACACCGGCATCGACTCGGTACTGGTGGCCGATGTCCCCGTGGAGGAGAGCAAGGAGTTTGCCGAAGCCGCACGGCGTCACGGAGTGGCCCCCATCTTCATCGCCCCCCCCAATGGCGACGAGCAAACCCTGAAGGCGGTCTCCGAACAGGGAGAGGGCTACACCTACCTGCTTTCCCGGGCCGGTGTTACCGGCACCGAGACCAAGGCGGGGATGCCGGTTGGTCCGCTGCTGGAGAGCCTCAATGCCTTCAACGCACCACCGGCCATTCTCGGATTCGGCATCTCCGAACCCCAGCAGGTGCGTGATGCGGTCGAAGCGGGTGCCGCCGGCGCCATCTCCGGCAGTGCCACGGTGAAGATCATCGAGAAATATCATGGCGACATTGAGCGTATGACCGAGGAGTTAACCCGGTTTACCCGAGCCATGAAGGACGCCACCCGCAAAGTTGGTTAAAAGCCGCTCCAAAAGGCGGAGCCCTATGCGCTCCGCCTTTCCAGCACTTGTGCTATTGGTTAGACTGTCCGCCTGCCCCTGGATGACAGAGACACAATGAAACAGATCCTCGACTTCCTGCCCCTGCTGGTATTTTTCGCCGTCTACAAGTTTTACGACATCTTTCTCGCCAGCGGTGCCCTGGTGGCCGCCTCAGCGGTGCAGATCGCCCTTATCTATCTGCTCTACAAGAGAGTGGAGAAGCAGCACCTGATCACCTTCGCCCTGGTGGCGGTATTTGGCACCCTGACCATGGTGCTCAGGGACGACACCTTCATCAAATGGAAGGTCACCATAGTCCAGTTCCTGTTTGCCGGCGCCCTGCTGATCGCCGAGCTGATGAACAAGTCCCTGCTCAAGGCGATGCTGGGCAAAGAGATGCCTCTGCCCGACACCATCTGGCGCCGGGCAGCCCTGGCCTGGGTGGTGTTCTTCATCGCCAGCGGTGTACTCAACCTCTATATCGCCTTCAACCTGTCTCAGGAGGCCTGGGTAAACTTCAAGGTATTTGGCCTGATGGGGATGACCCTGGTGTACACCCTGCTGACCATCCTTTACCTCTACCGCCACCTGCCCAAGGACTTCAAACCGGAAGACAAGGCGGACTAGTTCTTTTTCAGCTCAGTTTGGCCCTGGCGGACTAGTTCCTGCCGCCAGGCTTCTGAACCGGCCCCCTGGCTCTGACAATACTTCCCCAAAGCCCGCTCTCATGCGGGCTTTGTCATTCCATTCCCTTGCGGCCTCGGGCATCTAACTCCCACTAATAGTGTGATTTCTTTGCGCTAACGTCAGAGATGTACTAGCTCTTATTACTGAGCCGTGCCGACAGAAACATGGCCACTGACAACGATGACAATGGGGTAAACTATGTTAACAATGGATGTGCCGAGGGTGGTGCTGACCCACTTCTCAGAACAACCCTTAGGGCGTGTGCGCCATCAACTGGCGGACGCACTTAAGGTGGAGATGCAGCCTTTCAGCGAACTCAAACGAGAAGGCTGCCCCTGTCTGGTGGAGTTCGACACCCAGAGTTCGGCGGAGCTCAGCCGAGCCAGGGAACTGAGGGAGCAGCAGCCTGACCGAAAAATTATCTGGCTGGTACCCAGGCTCAACATTCCCGTCTTGAAGCTGGCCCTGTCTCTGCAGATCACCCAGGTGTTTGCCCTGCCCCTCTCCCCCGCCGACGCGGTGGAGGTCAAACTGCTGCTCAACGATGGCTTTCAGGCCCCGGGCCACAGCCTGCGCCCCACCCACGAGAAACTGCGCAACGTTCTGGAGAACATCGAGCAGAGGTTCGAGCAACCGCTCTCCCTGCAAAAGCTCGCCCAGGAAGCGGGCATCAGCGACAGCCGGCTGTGTCACCTGTTTCGTCAGCACCTGGGGCTCAAATTCAGCCTATACTTGGTCTGCCGCCGACTTGAAGCCGCCCCCGAAGCCCTGCAGGATGAAGGTCTGAACATCGCCTCCGTGGCCTACAAGTTGGGGTTTTCCACTCCTTCCCACTTCTGCCGGGCTTTCAAGGCGCACTACGGCATCACCCCCACGGAGTTTAAACAGGGACGAAGCCAGGGCAGGCACAGCCACGCGTTTCATCGCTACCTTCAGTGCCGCAGTCCGGACTACCTGGCCTCGGAGAGCTGATGCGCAGCCTGATACTGCTCCTGCTCACCCTGTCTCTGCCCCTTCAGGGGCAACCTCTCTGGCCTGCACCTGGTCAGGCTCCCTGGGCGGACCACTGGTACCAGTTGCTGGTGGATCTTCAGTTCAGCGCAGAACGTCCTGCAGACGCGGCCCAGGCCAACCTGGCCAGTGAGCGCCTGGTGCGTTTCCAGGCTTCATTACAGGGAAGGTCGCCGGACCCGACTCTACAGAAGCTGACCCAGATTGGCTCCGCCGACGAACTCCAGGCCTGGGTCAACGGCATCGCCCCCAGTTATCAGGCTTTCGAACGACTCAGAGCCGCGCTTCACGAAGAGCTGAAACTGGCCAGTCTGCCTCGACCGGATTTTACCGAGATCAGCGCCTACTCCCTGGGCCAGGCTCATAAAGAGCTCGTTCCCCTGCGTCGGCTGCTGGCCGCCAGGCTCGGAGAAACCCTTCCGCCTCACCTGGTAAATAGGGATGTCTGGGACCCGCCCCTCATCGATGCTCTGCGCCGCTTTCAGCGGGAGAGCCAACTTCCCGAGTCGGGCCGGCTGACACCGGAGACCATCGCGGCACTCTCCATGGACAATCAGGCGAGGCTGGCCGCCATCAGGTTCAGTCTGCGTCAATGGCTGCAACTGCCACCAAAACTCAGCGGCGACGCCATCCTGGTCAACCTGCCCCACTATCAGTTGATGGCCCTGGAGGGCAAAAAAGTCCACATGGTGTTGCCGGTCATCATCGGGGCGCCGGAGACCCCAACCCCAAGATTCAACAGCCGCTTCAGTACCGTGACCCTAAACCCCAGCTGGACGCCGCCCTGGAGCATCATCAGGGGGGAACTGTTGCCTGCCTACCGGCGGGACAGCAACAGCCTCAAGCGCCAGGGGTTTGAGCTTATCGATCCCAAGACCCCGGGATCTCTCCCTCTGCCCTGGCAGAGTGTTGCCCCAGGCCAGTTACCCGACCTGCTATCTCAGTATCAGCTCAAGCAGAAACCGGGCAGCAACAACGCCCTGGGGACAGCGAGACTGAACCTGGTCAACAGCAACGCCATATTTCTTCATGACACCCCGAATAGAAAACTGTTTCGACGCTCTCAGAGAGCGCTCAGCCATGGTTGTATACGAATACAGGATATAGATCGCCTGCTCTCCTACTTGGAAAGGAATATTCCTTTACCTGAACGTCAAAAATTGCAATATGCAAAAAAGAGCAGGGACAGTTTTACCCAAAGACTGGGCACAACGGCCAAAGTGTATATTGTCTATATGCCCGCCTGGCCAAAAGGTGACAACGGAGCTTCCATCGCCGCCGACATATACAACCTAATTTAACTGACGGATATACTTGATTTTTTGATCAAGAAACAAATGAAGGCAGGAGTGAGAATATCTACTCAGCTTCATTTAAATGAAAGTTTTCGCAACTTCAGGCTAGGCAGAACTTAATTTTCTAGACTAACGTTAAAACAGTGTCGAGCACCTCTTACCCTATCGCTCGTACACATTCCTGGAACATTAAACAGGTAATACTAACTGCGCGGAGATAATTGCTATGTTCAAGAAAGCACTCGTTGAGTTTTGGAATGATGAGAGCGGTTTGTCCGCGGTAGAGTATGCCATTGCCGGTAGCCTGGTAGTAGGCGGTATGGTTATCGCGTTTGGTGAGCTAGGGACAGAGGCCACGCAGGAAATCTCTGCGCTGTGTTCTGCTGTAGACGCAGCCGGTGACTGTGACGGCCAGTAAACATGGACGTTGACATACTTTGTCGCGAAGAAGAGCACTGCCTTTTGGCAGTGCTCTGTTTTTTCAGGGGGGAAACATCATGACACTGCTCCAATGCCAATACGTACTGACCTCCATCGTGTTTCTGATAGCCGTGTTCACCGATCTTCGAACGGAGCGCATCCCCAACTGGCTGGTTCTCTCTGCCCTGTTTGGCGGCCTGGGACTGCATCTGGTGTTCGATGGCTGGAGTGGCCTGCTCACCTCCCTGGCAGGCGCCATAGCGGCGGCAGTGCTGCTGATCTTTTTCTACACCAAGAAGATGCTGGGCGCAGGTGACGTCAAACTGATGATTGGCATTGGAGCCATTCTGGGGCCCTACATGGTGTTCTGGAACCTCTGCTTCGGCATCATCGCCGGAGGCTTCACCACCATGGGCTTTGCCCTGTTCCGGGTTGGCTGGTACGGCGTCGTGGCCAGCCTCAAACGCTACTATCAGTGCCTGATCACCCGCACCTACTTCAAACCCAGCCCCTATGAGGCCGCAGGGCTGCGTGTGCCCTATGCTCCCGCCCTGGCCATAGGCTGGCTGATCATCATGTTGGTTCCCACCAATCTACCCGGGCTGTAAATATTCGATCGCAGTCTGGTGTCAGCCTACGCAACTGGGAGAAAGGCCAATTTCATTGCCGTTGTCTAGGCTTGAGATAGTGCGCAATTCGATGCAACCAATTTGACAGAGGCTAGGGGAATGCAACAGTCAAGTATAAAAGCTTTCTGGAAAGATGAAAGCGGACTTTCCACTGTGGAATATGCCATAGCGGGAAGTCTGGTCGCCGCAGGAATGGTCGTTGCCTTTAATGAACTCGGCACCGAGACAGCTGGCAGAATATCTGAAATGTGCAGCAATGTCGATGCCGCCGGAGATTGCGACGGCCAATAGCCTTAGAACTCTCCCGAATAAAAAAGATCTATTCAGCTTAATTGGCGGAGAAATCCTTGCGCTCAGATAAACAATATTACTACTTATCTCCCCCTCTATTTTTATTAGTTGATAACGAAAGCATCAATAATTTCTTCTAAGGCAATTCCGTGAAGTTACAGGGTTAATACAAAGGACAACTGAAATGAACCAGGCATTAGATTCATCCGCATTGCCCTCCTTCGAAGCCGGAGTCAGCAAGCCAGTGTCACTGGCGGATGTGGGCATTTCGCTTCCCATGCTTCAGAGTCTGGTCATCAAGCACCTGAGCGACGGCGACGTCCTGACCCTCAATGATCTGGCCGACCGGCTGGCCCTGCCCGGTAACCTGGTGCAGCAGTTGCTGGACAAGTGCAAGCAGGAGAGTCTGGTCGAGAACAAGCAGACCTCCAGCGATGGCCAGATGCGTTATGCCCTGAGCCACACCGGTCGAGCCCATGCAGAAACCGCTTACCTGAAAAGCGGTTATCTTGGACCGGTTCCGGTGCCTCTGGACCAGTACTGGCAGGTATGCCGGGCCCAGTCCAGCCGCAACATCGCCATCACCCGAAATCTCATCGAAGCAGCCATGGCCAACCTGGTGTTGCCTGACCGCCTGATGGAGGAGATTGGCCCGGCCCTGAACTCCAAGCGTCCTGTACTCATCTACGGCCCTCCAGGTACGGGTAAAAGTTACTTGTGCAGGCATTTTAATCTGGTGCTCGGCGACGACGTCTTTATTCCCCACGCCATCTGCATCGGCCAGGCCATTATTCAGGTGTTCGATCCTCAGATTCACGAATTGCATGAAACCGATGATCAGGATGAGTCCAGTCCTCTGTTGCTCAGTGAAGGCCATGATGCGCGCTGGCACAGGTGTCGACGCCCATTGCTGGTTGTGGGCGGGGAACTCACCCAGGATATGTTGAATGTCCATTACGACAGCAACAGCAAAACCTATCACTCGCCCATCGGCCTGAAAGCCAATAACGGCATTCTGCTTATCGATGATTTGGGACGGCAGCAAATTACTCCCAAAGAGATATTCAATCGCTGGATTGTGCCAATGGAGGAGCGTCGCGACTTCCTTTCTCTGCCCAGCGGAGAACACTTTGATGTGCCCTTCGAGCAGATACTGCTTTTCTCGACTAACCTTGATCCAAACGAGCTTGTGGATGACGCCTTCTTAAGACGTCTGGGTTACAAAATAGAATTTTCCGCCATCAATAAAGATCAATACATGGATATCTGGTGGCAAAATTGCGAAGAGCTGAATTTAAATTTCGATCCGGAAGTTTGTGAGTGGCTAATAAATACACTCTACGGCAGGTCAGGGAAACCTCTATTACCCTGCCACCCAAGAGATCTGCTCTCCATTGTGGCGGACCAGATCAGTTACAACCAGCTACCCGCAGCAGTGACTCAGCAGCTTATTGAGCGGGCATGGTCGATCTACTTTGTCAGCTCAGCGCGCTAGGCGCCTGAAAGCGGCTAAGGTCAGGAGGAGAGATGAATACCAGGTCAATGTTTTTCGTTCTGTTGTCTCTGCTGTTTGGTGTCGGAGCGGTTTTGCTAGCCCAGAGCTGGCTCAAACAAAGGCAACCGGCAGACGGCAACCCCAACCAGTCCATCGTGGTCACCATGGCGGTGAATGTGCCCGCCGGAACCGTGTTGGAAACCCGCCACTTGAGCATGCAGCCCATCCCCAATGAGCTGGTGCCAGATGACGCCGTCACCGCTACCGCCGATGTCGTGGACAAGGTGGCCAAGTTCCCCATGATCCGGGGCGACATTCTTCACCCGGACAAGCTGGCCGAGCGAGGTGAAGGCAGTGTGCTGGCCAGCCTCATCGAGCCCCACAAGCGGGCGGTGACCATTCGAGTCAATGACGTAGTCGGCGTAGCTGGCTTCCTGCTGCCGGGAAATCGGGTGGATGTTCTGGTCACCTACAAAATTGGCAACGTCCGCAGCGAAGCCGCCGAATCGGTAACCGATGTGGTGCTGAGCAACCTCAAGGTACTGGCGGTGGACCAGAAGGTGGATCAAGAGACCAACCAACCTTTGGTGGTGCGCGCCGTGACCCTGGAGGTGTCTCTTGAGGAAGCCGAGTCCCTGATGAGTGCCAAGGCCAGAGGCAAGATCCAGCTGGCCCTGCGTAACCCCACAGACGACAGCGAAGCAGAGCTTGCGAGCAACACTGCAGAGCCTGCTGAAGCGGAACCTGAGCCCAAACCGGTTCAGCCCGTACCTGTGGTCACCAAGCCGGTTCAGACCCACAAGCGCAAGATTGAAGTGATTCGCGGTACTTCACAGCAAACCGTCAGCGTCGAGAGTTGATGGGTTCACAGCGAAGAAGGAAGGAAACGCCATGGCAAGATCCCACACATCGCTTCTCCGTCACCTGTTCAGTCTGGTTGTACTGCTGGGCCTGATGACGGTAGCACCGGTACAGGCGGGGGGGCCCACCTCCCTGCAGCAGCAGAGCTTCCCTGTGCCCATCTACAAATCTCGGACCCTGCCCATCAAGCAGGAGGCAGCCCGGGTGTCCGTCGGTAACCCGGAGATCGCCGACATCCTGATCATGCAGCCCACAGAGCTCTACATCCTCGGCAAGCAGTTGGGCAGCACCAATATCCTGGTGTGGGATGAAGAGGATCGCCTGGTCGACATCATCGATATCGAGATCACCCATGACCTCAATGGCCTCAAGGAGAAGCTCTACCGCTTCCTGCCAGAGGAACTGATTGAGGTACACAGCTCTCAGGGTCAACTGGTGATCGGTGGTCAGGTGTCCAACACCGAGCGAATGACCATGGCCATGAACCTGGCCGAAGGTTATGCGGTGGCCGCAGACACCAAGGGCAACCCAAGCACAGTGCTGAACATCATGTCTGTGGGCGGCGGCCATCAGGTGATGCTGGAGGTCACTGTGACCGAGGTGCAACGCGAACTGGCGCGCCAACTGGACTCCGACTTCCAGATCATCTCTGAGGGCAGCGACTTCATCGGCGGCATCATCGGCGGTGACGGCATCATCAACGACAAGGGCTTTTTCGGCAGCTACGTCAGCGGCGACTTCCTGTTTAACTTCGCCCTGGACGCGGCGAAACAACAGGGCCTGGCCCGGGTATTGGCAGAGCCCAATCTGACCGCCCTCAGCGGCCAGATGGCCGAGTTCCTCTCCGGTGGTGAGTTCCCGGTTCCGGTGCCCAGCCGAGAAGGTACTACCATCGAGTACAAGAGCTTCGGTGTCGGCGTCAAGTTCGTACCAACCGTACTGGACTCCGGACGAATCAACCTAAACCTGAATGTGCTGGTCAGTGAGCTGAGTAACGCCAACTCCGTCGGCGTTATTCCTCAGGGCTCTACCACGGCTCTGGTCACTCCATCCATCATCAAGCGCAGCGCCGCCTCCACCGTAGAGCTTGGGGATGGCCAGACCATCGCCATTGCCGGCCTGCTGAGCAACACCGTGCGTGAAAGCATCGATGAGCTACCCGGCCTGGGTGAGATCCCCGTACTGGGACAGCTGTTCAGCAGCCAGGAGTACCGCAACGGTGAAACCGAGCTGGTGATTCTGGTCACCCCACGCCTGGTGCGCCCCATCATTCGTGATGATCTGGTACTGCCCACCGACGGGTTCGTCTCCCCTTCCGATGTCGGCTTCTACCTGCTGGGCGAACTGTCCCAGCGTGAGGAAACCGTCCAACCTGAGACCAATCCCAATCCGGCGGCCGAAGTGCAGGAGCCCATGCCCACCACGGACACAGGCGGCACCCAGAACAAATATGGCCACTCACTCTAAGGAGCGCGTTATGAAAACCATGGTTATCGCAGTTTCCTCAGCGCTGCTTCTGAGTGGCTGCGCAACAGACGTCATCTCCCAGTTCGAGATGGGAGAGGCAACCAGGACAATCAAACAGCAGGAGATCCTGGATCCCGATGCGGTGGCAAGGAATGCCGGCCGAGTGAGCAGCCTGGATGGCCAGTATGGTGTGGCGGTAATGGAAAACTACCGCACCTCCACCTACCGACCAGAGACCGCCCGCAGCGAATTTAAAGAGGCGAATCTGGGAGGTGAAAGCAACTAAGCCGTTTATCGGCGCCACCTAGGAGGCCACAATGTTGAGAGCATCTTTCCAGCCCGCGAGCCAATCGCAGCGTAAGCAGCG
Organism: Ferrimonas sp. YFM; assembly: GCF_030296015.1. NCBI lineage: Bacteria > Pseudomonadati > Pseudomonadota > Gammaproteobacteria > Alteromonadales > Ferrimonadaceae > Ferrimonas > Ferrimonas sp. YFM. The sequence continues at coordinate 3,348,558 of NZ_AP027368.1, forward strand.
GGGCTCTATTCTGGTGCTGGTCACCGTTGCACTGCTGACCATATTGATCATGGCGGCCATGGCCCTTGAGAGCGGACACCTGCTATTGAGCAAGACCCGCTTGCAGAACGCCGTCGATTCCGCCGCTCTCAGCGCGGCCATCTCAGTGGTCAAGGAGGGCAACGACCACACCACAGCCAGACAGGATGGCATTGCCACCCTGCTCGCTGTGTTGGGTAATGCCGACTTCAGCCAGCTTCAGGAGGACATCGACACCGCCAGTCTGACCTACAGCCAGAACCAGGTGGCGCCTCAGGTGGCGGTGGAGTTCTCCCTCCAGCCGGACCCCTTCATCGTTACCACAGACACCAGTGCCGAGTATGTCCGGATAAGAGTGGAAAACGTCCAGCTGGCCACCTACCTGGGTCAGGCGATCAACATGGACAAGTTCACCAGTGCCTCGGCGGTGGCGGGCCCCAGTCTGCCCCTGGTGAACTGCTCCGAGAACGTACTGCCGATGATGGTGTGCGAGGGGGACACCCCGGGAGAGCCCTTTGGCTACCCTCGCGGCAACATCATGTCGATGAAGATCTCCAGTAAGCAGGACTCGGACATTGGCCCCGGCAACTTCCAGCTGATTCGACTGGGTGATAACTCCGGTGCCGCCGACATCCGAGATGCCATGGCGGGCGAAAACTCAGACACCAACTACTGTTTCGGTGCCACCGAAGGAGTCTCCACCGAGCCCGGCAACAACGTCGGCCCGGTGGCAACAGGCATGAACACCCGCCTGGGGATCTACCACGGCGGCACTGTGAACTCCACGGATCACCCCAGGGACAAGGACATCTGCGTCGGCGAAGAGCTGGACATCGACGACGATGACAACATTGTCTTCTCCTCTGACGGCACCATAGTGGATGGCACCGGTTCGACCCCGTCCCTGTACCGCTACTCCGACTACGCCGACAACTACGTCGACAACACCGTGGATGGTGGCTCCCGCTTCCAGGACAGCTGCGCCGCCACCGGTGACAGCTGGGACAACAGCGGCGGCGCCAAGCGCCGGGAGTTTGCCATCGTGGTGGGCGCCTGTGACGGCCTGGCCAATGGCCAGAACAACGACATCGAATTCAAGGGTTTTGCCTGCTTCTATTTCATGCAGGAGGTGATCCAGAAGGGCAACCTGGCCTACGTCATCGGCGAATTTGTGGATGACTGCACCGGCACGGGCAACCCCACCCAGGACACCTCGGCCAGCGATGGCCCCTTCACCATAGTCCTGTACCGGGACCCGGACAATAAGGATTCATGATGATGGCACTGACTCGAGTAACGCGCAGCAAGCAGCGGGGGGTGGCGGCCATAGAAGCTATGGTCACCCTCCCCTTGCTGTTTCTGCTTTTCTTCGGGGTTGGGGAGTTGGGCCGGCTGATGTATCAATACAACCAGCTTAACTCCGTGGTGCGCGACGCCTGCCGCTACCTGGCTTCCCAGGCCTACACCGACTCCAACGGCGCCAGCGACCTGACGCTGCAAGCCAGCACCCAGAATACCGCCAAGGCGCTGGCTCTCTATGGCAAGAGCAGTGGCACCACCCCGTTGCTCGCCGGACTGACAGCCGATGACATCAGCATCGCCATCACCGGCGGCGATCTCATCACCGTCACCGCCACCTACAACTGGACACCAATCTTCAGTGGCAACCTGGCGGGCAACTACGGTGAAACCGTGGATTACGACTTTCCCCTGACCGCCACCATCTCCATGAGGGCCATCCCATGAAGATGATGCAGCGTCGACTCAAGCAACAGAAAGGGGTGTATGCGGTGGAGTTTGCCATCGTCGCCACCATTGTATTCATAGCCATCTTCGCCTGTCTGGAGGTGTCCCGGCTGATGTTCTCCTACAACGTGCTGACCGAGGCCTCCAGGCGAGCCGCCAGGCTGGCGACCGTGTGCTCGCCGGACCTGGGCGCATCCCCTGCTGCTCCGGCGGCCCTGGAGACCCTGGCTCTGTTTGATGGCACCGACTTTGGCCCCAATATCTCCACCGCCAACCTGACCATTGAGTACCTGAAACTGGATGGCACTGCGGCCGCCAACTTCAATGACATCGATCTGGTCAGGGCCTCTATCACCAATTACCAACATACCTTCGTGGTTCCGGGTCTGACCTTCCAGATCAACTCACCGGACTTCGTCACCACCCTGCCCAGGGAAAGCCTCGGCAGGACTCGCTTCGGCGTCACGGTGTGCACATGACAGAAGGCAAGGAGTATACAAAGATGGATAAATCAAATACCCCCCTTCGCCAGGACCAATGGGACCAAGCGGAGGGCAAAGAGGCTCAGCAAGAGCCCAGGGCCAGAGGCCCCAAGGCACTGCCTGTCCCGGTGAGCGCACTGCTGGTAGCGGCCAACCTGACCGACCAGATGTCCCTGGTCGAGGTGCTGCGATCCACCCCCAACCTGAATCTGGACTCCTTCCCCATCAACCAGATCAATAGGGAGGTGCTGGACAGCACCCAACTGCTGATCCTGCTGGTGCCCAACAACGAACGTCAGGCGGTGACCCTGATCCAGAACTTCGCCAGTCGCTGCGATAACATGCTGATTCTGGGTAATGAGGCCTCCCCCGAAGTGCTGCGCACCGCCATGCAGTCCGGGGCCAACGACTTCATCCCCCTGGAGTCCGATCCGGCAGAGCTGACCAACGCCATCTACAAAGTTGCCGCCCGCATGGCGGAAAATATGGAGCTGGCCCCCACCATCGCCGTGGTCAACGCCAAAGGCGGGGCCGGTGCCAGCTTCCTCGCCTCCTCCATTGCCGATGAGCTTTCCCAGCGTGAGTCCAAGAAAAACGTTGCCCTGCTTGATGGTGACCATCTTCATGGCAGCCAGATGCTGTTGCTGGACAGCAAACCTCAGTACTACTTCCACGACGCCCTGTCCCAGGTGGAAGAGCTGGATGACACCGCCATTACCGGCCTGATGAGTCAGCTGGGCAATATCCACCTGCTGCCCTCCATGCCCTTCAGCCAGTTGGACAGCAACTGTTTCCAGTTCCAGAATCTGCCCACCCTGCTGTTCAAGATTCGCGCCCACTACAGCTCGGTGACCGTTGATCTGTCCCGGGGACCGGACACCTGGTCCCTGCCAATTCTCACCGATGCCCAGCACATCCTGCTGGTGATTCAGGACAGCATCGCCTGCCTGCGGGACGCCGCGTCGTCCATCCGCTTCTTTACCGTTCAGTTGGGGATTCCTAAGGAGCGCATTCACATCGTATTCAACCGCTACACCCCCTCAAAGAGCCAGCTCACCCTCTCCGACGTGAAAGAGACCGTGGGCATCAACTCCGTGTACACGGTACGCAACGATTTCAAACGCGTCAGTGTCTGCGTAGATGAGGGCAAACGCCTCTCTGAGTTTGCCGCGAAAGAGGCGATCACTAAGGACATCAAGGCGATTTGCGACGACCTTCTGCCCTCCATGGATGACGACACCAAGGGCAGCCTGTGGGATAAAATTTGGAGACGATAAGCTATGGATGCCACTCAAAACGATAATGACATCAGTAAGAAGCTGCTGACAGAGCAGGAAAACATCATTAAGAGGGAGTTGCACGATCGCCTGATGCAGCTGCTGGACGTCTCCCGGCTGGAGGCGGTGTCCGAGGTGGAAGCCAGGCAGCAGATCGCCAAGATCTGCAACGAGATCCTCTATGAGAACCCACGCCCGATCAATCTCAGCTCCAGAGAGAAGATCATCAAGCAGATCAATGATGAAGTCATGGGACTGGGACCACTGGAGACCCTGTTGGAAGACCCCACCATCTCCGACATCCTGATCAACAACTTCAACCACATCTTCGTGGAGCGCTTCGGTAAGCTGGAGCAGGTGCCCATGCAGTTCAACGATGACCAGCACCTGCTCAACACCATCGACAAGATCGTCTCCGGCGTCGGCCGCCGGGTGGATGAGTCCAGCCCCATGGTGGATGCCCGTCTCAAAGACGGCAGCCGGGTCAACGCCATCATCCCCCCCCTGGCCCTGGACGGTCCCAGCATGTCCATCCGCCGCTTCACCGTGGACAAACTGACCGCGGAGCAGCTGGTGCATTTTGGCTCCATGACCCAGGCGATGTCCGACGTGCTCAATGCCGTGGTCATGGGCAAGCTCAATGTTCTGGTCTCCGGGGGAACCGGCAGTGGTAAAACCACCCTGCTCAACATCCTCTCCGGCTACATCCCCTCCGATGAGCGGATCATCACCATCGAGGACTCCGCAGAACTGCAGTTGCAGCAGCCCCACATTGTCCGGCTGGAAACCCGCCCCTCCAACCTGGAAGGGCGAGGCGAAGTCACCCAGAGGGATCTGGTGAAAAACTCCCTGCGGATGCGGCCGGACCGCATCGTTGTGGGTGAGGTTCGTGGCGCCGAAGCCATGGACATGCTCACCGCCATGAACACCGGCCACGAAGGCTCATTGACCACACTTCACGCCAACTCGGCCAGGGACGCCCTCAGCCGTCTGGAAAACATGGTGTGCATGGCCGGCTTTGATGTACCGGTGAAGAACATCCGTACTCAGATCGCCTCCGCCATCGACATGGTGGTTCAGTTGGAGCGCCAGGAGGATGGCAAGCGGCGGGTGGTGTCCATCACCGAGATCAACGGCATGGAGGGTGAGGTGATCACCATGTCTGAGATCTTCGGCTTCCAGCGCCAGGGCAGAAACGAGGATGGGCAGATCCTGGGCCAGTACCGCGCCAGTGGCGTCATTCCCAACTTCCACGACCAACTGGCCAAGAAAGGGATTATCCTGCCCTTCGAACTCTTTGGCGTCGACAACAACATGGACATTCTCTAGGAGGCGGCCATGAGCATTGAACTGATCTTCCTCGGCTGCGTGTTCGCCGCCGTACTGCTGCTCTCCCAAGCCTTGTTCCTGCCTGTGTACCGCCCCCAGCGGGGCGACACCAAGGTGATCAAGGAGCGGCTAAAGCAGTTGGCCAAGGAGAAAGGAGACGACGAGGAGAATCTGTCTCTGCTCAGGCGCAACCGACTGCAGAAGACCTCAGCCCTGGGCCGGCAGCTGGAAAGCTACGCCTTCATCCAGAACCTGTCATTCAAACTGGAACAATCCGGGTCCGCCTATCTGGGCCACCAGTATCTGATGATGGCCCTGTTTTCCGCCCTGGTGCTCACCACCCTCTGCTGGATGTTCACCAATGACATGCTGTTTTGCATCATCACGGCAGTACTGACCATCACCCTGTTCCACATGAAGCTCAACCGGGATTTCGATAAACGTATGGAGGCGATTGAGACTCAGTTTCCCGAAGCCCTGGACATCCTGCGCCGGGGTCTGCAGGCCGGCTACGCCTTCTCCGACTCCATCAAACTGGTGTACGAGGAGATGGAGGGCCCCCTGGCCTTCGAGTTCAAGCTGATGTTTGCCGACATCAACTACGGCAAGGACACTAAGCGGGCGCTGCTGCGCTTCATCGAGCGAGTCCCCTCTGTCTCCGCCATGGCCTTCTCCTCTGCGGTGCAGGTGCAGAAGGAGACCGGCGGTAACCTGGCAGAGAACATGAAAAACCTCTCTCGCATCATCCGTCAGCGCTTCACCTTCAAGCGCAAGGTGAAATCCATGTCGGCTGAGGGACGCATGTCCGCCTGGGTACTGGTGCTGATGCCCCTGGGCCTGTTTGCCTTCCTGTTTCTGACCTCACCTAGCTACGCCAGAGAGCTGACCGACAGCCCCGATGGCCACCGACTGATGATATATGGCGCCCTGGGCATGCTCATCGGCACCTACTGGATTGGCCGACTGATTCGCATTGAGGTGTAACCATGGACTATCTGTTAAGCCTGATCACCGAACAACTCAACGATCCCACTCAGGCGCTGTATGTGGTCTACGCCATCGCCGCCGCCGCCGGGGTCACCCTGGCCTTAGGCATCGGCCAGATCCTCAGCGGCCTCTATTCTCCGACCCGCAAGCGCCTGGCTCAGTTGAAGATGCAAGAGGGCCCTCAGGTCACTATGGAGCAGGACTTTGACCAGTCCCTGGAGCATGGCCTCTCCGGCAAGAAGCACCAGGAGCTGATTGGCCGCTTCGCCTTCGGCAACGAAGACACACGTAAGCGACTGATCCATTCGGGCTTTCACTCCAATAGTGCCCTGGCCATCTACAACGGCTGTCGTATTCTGCTGTTTGTGGGCGCCGCCATCGGCTCCCTCTATCTGCTCAAGGCCTTCCCCGACACCTCCAGGACCATCCTCTTCTATGGCATCGCCGTGATGATGGGGGCGGCATTCATCCTGCCCTCCATGGTGCTGGACCATTTGGCCAATCGACGGATGCGCAAGCTCAAGGTGGGCTTCCCTGATGCCCTGGATCTGTTGGTGGTCTGCTGCGAAGCCGGGCTGGGATTGCTGGCGGCACTGAACCGGGTCGCCACCGAGATTCGCCTCAGCCACTTCCAGCTCTCCGAAGAGCTACACCTGGTCTGCCAGAAGTCGCGTGCCGGTTTGCCATTGAACGTCGCCCTGCAGGAGTTCGCCGAGCGCACCGGCCTGGAGGACATCCAGGGGCTGAACGGGTCCATTACCCAGAGCATGCGCCTGGGTACTGGTATTGCTGAAACATTAAGGGTTTACTCTGAAGAGTATCGTGAAAAACGGATTCAGGCGGCGGAAGAGATGGCCGGAAAGCTGGGAGTGAAGATGATGTTCCCCATGATCTTCTGTATCTGGCCCTCCTTCTTTATCGTGGCCATCGGCCCGGCGATGCTCAAACTGGCTGAAGTTTGGGATGTGGCTTTCTAGACAAGGACGCACTATGAAAAGAATAACTTTGATACCCGCAATCGCCCTGGCGCTCACCCTGGCCGGATGCGCCACGGCCCCTAATAAAGAGACGGCCCCCCAGGCCAATCCGGCGGAGTTGGTGGCCAAAGCTGAGAAAGCGGTCAAGCGGGGCCAACTGGACAATGCCCTGTCCCACTATCTTCAGGCACTGGAACAAAAACCCGGCGATCCGGCCATCCTGATGGAGATTGGCGCAATCCAGACCCAGCTGGGTCACACCGAATACGCCTTAAAAGCCTTCACCGATGTGCTGGAGCAGCAACCGGACAACGTCGAGGCCCTCACCTCGCTGGGGCTGCACAAACTCAATGTGGGGGAGAATGAGCAGGCGCTCATCTACCTCAACAAGGCCGCCGATCTGGACCAACTGAGGTTGCTGACCCAAAGCGCTCAGGTGGTCGTCGGTGAAGACGCTCCCCTGCAACCCCTGGATGAAAGCTCACCGCTTCGCTGCTACAACGCCCTGGGCATCCTGAAAGATCTCAGCGGCGAATACGGCCAGGCACGGGATTACTACCGCCTGGTGCTCGCCAGGGCTCCCTCTGCCGCCAACGTACTCACCAACATCGGTTACTCCTACTACCTGGATGGCAACCTGCGCCAGGCAGAGATCCACCTGAGGCAGGCGGTGCAGAAACAGCCTGACTTCAAACGGGCCTGGAACAACCTGGGACTGGTGTACGCCAGGATGAAGCACTACAAACGTGCGCTGGTGGCCCTGAAGCAGGTGATGCCTGAGGCCGATGCCCTTAACGATCTCGGCTACTTTGCCATGCTCGAAGGCCGCTATGGAGACGCTCAGGAGCTGTTCTGGAAGGCGATAGACGCCTCCCCCATCTACTTCGCCAAGGCTCAGGACAACCTGGAAAAACTCAGGGAGCTCCAGGGCAAAGCCACCGCCGGTGCCAACCATTACCGGCCGGTCAGCCTGTTGCTGGAAGCCAAATACAAGGCGGAGATCAGCGCCGAACCCATCGATTCCACCTCCAATAAATAGCCTGATGCCCCCGGTTCGCTGACCGGGGGCTGACCCACATTCACTTTTCTTCAACAGGGAGAGATCTACCCCTTTACTCAGCCATAAGTAGCACTGATAATCAGGATGATTTTCACAATAAGGAAGGATATGGCTATGTGGTACATGATCTACTCCGAGGACGTTGAGAACAGCCTCCCACTGCGCAAAGAAGCTCGCCCGGCGCACCTGGCCCGACTGCAGCAACTGAAAGAGGAAGGCCGCCTGTTCGCCGCCGGTCCCCTGCCCGCCGTTGATGCGGAAGATCCAGGCGAAGCGGGTTTCACCGGCTCCCTGGTTATCGCTGACTTTGACTCCCTGGAGGCCGCTCAGGCCTGGGCCGATGCCGATCCCTACATCGATGCCGGTGTCTACGCCAAGTCCACCATCAAGCCTTACAAACTGGTACTGCCCTAAACACTCAACAAACGGAATCACCAATGAAGTTCGTGTCATTTAATATCAATGGCATTCGGGCTCGGCTGCATCAACTGCAGGCGCTGATCGATACCCATCAACCGGATGTGATCGGTCTGCAGGAGATCAAGGTGGACGACCCTCAATTCCCCCTGGAACAGGTTCAGGAGATGGGGTACCACGTCGTCCACCACGGTCAGAAGGGTCACTATGGAGTGGCCCTTCTTACTCGTACTCCTCCTCGTGAGGTGCAGAAAGGCTGGACCACGGATGACGACGCCGCACAGAAACGGATGATCATGGCCACCGTTGATGGCCCCGACGGAGAACCGATACGGGTGCTCAACGGCTACTTCCCTCAGGGGGAGAACCGCAGCCATGAAACCAAATTCCCCGCCAAGCAAAAGTTCTACTCCGACCTGATGGAACACCTTGGCCAACATCACTCGCCAGATGATAACCTAGTGGTGATGGGAGACATCAACATCAGCCCCACCGACCGGGATATCGGCATCGGCGAAGCCAACGCCAAGCGTTGGTTAAAGACCGGAAAGTGTTCCTTTCTTCCAGAAGAAAGAGAATGGTTAAGCAAATTAGTGGGTTGGGGCTTAACGGACAGCTTCAGATATCTACATCCTGAAATTGACGACCGTTTCAGTTGGTTTGACTACCGTTCAAAGGGCTTCGATGATAACAGAGGGTTACGCATTGATGTGATCCTTACCAGCGAATCTTTGACGAAAAGGTTAATCCAGTCGGATGTGGATTATGATCTCAGGGGAATTGAAAAGCCCTCCGATCACGCTCCCATCTGGACCACCATTAAATGATAAACTGACCTTCGGGTGAGATTTTCGAGGAAATATGCGGAATTTAGATTACATAATAACCGCACCTTATGAGCTCATGAGGCCTCGAAGCTGACAATAAAGGCGCGTTTACGCGCCTTTACTTAGTTAGCGACATGTTAACAAAAGTATTGAATCAAGTTTTAATAATGCTTGAACTTCAGTGAACATGTATGTCAGATCAAATTTTCATTTTTTAAAACTGGCTATCGAACATATCTGCTGATATCAATACGCATGAAACACCCAATTAAACGCGTATTTATTATAAGAACAACGCCGGTTGTCAAAAGAGCATTGAGCAGAGGAAACACATAACAATGGCACAAGCTCAACTTACGAAACTGATGGACGCTGTAGAGATCTTTAGAGACGTGTACTCCGAGATTCCGCCCCAGACCTGTTTGATGTTCATGCAGGTTTGCCAGGAAGAAGGGTGCTCTATCAAGGATCTGCAAGAACGTTTCGAAATGTCCCAGGCCAGCGCCAGTCGCAATGCGCGACTGCTGTCTGAGCGGGTACATTCCGGACGCCAGGGATTGGGGCTCGTAGAACTCCGTATCGATGAGCAGGACTACCGCATCAAGCGGGCCTTCCTCACCGAAAAAGGAAGGGAGGTGAGAGATCGCTTGTCGGCGGTCGTCTAATTCCACCTCATTTATAGCAATCAACTTGCCGGGCAACCTAGGTCGCCTGGCTCTTCAATGCCACCCCCTGGGGTGGCATTTTAGTTTCTGCGGCCTGTACAGCCTCCTGAAGCAATCCTGAGCCGAATCCGCCCCAACCCTCAAGTAGCGCTTAACAGGCCAATACGCACGCTCTTAGCTGGAAACTGCTAAAGTAATAATCAGGTAGGGAAAACCCAACCTGCGCCGGGCCAGATCAAGGGCTCAGCTCCAAGGTGTGTCCTGGCGACTCATGCCCCAAGAGACAAGGAGCGACGGATGAAAACCAGAACCATAGCAACCGTAACCGGTGCCGACCGCAGCGGGCTGCTCAATCTGCTTGCCAAACTTACTCGCCAAATGGACGGCGTCTGGACCGCCAGCAAGGTGATCCACATGGGTGGCCAGGTGGCCATCATGCTGGACATCACCCTGCCCGACTCCAACATCAAAGAGCTGAAGGAGCGTTTTGAAGCGGTCCATCGGCTCCACTGCGTCTTCAACGATCCTCCGCAAGAGACCCCTCACGAGCATCTGCTGGCCCTGCACGTGGATGCCGACGACAGGGTCGGCCTGATTCGGGACATCACCGCCGCCGTCCACGAGATGGACATCGACATCACCAGCTTCAACAGCGTACGCCTTGCCGCCGGCGGCATGGGCAACACCGTCTTCACCGCCTCCCTGGAGCTGGCCGCTCCCAGCCAGATAGACGCCAAGGTGCTGGTCGACAAGATTGAAAGCCTGGAAGGCAACATCCGCGCCGAGGCCGAAGCCGCCTGACAACATCGAATAGGCAAAAGACAGGCATAAAAAAACGCAGCCAAAAGGCTGCGTTTTTTCGTGTGTCGTGCCGTTACAGCAGGGCAGGTACGCCAGGCAGCATACCAACAGCCAGCATGGCGGCAACACAGATGATGAAGGCGCCGGCAGGGATAACCAGGCGGTCCATGAAGGACAGCTTCTTGGCGCGCTCTTTGTCACCGATCAGACCGTTGTTGTCCAGCAGCATGGTCAGGGCCCAGGCGAATACAGGGTTAACCACGATGGAGGCAAAGATACAGATACCAGCGGACTGAGAGTCCTTGGTGTCTTTAACCATCTGCATGCCCGCTTCCAGCAGAGGCAGGAATACACCTACCAGCAGAGCGATGGACATAACAGGACGCCATACGGTGATGTCCATTGGGTAGCCGATGATGGCAACCACAATACACAGGGTACCCAGCAGAATCGCACCAGCGGGGATAGGACGCTTGGCGATGGCCGCAGGGATCATGTAGGTACCCCAGGAGGAGGTGATGTTACCGCCACCGAAGCCGGTGCCCACCATCTGACGGATGGAGCAGCAGGTCATGGTGTCATCAACGTCCATCAGTACCTTGTCGGTGCCCTTAGGATAGTTCAGCTCCTGGAAGATACGGTGACCCAGGAAGTCAGGAGACCACATGGCTACCGCCAGGATGGCGAAAGGCAGAGAGGCGATGAAGTGCTGCATGTTAGGCAGACCCAGTTGCCAACCGGTCTCGGTGGAGCCCCACCAGTACCATGGGTTCAGGTTAGGCAGACCAGGAGAGGTTACGAACTCCAGGTCCAGGCCAGCGCCAAACAGGAAGGCGATCAGAACCGCAGCGATGGAGCACAGAGGAATCGCCAGCCAGCGCTTGCCCATGCGGGCCAGCACGGAGTAAACAACGATGTTTACCGCCAGGATCATCAGGGCAACGTGGCTCAGGCTGTAGTCCAGGGCGTGCTTGGCCTGCAGACCTTCAGCCCAGGTGAACAGGGAACCGATCTGGCCCATGGAGCCCATGGCCCCCAGGTACACCAGCAGACCGCCGGCAACCCCTTCTCCGGTGAGGTTAACGAGTTTCGACCCCCCCTTGAAGTAACTAAGCAGCAGACCGAAAACACCCAGCAGGATAGCCAGGGCCAGAGGGTGAGCACCCGCCAGAGCGATGGCACCAATCAGAGGGATCATGGGGCCGTGGTTACCGGCCAGGTTCGCTCTGGGGTTCAGGAAACCGGAACCCAGAATACAGAACAGCAGTGCGGGGATCAGCATCTCCACGCGGACCACTTCAATGGCCCACTCGGCGCCCAGGTTCACGTGGTCCCACTTTTCAGTCAGGCCCGAACCCCAGGCGGCCATTACCGCAGAGTACATTACGGTAATACCGATGGTACCGGCGATGGCTGGTACCAGATCTTCCCACTCAAAACGGAAGTCACGACCCGGAAGGTTCAGACCCCAGCGACGTGGCTTCATGATTTGCAGCTCGTGGTCCAGATAGTCTGAACGGCTGTCAAATTCACTGCTAGGCTTGTGCAACTCGCTATAAGTCGAGTTTTCTACGTCCCGCATGCTTATCAACCTCGATTAAAAATCACCTTGGAGCTGTGGTGTAGGCCCGTCGGCCGCCCCCACATTGTTTTCGCCTTACCCCGATGCCAAGGAGCAAATTGGTAAGACCATTTTACTAAAAAGAAATCGGCTGAATTAAACTTCAGCCCCGAATCGATGTCAAACGACGAAACGTTAGCCCGATCACAAGAATAGTGACGCTGCTTCAGTTCGTTTTTTAACAAATCAGATAAGTGCTGGTTATAAAAGATAAAATTGGCTTATTGACACGTTTTAGCAGCCGTACCCAATTAATTGATCTTGAACAATATTGGGCGAGATTTCCCAATTCGGCGAAATTGGAATAATCCTTAACAATCTGTTGACCAGTAATAACCATAGACCAATGTTCGGTAACCACCTGAACCGGGTTACTGCAGATGTGAACTGAGCACAGAAAAGCCGGCACGATGCCGGCTTTCATTATTTGACGGAGAGTTGAGCGGCCTGGAGCCTAGCTTCTCGACGACAGCTTCAACCGCCCCGCCACTCCCTGAACCAGCACAAAGGCCAGCAGAGAGATCACCAGGGCCGGCACTATGGCGTGCAGGGTCAGCAGCTTGATCTTCAAAAAGGTCAGCGGCAGATAGGTCGCCAGTCCGGCCACCATGGCCGCCAGCGCCGCCTCGCCCCTGGCCTGCTTCCAGAACAGCCCAAGCACCAGAGGCCAGAGGAACACCACCTGCAGGGCACCGAAGGCCGCCATATTCAGCCAGATGATCATCTGTGGCGGGTCCAGGGCCATCAGGGTACAGGCCAGGGCCACCCCGAAGGTGGTCAGCCGGGTCAGCCACTTCATCTGCGTCTGAGTCAGGCTGCGCCCCTGCATCGCCAGGTCGCGGACCAGGGTGGAGGTGGTCTGCAGCAACATGGAGTCCACCGAGGACATCACCGCCGCCACCGGCGCCGCCAGCATCAGCCCCGCCATCCAGGCTGGGAACAGCTGCACCATCAGGGTGGGGATGATCTCATCCGGGCTGCTGATCTCAGGCACCAGAGGGCGGCCCAGGGCACCGGCCAGGTGCGGCATCAGGGTCACCAGGGCGGTCACCAGGGTTCCCAGCACCATGGCGCGGGCAATGGCTTGGCCGTCGCGGGCGGCCATCACCCGAATCACCGTATGCGGCAGGCCTATGGTGCCAAAGCACACCAGCACCCAGAAGGAGAACAGGAAGGGCCATGAGATAAAGCCATCTGGGCCATGGGGGGCAATCAGCCCCGGATCGATCTGGGCCATCTGTTCAGTCAGGTTGGTCATGCCGCCCCCCTGCCCCAGTACGCCGATGAGCAAAGCAAACATCCCCATCAACATCACCAGCCCCTGAATGGCGTCGGTGTAACTGACCGCCCTGAACCCGCCCCACAGGGTGTAGATCACCACGGTGGAGACGAACAACAGTAAAGAGGTGGTATAGGGGATCTCGGCCACCACACTGAGCAAGCGGGCACCGCTGGTGAACTGCACCACAATCATTCCCAGGAAGCCCGCCACCAGGCTGGCGCCGGACAACCAGAGTAACCAACGGTTCTGATACCGGTTTCTGAGTATGTCCAAAATGGTGACCGCACCGGTTTCACGGGCCAGATGCCATAATCTGGGACCCAGGACACCTAAGGTCAACAGGGCCACTGGGACCTGGATCACGGCCAGAAGCACCCAGCCGAGGCCAAACTTGTAGGCGGCACCTGGCCCTCCTATATAGGAGCTGGCACTGGTGTAGGTGGCCACCAGGGAGAGGGCCAGGATCCCTCCCCCCATAAATTGTCCCCCCAGGAAATGGTTGCGGGAGAACTCCTGGCCAGCACTGGCGCGGCGCGCAGCCAGGCGGGACACCAGCAGAGTCGCGGCCAGGTAGACCAGAATGGAGATCAGTATGGGATTCACGTCAGCGGCGCCTCAACAACATCATATAGGCCGCCAGCACCAGCCCGAAGGGGGCCATCAGGCAGGAAAACCAGAACCACAGGGGCAGGCCCCAGAACTGGCCCGCCCCATCCAACAGAAGGGGCCCGGCCAGCCAAAGCAGCACATAGGCCAGGGTCAAACCCAACGCCTTGGCGGTCAACCTGTCGGGTAATTGTTTATATTTCAATGATCTGTCCTTGGGAGGCCTATCCCTATACCCAGTTATACAGGGGATAATGCCTCATCAACAGGGGGGATTTCCATTTACAGTGAAACTCGGGAAAACCTCGAAAAAGAAGGGGGTCACTCTACCCCTTTATACCGCAACAGTGCAAAACCCCAAAGTGTTAACCAATGACAAACAGAAGCGCCAAAACTGCGATTATTTGTCGAACATCGAGAGATCTGGATCACAAAAATCCAGCGAATAATCCCGATCAGGTTCGCGCGATGTTTCCAGATTATGAGCGCCTTCACAAAGCTGTTCACGATTAAGCCGAAAAGTTGGCAAGGGAGCTAGGCTTTGGAACAATGGTAAAACCAATTGGCTGAATCGCTTTCAAACCTCTGGGAAACCGGTGGATTGAACTTCGTTACCAGGAGTGTGACGAACAGAGCAATCTGGCGATCGAGTGGCGGCAGCACTGGCTTCCACTACCTATAATTAGGGACGAGCTATATTGGGTGCCACCCATACCTTTGTACCCAAAGAGGGTGGTCAGTAAGCCAGAAGAGATTTGCATTTTTGCAACCGGTCCTGCCCCTGGATGATCAAGAGCAGAACCGTAAAATCGCTTCGTCATAGAAGGGACATCCCGACGTGCCGTCGATGACGAAACGTATCATCTTTACTATGTTAAAGGTTAAACACTATGACAGAGAAAACGACTCAGTTTGCAAAGGCTTGGGAAGGCTTTGCGGCAGGTGACTGGAAATCCGAAGTTAACGTACGTGACTTCATCCAGAAGAACTACACCCCCTATGAAGGCGACGAGTCCTTTCTAGCCGGTGCTACCAAGGCCACCGACGACCTGTGGGCCAAGGTAATGGAAGGCATCCGCATCGAGAACTCTACTCATGCGCCTGTTGACTTCGACACCTCCAAGATCTCCACCATCACCTCTCACGACGCCGGTTACATCAACAAGGATCTGGAAAAGATCGTTGGTCTGCAAACCGAAGCTCCTCTGAAGCGTGCCATTATCCCTAACGGCGGTATCCGCATGGTTGAGGGTTCCTGCAAGGCCTACGGCCGTGAGCTGGATCCTATGACCAAGGAGATCTACACCGACTACCGTAAGACCCACAACGCTGGCGTTTTCGATGTTTACACCCCAGACATCCTGCGTTGCCGTAAGTCCGGTGTGATCACCGGTCTGCCAGATGCCTACGGCCGTGGCCGTATCATCGGTGACTACCGTCGTGTTGCCCTGTACGGCATCGACTTCCTGATGCAGGACAAGCTGAACCAGTTCCACAGCCTGCAGGACGACCTGGAGAACGGCAACGGTCTGGAAGACGTACTGCGTCTGCGCGAAGAGATCGCCGAGCAGCACCGTGCCCTGGGCCAGATGAAAGAGATGGCTGCCAAGTACGGCTTCGACATCTCCAAGCCTGCTGAAACTGCTCAAGAAGCGATTCAGTGGACTTACTTCGCCTACCTGGCTGCCATTAAGTCTCAGAACGGCGCTGCCATGTCTCTGGGCCGTACCTCCACCTTCCTCGACATCTACGTTGAGCGTGACCTGAAGAACGGTGTTATCACCGAAGAGCAGGCCCAGGAGATGCTGGACCACTTCGTAATGAAGCTGCGTATGGTTCGCTTCCTGCGTACCCCTGAGTACGATCAGCTGTTCTCCGGCGACCCAATCTGGGCCACCGAGTCCATGGCGGGCATGAGCATGGACGGCCGCACTCTGGTTACCAAGAGCTGCTTCCGTTTCCTGAACACCCTGTACACCATGGGTCCAAGCCCAGAGCCGAACATCACCGTTCTGTGGTCTGACAGCCTGCCAGAAGGCTTCAAGAAGTACTGTGCGAAAGTATCCATCGATACTTCCTCCATCCAGTACGAGAACGATGACCTGATGCGTAAGGACTTCGAGTCTGACGACTACGCCATCGCCTGCTGTGTATCCCCACAGGTTCTGGGTAAGCACATGCAGTTCTTCGGCGCTCGTGCCAACCTGGCCAAGACCATGCTGTACGCCATCAACGGTGGTATGGATGAGCTGACCAAGACTCAGATGGGTCCAAAGATGGAGCCTATCACTGACGAAGTCCTGGACTACGACACTGTATACGCCAAGCTGGACACCTTCATGGACTGGCTGGCCAAGCAGTACGTCACCGCTCTGAACTGCATCCACTACATGCACGACAAGTACTCCTACGAGGCTTCTCTGCTGGCTCTGATGGATCGCGACGTTGAGCGCACCATGGCTTGTGGTATCGCTGGTCTGTCCATCACCGCTGACTCCCTGTCTGCTATTAAGTACGCCAAGGTGAAAGCAGTACGTGACGAAGACGGTATTGCTACCGACTTCGAGATCGAGGGTGACTATCCTAAGTTCGGTAACAACGACCCACGCGTAGACGAAATCGCCTGCGAGCTGGTTGAGAGCTTCATGCAGAAGATTCGCTCTCTGACCACTTACCGTAACTCCACTCCTACTCAGTCCATCCTGACCATTACCTCTAACGTGGTATACGGTAAGAAGACTGGTAACACCCCTGACGGTCGTCGTACTGGTCAGCCTTTCGCGCCTGGTGCCAACCCAATGCACGGCCGTGATGAGTCTGGTGCTGTTGCGTCCCTGACCTCCGTTGCCAAACTGCCCTTCGCCCACGCGAAAGATGGTATCTCCTATACCTTCTCCATCGTACCTGGCGCCCTGGGTAAGGACGAAGACGGTCGTCGTGCTAACCTGGCTGCCCTGATGGACGGCTACTTCAAGAACACTCAAGTTCGCGAAGGCGGTCAGCACCTGAACGTTAACGTGATGAACCGCGAGATGCTGCTGGATGCCGTTGAGAATCCAGAGAAGTACCCTCAGCTGACCATCCGTGTATCTGGTTACGCCGTACGCTTCAACGCTCTGACCAAAGAGCAGCAGCAGGACGTAATCACCCGTACCTTCACCGAAACCATGTAAGGTGAACTAACCACGGGTTAAGATAGAGGCTCTGTCACTGACAGGGCCTCTTTTACTTTTTTTCAGCCAAAACCTGGCTGCACTTCGGAGAGACAATGAGCGTAGAAGGTCGTATTCATTCCTGGGAATCCTGTGGCACCGTAGACGGTCCGGGGATTCGCTTTATCGTGTTTATGCAGGGATGCCTGATGCGCTGCAAGTATTGCCACAACCGGGACACATGGGATCTGGATGACGGTAAGGTTGTTACCGTTGACGAGGTCATGGACCAGGTTGACTCCTACCGCTACTTCTTTGAAGCCAGCGGAGGCGGCGTAACCGCCAGTGGCGGTGAAGCCATACTGCAGCCCGAGTTCGTCGCCGAACTCTTCCGTCGCTGCAAAGAGCACGAAATCGACACCTGTCTGGACACCAATGGCATGGTGCGTCACTACACGCCCGCCATCGATGCCCTGCTGGACAACACGGATCTGGTGATGCTGGATCTGAAACAGATTAAGGATGATGTGCACCGCAACCTGGTGGGCGTCTCCAACAAGCGCCCCCTGCAGTTTGCCGAGTACCTCGCCAAACGCAATCAGCGTACCTGGATCCGCTACGTGGTGGTTCCCGGCTACACCGACGACGACGAGTCCGCCCAGGAGCTGGCGGAATACGTGGCGGCCAAGCTGCCCAACGTCGAGCTGATCGAACTGCTGCCCTACCACGAACTGGGCAAGCACAAATGGACCGCCCTCGGCGAAGAGTATGAGCTGGACGGCGTCAAGCCCCCCAGCGGCGAGACCATGGAGCGCATGAAAGGGATCTTCGAATCCCAGGGCCTCAAAGTGAAATACTGAGTCCAACACGCAAACAGAAAGGGAGCCCATCGGCTCCCTTCTCTTTTTTCAGACTCCCAGATTACGACTGACATTTAGGTGCCTGCTTGGCCGCCCACACCTTGGTGCTGATCATCAGCACCGCACAGCAGGCGATGGAAGCGATCAGCCACTGGAAGCTATTGACGCTGGCCACCGAGGCCACCTGCCCCTTGAGCGCGCCGCTGAGCAGTGCCGAGGTGATCTGCCCATTGCCTCCAAGTCCCTGAGACAGGCTGTGGGAGTAGTGCTGGAAGGTGTCACTGGCCGGGTTGAAGTAACTGCCCAGCACCGAGGTGGCGTTGGCCGCCTCCAGGGTCTTTAGCCGGGAGAACTCGGCGATGGAGAGCATCGACCCCAGGGTACGAAACAGATAGAACCAGGCCACCCCCTGCAACAGATGCGCCTTGGGGAGGCTGCGCAGAATGTGGATCACCACGGTGACATTGAGAATGCCCACCGCCAGCCCCTTCAGCAGCATGGCGGGCCACAGGTCACTCAGACCGCTGTCGCCGCTGCTCGAGGTCATCAGCACACAGGCGATCACCATCATCAGCACCCCCAGGGGCACCACCTTGTCCGGCTGACCGCCAGGGAAGTAGGTCACCCTGACCGCCACCAGCGCCCCCAAAAGCATGCCGCCAAAGCTCACCAGTTCCAGTTGGCCCAATTGGGCATGACTGTAGCCCAAGGTGCCGGTGACAAAGCCAGAGGTGAGCATGGTGGCGCCCATCACCGCAAAGCCGGCCACCGCCGCATTGACCATCCCCACCCGGGCCGAGGGTAGCGCCAACACCTGAGGCCCCAACAAGGTGCCCTTGCCCCAGTCTCGCCGTATCGCCAGCACAGCCAGCACCCCGAGAGTCAGGGTCAGCGCCGCCAGGGCGGTAATCCTCGGCTCGTCAAACCAGTTGTACCTTTCGCCCTTGAGCAGCAGCAGGGTCACCGCAGTCAGAGCACCGGCTAACAACCCGGCCTGAACCCAGTTGAAGCTGTGGCGCTCGGTCTGCTCCGGCCAGGGCCAGGGGCCAAACCGCACCCAGTAGAGCAGCGCCAGATAGGGGATCAGCTGCAGGGCAAAGGCCCAGTGCCACAGACCCGCCTCGGCCAGTTGCCCCATCAGCAAGGGATAGAGCCCCAGAGGGATGAGCACCACCACCAGGGACATCACCGCCTGCACCACAGAGATGGCGCTGAAACTCAGGTTACCCAGCACCACTCTGTGGGCCAGCAGCAGCATGGCGCTGGCACAGACCCCATGGAGGAACCAGGCAGGCCAATGCCACTGGGTTGGCGCCAATAGGGTCGCCAGGGTGGCCAGTATGCCCACCAGGGCCGCAGCGCGCAGCAGCGTGCGACTGCCCCATTGGCGGGCCAGCCAGGCACTCAGAGGCAGCGACAAAATCTGTCCCAGCATATAAAGCAGATTCAACCAGCTGGCTTCGTCTGCCGACAGACCCAGGGCCGCGGCAATCTCGCCACTGCCGGCGGAGTAGATGCCTGCGCTTAGCCCCTGGGGCAACAGCAGCAGTACCGCCAGCAGCAGGGCAAGCAGCGGACGCATGGTCATCAGCCCTGCCCCCGGGTGTCCACCTCAACCACCGCCGACAGCCCAGGAACGATTCGACCTTTCAGTTCCTGAGGTAGGTCCAGCACGATCTTCACCGGCACCCGCTGCACCACCTTGACGAAGTTGCCTGTGGCATTGTCCGGCGGCAGCAGACTGAACTGGGCGCCGGTGGCCGGAGATACGCTCTCGACCCGGCCATTGAGGGGCTGCTCAGGAAAACTGTCCAGCACCACGGTCACCGGCTGGTCCGGCAGCATCTGAGTCAGCTGCCCCTCCTTGAAGTTGGCGTCGACCCAGAGGTTGTCCGTGGGCACGATGGAGAGCAGCGGCGCACCTGGGGCCACCAGCTGACCGACGCGCACCCCGCGGTTGCCCACCACACCGGAAACCGCGGCGCGAATATGGGTGTCTTCCAGCGCCAGCTCCGCCAGAGTCAGGGCCGCCTGAGCCTGCGCCGCCTTGGCCTCCAGCTGCTTCAGACCGCTGCGGGCCGAGGCCAGCCCCTGACGGGCCCCCTCCAGCTTGAGTTCGGCGCTCTGCTCACTGAGCCGGGCCAGCTCCATTCGGGTCTTCTGGGCATCATGCACCGAGGCCGAGGTCAGGTTGCGCCCCAGCAGTTCGGATTGGCGCTGCCACTCCAGCTTCTGCAACTGGGCATCGGTGTGGGCCGATTCGATGCCGGTGGCCGCCTGATCTACTGCGTTTTGCTGGATCTGCACCTGCTGTCGGGCACTCTCCACCGCCGCCAGGGCTTCGGTCAGGGCCCCTTTGGCCTGATCCCGACGGGCCAGGTAGTCGCGGTTGTCCAGCTCGGCCAGCAAGGCGCCCTGCTCCACCCACTGGTTGTCGTCCACATTCAGCCGGGTAACCACACCGCCCACCTCGGCGCTGATCTGGGTGATCTCCCCCTGCACATAGGCGTTGTTCGTCTTCTCCACGCCAGATTGAGGTGCCAGATAGAAATAGAACCCGGACAGTGCTGCCACCATGACTCCCGCCACAATCGCTGGTTTTAACTTGCCGCTCATAGAAACACCCTTGCTGTTTGCCGGTTCGGGAGGTCGATACTCTCCACCACCAAGGCCGTTTTCAGCCCGGTGACAGAGTGATCTTCCTCAACACAAAAGATACTGTACTGTACAGTATCATAATGAGTCAGTATGATGGTTGGCAAGCGATCACCGCATAAAACTGTACTAAGGAGTACACATGCGCCCCTCAAGTCTTAAGAAACGTCAGAAGTATCTGGAGGTTGCTACCGAGCTTTTTTTGGAGCACGGCTTCGAGGGAACCGGCCTGGATCAGCTGATTGCCCAATGTGGCGGCTCCAAGCTCACCCTGTACAACTACTTTGGTGATAAGCGCGGCCTGTTGAAAGAGGTGGTCACCGGCGTTACCGAGGCGCTGCATCAGCATCTGGTGTTCGACGCCGACGACACCGCCTCCACCGAGATGCAGCTGAGAGAATTTGCCAAGCGCTACGCCAACTTCATCTATCACCCGCGATTCATGAACCTGTTCCGCCTGGTGATGGAGCGCAGCGATCAGGACCCGGAACTGGCGGCCCACTTCCTGGAGCGGGGCCCCAAGTATGCTTTGCAGGTGCTGGAGCAGTTCCTGGCAGCCCGGGTCGACCGGGGCGACATGAAGCTGGACGATCCCCACATGGCCAGTGAACACCTGCTGGGTGCCCTGCGCAGCTCCCGCTACTTCGAAGCCCTGCTGACCCGCACGCCCCTGACCGAGGAGGAGCTCAATCAGTACGCCGATCGCGCCGTCACCACCTTCCTAAAAGGAGCGGGCTGAACCGGCCACGGAGGAAAGCGTTAGCTCAATGGGTTACCCTTAATTAAGGAACAAGGAGACGCGCCATTGATGACTGAACTGCCCACCCCCACCGAAGGACTGGCCTGGATAATCTGGATCTGGCTGATGATCCACTGCATCCGGCAGGGAGGATTGTGGCAGTCGATGCGTCAGCACAGCTACCTGCTGCACCTGACCCTGGGCACCATAGTGGGGCTGGCCGCCCTGTGGCGATTGCGCGCCGGCATCTACGAGGGGCTGGAGCTGCACTTTGTCGCCCTGACCGTCACCACCCTCATCTTTGGCTGGCGCAACGCCCTGCTGGTGGGCAGCGCCGCCATGCTGATACTGATGCTGTTCGGGGTCGAGCCCTGGCAACAGGCCGGTGTCATCGCCCTGCTCGGCATCGCCGCCCCGGTGCTGCTGAGCTTCGCCATCCTCACCCTGAGCCACAACACCCTGCCCCGCAACCTGTGGATCTACATCTTCATCGACGGCTTCCTCAATGGCATCCTCTGCTTCGTGGCCCGCACCCTGCTGCTGGCCCTGTGGTACAGCGGCGAGTATGACTGGGCCATCATCCGGGACAACTACCTGATCCTGATGCCGCTGTTCTTCTTCCCCGAGGCGATGCTCAATGGCTTCAGCACCACCCTGCTGGTGGTGCACAAACCCCACTGGCTGGCCACCTGGCGGGAAGAGCAGTACCTGAAATAACCTCCCCGGCCTCTGTTTCGGACACAAAAAAGCCGCCCATTACAGGCGGCTTCTTGATGCGGCAGACGAACTAGGCGGCGAGGAACTCGGCCACCTTCAGGGTTTCGCCGGTCATGCTGCCGTTGAGCGCCGCCAGATACACCTCGGCGGTCTGGTCGGCGGTAAAGGCGCCCTCATTGCTCATGCCCATCATCGCCAGGGTCTCCTCCACGAAACTGGGGCAGACCACATTCACCCGCAACTGGGGCAGCTCCAGGGCTACCGCCCGGGCGAAGCTCTCCAGGGCGCCATTGGCCATGGCCACGCAAGCGCTGCCGGGCACCGGGTCCTGGGAAACAAAGCCGGAGGTCAGCGTCACCGAGCCACCGGATTTCAGATAGCGGCGACCGAGACGCACCAGGTTCACCTGGCCCATCAGTTTATTGTCCAGGGTTTGCTGGTAATCCGCCTGGGTCAGGTGCTCGAAGGGGCCGAAGCTGGAGAGGCCGGCGGCGCAGATGATCGCATCCAGATCGCCGGTATGTTCAAACAGGCTGTGCAGCGAGTCGAGGTCACTGAGATCACACTGGAGGTCGCCATGACTGAAGCCGGCTGTGATCAGAGTGTGGTTGTCCTTCAGGCGTTCTGCCACGGCGCTGCCGATGGTGCCGCTCGCCCCCACAATGAGAATTTTCATCGGAAATCCTGCTGTTTTTGCTGTTATTTTTGGTCGCCACTCGTCCTAATGACGCCCTGTGGCCTAGCAAAAGCATCCGTGATGCGAAGCATTCTCTCTGATCTCTTTCCCTAACACAATAGGGCCACACTTGTCATACCTCTAAGGATATAGCTGTTACTTACTGATAACTAAATCAAAAAAGCGGCCATAAGGCCGCTTTTTTTACTGAACATGATTTACAGAAAATCAGGCACATCCAGGGTCTCACCGGACATATCGCCCTCTAGGGCTGCGATGTAGGCCTTGGCAGTATCCAGGGCAGAGACGCCCTGAGTGCTGTCCATGCCCATCATCTCCATGGTCTCCTTAACGAACACCGGGGCCACCACATTCAGGCGCAGCTGTGGCAGTTCCAGGGCCGCCGCCTTGGCGTAGCTCTCCAGGGCGCCATTCACCAGGGAGATGGAGGCGGTACCGGGGAAAGGCTGACGGGAGAGCACACCGGAGGTCAGGGTAATGGAGCCGCCCTCGTTGATGTAGTCGCGGCCAAAACGCACCAGATTCACCTGGCCCATCATTTTGTTCTCTACCGCCGTGGCGTAGTCGGCGTCAGTCTGCTCGGCCAGGGGACCAAACACCGCCACACCGGCGGCGCTGATGATGGCGTCCACCTTGCCCACCTCGGCCAGCATAGCTTTGATGGACTCAGGGTTGGCCAGATCTACCTTGACGTCACCGCTGTTGAAGTTGGCGGCAATCACCTCGTGCTTGCCTTCCAGATGGGCCGCAATGCCTTTGCCGATGATGCCGCTGGCGCCTACCAATAAAATTTTCATAGCTCTGATTCCTTCACTCTGTGTCTGTGTTGGATTCAGAATAGGCTCTCGCTTAAAATAGAAAAATAACCTCGAAATGAAATCAATTTTCTCATGGAAAGAAAAATAGACCTGATCAAAGCGATGCGCACCTTCCTGGTGGTGGTGGACCAAATGAGCTTCTCCGGCGCCGCCCGGCAGCTCAACATCGTGGTCTCCGCAGTCAGCCGCCAGGTCTCCGACCTTGAGAAACACTTCGACTGCACCCTGCTCTATCGCACCACCCGCGCCATGCAGCTGACCCCTGAGGGCCGCTTCTACCAGGAAAAGTTCAAAGGGGTACTGGACCGGCTCGATGCCCTGGAGTCCACCACCCAGACCCGCCGCCAGGTGATAGGCGGCCACCTGCGCATCACCAGCGCCTACAACATCGATCAGTTGGGGATTCAGAACCACATCGCCGACTTCCTCAAGCAGCACCCGGACGTGCGCCTCTCCTGGGTGATGGTCAACCGCTACGTCAACCTGATTGAGGAGGGGTTCGACCTGGCCCTGAGGGTGGGCCAGTTGTCGGACTCCAGCTTTATCGCCCGGGACTACCACACCATAGGGGTGCGCTTCGTCGCCAGCCCAGGCTATTTGGCGGAACACGGCACCCCCTGCCACCCCAAGGAGTTGACGAACCATAAGATGCTCATCGACGGCTCCAACCGCCAACCGGGACGGGTACGCTACTTCGAAAACGGCAAGGAGCACCACTTGAGCGTGCAGGGGCAGATCGAGGTCAATCAGGGACCGGTGCTGGGACAACTGGCCGCTGCCGGCCTGGGCATCGCCCAGTTGCCAGACTTCATGGTGGAGGACGCCCTAGAGCAGGGCGAGCTGGTGTCCATCATGGAGGACTATTGTCTGCCGAGAATTCAGGTCTCCCTGGTCTATCCGGCCAGCAAGCTCACCGACCCCACCCTGCGCGCCTTCATCGACCACCTGCTGGCCGCACAACGGCAGCAAAGCAGCGGCTGAACAGCCAACCAACAGGGGATGACCAAAAAATCCTCAAACAAATCAAAAGGGTTTTCAACCGCCGCTAAACCCGGCTAGAATGCAGAGCGTACTCCCTATAGCTCAACAGGATAGAGCAGCCGCCTCCTAAGCGGCCGATCGAGGTTCGAGTCCTCGTGGGGAGGCCACCCACATAAGCTTATGAAAATAAAGCCTTTTCACTCAAATTCCACTTGCTAAAAACACCTCCTAGAAATTGCCAAAAGTGACCTCGGGTCTCGCTTTGCGGGTTTGAATTCCCAAACCCTCATCAACTTCAGCTATCTACTTCAAGTTAAAGCGGCCGATCCATCTCAGTTTTACCGATTCAGTAAACGATTTCCTGAGCTGGGAAAGGTTTTACCGTTTTAGGAAAGCTGGCAAGATGGTTACTATTTCGCCAGGCAGACTTTTGCGGAACAAGCTATACGAAACCCCACATAACAAAATGCCGAAATTGTCAGTTGCGATCTGCAGTGTTCGGGGTTTTAGACTAAGGTCTTCAATTGCCAGTGGAAGGAGAGGCCCATGCGTAACCTAGCTATTGCGTTCTTGATTGCTGTAACAGCAATCACTACCTACTTGTATATCAATAACCGCCCTTCATCATGTCTTCGCGATCTAGAGCATCACTCTATAGAACTAGCCATATGTAATTCCCTAAAAGTGACCTCTCAAGACTGTAAGGCTGAAGAAAGCAGATCAGTTATTTCAGGCCTAGAATGCCGAAAAAATGGCATTAGTGAGGATCAGATTTTTGCGGCTATAGACCTAGGAAGTCGTAAAGCAGGTGACCTTCCTACCAGCCCATATGAGAAAATAAAGGAAAGCCTAGAATCCTCTCCTTATCACCTGAAGCCTACAGAAGCC
This sequence comes from Ferrimonas sp. YFM, assembly GCF_030296015.1. Taxonomy (NCBI): domain Bacteria; kingdom Pseudomonadati; phylum Pseudomonadota; class Gammaproteobacteria; order Alteromonadales; family Ferrimonadaceae; genus Ferrimonas; species Ferrimonas sp. YFM. The sequence continues at coordinate 3,374,160 of NZ_AP027368.1, forward strand.
AACTTCACAAGCTTTTCGAGCAGGTGCTTAGCGTATGGCGGCCAACTCCACCGTATTTTTGGGTACCATGTGAAGAATGGCCACGCAGAGTTCATCGCCATAGAGCTCGATAGCCCCTGCCTCGGACTTGAACTAATCGATAAGAAATTTCCAGTGATAACCAGTGACCAACTAGAAGAGCTAAGCTTGAAGTCTCAAAAACAAGGATGGTATCCAGCGAAATATAAGAAAGTTACTATCCACCAAGTCCGCACCTTAGATGAAGCAACATCGATATATAAAGAAATGGAGGCCAGGGCAACCAGTATGAAGTAGGGAGAGACTACGGGCTAGCCAGGAGCTGAGCAATTGATAATGAACATCATGCTCACCCCCAAAAAAGATCCTTATTTCTCACGCATAAAAATCTGACCAGGGGGGCGGTACTTAGTCTAAAGGCCCTAGAGATTTGACCCGCCCCAGGGTGCGAGATCTGTCGCCACCACGCATCAAACCACCACCTGACACGCGGCGGGCCTAGGCCAATCCCATGCCCCCTAATAACTTTGCTAAGCGCTGAGAGCCCGTTGAATGCTCCTGGCCAGAGCTGACCGCCCAGCAGTAAACTGTGTAATCCAGTACCCAAATAGCCAGTTTTTTGGCTTTTCTTTGGCGTGTTTTTTCCAAGTATGCGCTAGGTACCCCCCTCTAAACCCCTAAAGTCCCTTTTTCGACCTTTAGAGGGTTTAGACGGGATCTTACCCCTGCGTAATTGATTTATTACATCTGGTACAAATCACCAGGGCCAAATCAGTTAAGTGGTATGAACTCATACCTCAAAAATTGCGACCCCTTATACGTAGGTTGTTCAAACCCCTAGTCCCAGTAAACACCAAGATCATGATTACCAGTTGTGGATTACTAGCGACCCAATAATTTCCTAAGCTGCGCCCCCCACGATAAGGGAGAAGGATTGGAAGAGCCTGTAACATCCACAGGCAATGCTCTGCATCAGCGCCCGCCAACTATTCCTTAAGGCTAAGTAGAAAGTCAGTATCTTTTACACTAGTCAGTTCACCCTTAACAAAAGAGTGCAACTTTAAGAACTCAATAACATTACCATTCCATGCATATATGGACATCTGGAGTGCTTGGATCATCCTATCAAACAGGAGATCTCTTTCTCTAGATATCTTTTCGTTTTGCCCAGTTTTCTCCGAAGCAATATTCTCTAGATACTGAGAGAAGAAGGACTTTCTTTTGCCAAGTTCTTGATCCAATCCCTCAACAACGTCAATAATCTCTGACAAAGACAAGCTTTCACTTTTACAGACCTCAAGTAACATTTCAAACTCATCAATACTTAAGTAATAGACTCTGCTAATGGGCACCTCTACACTTCCAACTTCATCAATTACCTTTTGCTCTATTTCGCTATCAATTACCTCGTTGAGGGCTCTCGCTGAAGGAATCTGATAGTTCTTGTGCGTTACGATAATTGAAGACAATTTCTTATTGCCCTCAATATATCCTATTTCCTTTAATTTCTTTGCACACTCCTGAGATTGAACAAGTCCTTTTATAAAACTACCCTCCAGCCTTTTCTCAATCTTCCCTTTGTCGGTACTTGTTTTGACTACCATATCCGGCTCTATTGCCTTTGAGTCAACTAATATGTAACCATCATGCTCCTGAATTAGAAAGTCAATAACCTTACCACTAATCGAGTTGTTTCTATAGAGCTCCTTAACCTGGCTCTCTTGTATATATGTCAATTGAGCATCATTTAAAATGCTTTCAACATAATTCTCCATCACAGGACCAAAAATTGACTTGAACTCCTCTTTAAAATGGAGCTTTAATAAACATGGCACTAAATCAGTTGTTCCATTGGAAAATACACTTTTGCTTATAAATGCAAACTTTTCAGCTTCCACTAAGATAGGTTTAAGCATCAATGGTGAATCTTCAAAATATTCCCACTCCGGTGATGCTCCTTGCTCAAACCTGTTCATGAATTCTGGAAGAAGTCGAACGGGAATTCCCACCAATTTTATGTAACCAATTATCGTTTCAATAGAATGCCTAGGATGGAGTTTCGTAATTATATCACCCAAGTTTATTGCTTCAGCCTCTTGGACTTTCTTTGAAGACAGCCAGACTTGGAGCATCGCAGATATCTCATAGTAGTCTATTAAATCAATATCCGTGAGCTTGTTAAAAGCTAACTTTATAGGATCGTTCTCCGAGAACCACATTAGCTGCCTACATATACTCTCAAGCTGAGACTTTTCGGAGACTTGAAAAGTAGATTGTATTCTAAGAAGTGGCTTAAGTGACATCATTACTTCTTCAAAACTTTCATTCCCAGATATAACTTCGTTTTGCAGATTCCATATCATATTTAGAATCTTTAATAGTTCAGCCTCGCTTATATCTACAGCATAATCATACGCTCGATAATTCAGCTTCCACTTCAAAGCAAGCATACAACACCATGGAGCTTTTCTTAAGCTCACAGTCAAGTTGCCACTAGGTTTTGCTAAATAGTTAAATAGTTGATAAGCAAAGGAGCTATCGGTGAACCTCTTTAGTCTCTTTTTAATTTCTAATGTTCTCTTCTCATATTGACTCATAATAATTTTCGCTCCATATGAAAACAACCAACCCTAATAAGCAGCCCATCTTTACTTCTATTAATTCCAGCACTGGCAACCAACTCGTCTTGTTTCTGCGCCTTCATCAAAACCCCACCAAACAAGCCTGTCATTAACGAAAACCTTAAGCCTTAGCCCACCCCAATTCAACCAGCACAAACCACAAACAACTTAAGGCCAAGTTGGCATCATCATCAGTTAATGGTCGAGTTTGGTGCCTCTCCTGCTCATTCGGTTTTCCTCGATAATGTAAACGCCTAACAGTGTCAGCACATCGGCTTACCAGGTTTTCTCCATTCCCCTTCGGGTTGCGCGCTTTGTTTGACTCAACATACTTCCCAACACCTTTGCCCAAATCCAAGTGAAGATCTCCGGCCAACGCGCCAAACACAACTGAAAGAGCATCTCGACACCTATCGATGGTATCTACTGGCCCCAGCCGATTAGCACTAGCTTCTACCTTGTCCAGAGTTTGCTGTATTGACCGTAAAGCAGTAGTCGGTTGGATATGGTGGGCCAGTAGTTCAGGTATCACACCAAAACTATGCAATGCCTTAAGGGTGATCAAAGGTTGTCCATCGACTTGACTCTCAATTGACAAGACCTTCCAAAACGAATGATAGGGCTCATCACCCAACACTACTTTGGGAAGAGCACTACAAGATCGGAGAGACGTAAGTGAATCGATTTGATAACTAATGGCTTCAAGTAGCTGGGCAAGACCGCCTCCCCATGGACGAGTATTCAGATCTTTGCGTATGGGGTCTTGAACATGCCAAGTTGCTGGCTGAGAGGAGTACTGTCGATAAACGCGCCCTCGGCGAATCTTTGTAATGGGGTCGAAGCTGTCCTCACGGAAGATCAGGCCTGAGTAACCCCAAAGTTCTCTATCAGGAACTTGCATATCCACACCAACAAACTCGATGGGCAACATCGGAGTGGGATTTTCAACAGGAGTACCGAAGCTAGAACGACCCTGGTACAACCTCCCTGATAACTTACAAAAAGCTATCTCTCGCATACAGCGCCTCTCCTTCAACAACTGATCAATTAGGCTATTTCTAATATGGCTTCGCGCCCCAAAAAGTGGGCTTCTTAAATTTCATATTTCGCGGCAGTACAAATCTGACTGAGGAGGCGGTACTGGGGTTAAGCCCCCCTTAGAGATTTAACCTCCCTACTTACCAAAAAACAACGAACACTCTAGATGATGGCTAGAGCAGTGCTTTGAAGATTGGAAGGATCTCTCCAAAGAAGGGTTCACCAAATATCAGTGCGGCAGGGAGTGTCAAAACAGCTAGGGGCACTACCCCTACAACCACAGCAGCTATAGGGAATAGAATGATAACCAAAAACCAAAAAGCGCAGAGGCTCTTTCAACTCCAACTTTAAAGACCTGCCGTTTTGAGGTCCTACTACACCACTGTTTACACTTTGACTGTGCAGCCAGTGGCCCCGGCCTTATGCGCTTCAACTCCGATCTGAAGCCCAAGACCAAATGAACGCACCATTCCTTCATAGATGTTGTTGATCTGTTCCTCTGTCACGCTTGAAGAGCTAATGGCAAACACACATGTCCCGTCGAAGTCTATAGAGTACTGCCCGTTCTCAAAATTGAGAGTTAGTTGAAGATCAGTGCTGGCCATCAATTGCCTCCATGAGCATTCGGCTTGATTCAGAGTCCCTTTCTCAATAGCACCACACAAACATCCAGTGAATCAACAAATAAACCCCTCAGCTTGGGGTGAGGTGGCCTCAAGTTGAGGTGAAGTCATCACTCCTCAAACACAGTGGTGATCAGTGTTTTGCCATCGAGCCGGATCCCCCTTTTTTCTCACAGACTCTAATCCAGCGGTCAAAACTCTTGACGCTAAGCCCTTGTGGCTTCATATCGTCTCGGACAATGTCCCATTCAGTAGAGTACCTCTGAGCTTGACGATACCTAATGGCTTGGTAAGCCGTCTGATAATGTTTGGTGAGCAGCCTAGCGGTTTCAAGCATCTGCTCTTCTTCGGGTGGTTCGACTCCTCTTGGGGAGGCCACTTCAGTAGAGAAGGAATGGCACTGGATGACGGCCTTCGCAACAAAGGGCCTCCAGGGATAATAGGAGTGTTGCTTGAGCCCCACTACCGACCTGATGGTCAATGACGGAAGCTAATTCGGGAAGCTTTCAGACCGGAAAAGACTACAGCTCCGTCTCCCCCATCATTGCCTCCTCTTCCAGCTCATCATCCATGGAAGTGTCCATAGCAAAGTGGCGCGTCTGCCAGCGCTCGAGAATCCAGGCTTCCAGCGCTTGGCGGCGATGATTAAGGGTTTCCGCATTCCAGTCATCGTAAGTGGCCAGCTTGCGCTCCTGCTTGATGCAGGAGTCACTGTAACTGGGGCTGACGCCAGGGGCACCCTTCTTTCGCTGAAAATCGAAGTTGGAGTAGCTGGCGTTGTCCTTGGTCAGCACCAGGTTGCCCAGGTCGTGCAGGTGGGTGGCGCGCTCCTCGTCACTCCACACCTTAAGCCAATGGGAGTCTTCCGCCGGAGTTTGGGGCAGGATGTGTTCGATGGTGGAGTCCTTGGCCAGCTCCTGCCAGGTGATTTTCGGCTTGCTGCCCTTGCCCTCTTTGTCCATCAGGTGGTGCTCGTATTCAAACAGGGTGTATTTGAGCAGCCTGCGCCAGTGGTACCACTTACCCGGCTCCTTCAATTGAACCGCAAAGGCACTGTCACTGGCGTAATAACGAATCAAGTCATGAATCTTGGCGACTATGGCCTCCAAATTCAGCTGACTTTGATTAAACAGCTCGTGGCCCCAGCGATACAGAGTGGAGCTGCCTGAGTTACTGCGCTTGCCCTCGAACAGAAACACCCGATAGGCGTAGCACTCCAGCGCCTGCAGCAATTCGATGTACTGGGCTTCTGTTACCTCGCCGGCTTGCCAACGGCTTCGAGCGGCCACCAACAAAGGCAAGAAGTTGGCGATGTTGCCGGTGTTGTTGATCCGCTCCAGCCAGGCCAGTTCGGCGGCGGAATCGGTGTTATCCGCCGTAGGGCTGATGACGACCTGGTAGTGGCGGGCTACCTCAGGTAATCCCTTTACGAACTTCAGCATAAAGGCGCGGGTTTCCGCCTTGGTTTTAGTGGCCTTTCCAGGCTGTCCATCGACAGCAAAATCTCTCAGCGGGATGTACTGAGGTTGCTTGAAGCCGTCATAACCCTTCCAGTTTTTCGGCAGATGATGGCAATAAAGAGTCCACGCCAGGCGCAGACATTGAGACTCGCTGCCACCAGCGTCGCCCACAAAGCCATAGGTGTCACGCCAGGCCAGGTTCACCCGGCTGGTCAGTTCCTCACGCTCCTCGGGTGCACCATTGCGGGCAATCCAGTGCATCAGGTAGTTTTTCAGCAGCTCCAGCACCGACAGCTCTTTGCCCCGGGAATTCATCAGCTCGAAGGTCATGCCAATCTCACACTCCTCCTCGATGGTGTAGGAGGTAAACACTAACTTACCGGTGATCGCCTCAAACAGCTGGATCAGGTAATCCACGCCCTTGGCATCGTCAGTCAAAAGCTCAGCGACGTGGGCCTGAAAGTAGGCGGTGGCTTCGCACAGACGGCGCTGATGTGGGGTGGTGGGTAGCTTGAGCGGCCGTCCCTCTGACAGCAGCCGATGGAACAGCTCGGCGGTGTCATTATTCAGGGTGAGCTTGCAGCGCAAACCGTCGTAGAGAAAGTCGGCGATGTCCCGCTCATACTCGGTCCGCCCCTTGGCTATCAGGGCATTAATGATCACCGACAGATACAAGCAGGTCGTTGTCAGGCGCTGTTGGCCATCCACCACATCGACCACCTTAGCCGGTCGGCGCCCATAGGTGGCGGTAGGGTGACTGGCCTGATAGGTCACCACGGTGCCGGTGTAGTGGTAGTGAACATTGTCGTCGGTAACCAAGGCATCCAGATCCTCAACGAAATCCCGCCACTGCTTCTTCTCCCAGGCGTAACCCCGCTGATAGTCGGGAATGTGGAACAGGGTGCTGGAGAAAAGGTCGGTAAGCGATTGCTTGTTCATTGAGTGGTTCCTGACTCATCAAGGGTGTGCCAAAGACCGCCTCTGACATCACAACAAAGCCTTATACCATGGTGACTTATGCTTTGAGTAGTGGACGGGTCACGGCAGGGGAATGGAGCTGGACGACAGGGCTGACAGAAAAACCCCGCCACCAGCCCGAAGACCGATGACGGGGAGGTCGATTACTGGTTGGGCATCAGTGGGGCGATAACCCGAGGCAGGACGCCCTGAAGCTTGGAAATGGCTACGCCGTAGTTGGTGATGGGCACGCCGCGGCGCTGACACTCGCGCACCCGGCGCAGCATCTCGGTGCGGTTGAACATGCAGGCGCCGCAGTGGATCACCAGGGCGTACTCCTCCAGGTTGTCCGGGAAATCGTGGCCACTGACCACATCGAACTGCAGGCTCTTGCCGGTGTATTTACCAATCCAGTTGGGCAGTTTCACCCGGCCGATGTCATCCTCCTGCACATTGTGGCTGCAGGCCTCAGCGATCAGCACCTTGTCGCCCTCTTCCAGGCTGTCGAAGCGCTCGGCCCCCGCCACCATGGGCGGCAGGTCGCCCTTGAAGCGGGCAAACAAGCTGGAGAAGGTGGTCAGGGGAATGGAGTTGGGCACCACCTGGTCGACGAACTTGATCACCTGGGCGTCGGTGATCACCAGCTTGGGCGGTGTGGTGAAGCGCTTCAGTGCGTCGGCCAGTTCGGTCTCCTTGACCACCATGGCCATGGCGCTTCGGTCCAGGGCTTCGCGCAATACCTGCACCTGGGGCAGGATGAGACGCCCCTTGGGGGCGGCGGTGTCGATGGGCGCCACACACAGCACCACGTCACCACTGCGGTAGAGATCCCCGGCCAGCACTGGTTCTGCCTTGAGCTCCTCCGGTGCCAATTCAAACAGCCGCTGCTTCAGGGCCGAGATATTGCTGCCGGTGGTGGCGGAGACGCAGATGTGGGCCAGGCTGCGCTCCAGGCAGAAAGCCAGATCATCCCGGGAGGGCTGATGGCTGTCGCCCTTGTTGAACACCACCAGAAACGGCAGCTCGAGAGACTGCATCTGCTCAATCAGCGCCAGTTCGTAGTCACCCAGCCCCTGATCGTCGGCGATGAGCATCGCCATGTCGGCGCGGCACAACACCTTGTGGGTGGCGCCCACTCGCAGGGCGCCGAGGTCGCCCTCATCGTCGATGCCGGCGGTATCGAAGATGGTCACCGGCCCCAGTGGCAGCAGCTCATAGGGCTTGGCCACCGCGTCTGTGGTGGTGCCCTTGGTCTCTGAGACGATAGAGATCTGCTGGCCGGTCATGGCGTTGAGCAGGGAGGATTTTCCCACGTTGCGGCGGCCCACCAGGGCTATCTGGTAGCGCATGCCCCGGGGCGTGGCCTGGGCCGCAGCGTCGGCGGCGTTTTGCATTCCGGTACACATATCAATGACTCCTGGAATCACCACGGGCACTAGAGGGCTCCAGGCCGTGCTGTTTTATCTGGTTGCGTATGACCTCCAGCCGCTCGCGCAGGAACGCCTTGGCGGCGTTCTTGCCGGGGTAGATGTCATACTTGGAAAACACATGCTGTGGGGTGAACGACGGCATCACCACGTTGCAGCCCCGCAGCAGAGCCAGGGCGCGAGCGCCGGGCTCCAGAGCCTCCAGCGAGCTGGTGGCGGGGATGTTGGCCCCGGGGTTCATCAGCCGCAGGATGGCGCTGACCCTGTGGCTTTTGAGCACACAGCCGTTGCCGGAGAGGGCCATGGGGGTCTGAGGGTGGGCCACGAAGGGCCCGCAGGCGATCATATCCAGCTTAAGCCGGGTCAGTTCGATAATGTCCTGAGCCAGAATCTCGTCGGTCATCCCCGGCAGATCGGTGATGATGCCGCAGCCAGTCTGGTAGCCCAGGGCCTGAATCCCCTTAAGCCTGTCCAGACGCTCATCGAAGTTGGCCTTGGGGCGGGACTCGGCAAACAGCCTGCGGTTGAAGGTTTCCATCTTCAGCAGGTAGCGGTCGGCCCCCGCCTCTCGCCAGGCTTTAAGCTCCTCCAGGCTGCGATCCCCTAGGGACAGGGTGATCGCCAGCTTGTGTTTGGCATTGATTTGATGAATCAGCTGGGTGATGTCATCACAGCGGAACTTGGTGTCGTCACCGGATTGCAGCACCAGGGTGCCCATGCCGAAGCTGGCCACCTGATCGGCCGCCTCAAGAATCTGATTGTGGCTGAGGCGATAACGCACCACCTCCCGGTTGGCGCTGCGCAGGCCGCAGTAGTGACAGTCGTTACGGCAGTGGTTGGAGAACTCGACGATGCCGCGCATAAACACCTGATCGCCAAAGGCGAGCTCTGTGGCCAGCCGGGCGCGGCTGAACAGCCAGTCGTCGTCGCTGCCGCCGAGCAGTTCCAGCACCTGTTGCCGGCTGAGCGGCATCTGGTCAGCCAGGGGCGGACTCATGACCGGCACTCCCCGGCTCTAGGGCTCACCTTTGCGGCGGCGATGCACTCCTGCACATAGCGGCCCAGGGCGATGGCCCAGGGCTCACTCTGCGTGGGTACCTGCCCCAGGTTAAACCACTGAATCAACGCCCCCGGCGCCAGGCCCAGGACGCAGGCATCCAGTTGCAACCACAGGCCCAGGGCTGCGGGCTCCGGGCTGTGGGCATAGTGGCCGACAAACAGGGTGTCGCCCACCAACAGCTGAGGCTGCAGCGGCAGGGCGCTGGTGAGCACTAACTTCACCTGGTTGGGAAACGCCTCAGACAAATCGTTGCACCACTGGCGTGAAGCGGCGTACACCCGGGAAACTTGTCCCGGAGTCATCCCCTGGCGCAGCACCTGGGAGAACTCCTGACGCCAGCATTTGGGCGGCAACACCGACAGTATGGTCAGGCGCTTGAGGCTGCCGTCAGCCAGGCGGCGACGCAGCATTGCCTCCACCGGCGAGCCGGCGAAGTTGTCGTAGATGGCGGCGTGCAGCACCACCTCGCTGGCCTCCTCCAGGGCCGCCAGCAGGGCGCCTCTGTCCAGGCCGGGGCTGGGGCGCACGCCCCTTTGTGAAACGCTCATCACAGGTAGATGTCCCTTTCACCGCCGTCGGTCTTGGCCAGGCAGGTGCGCACGTTGCGCTCCCGGGCCGGGCTCATGCTGGCCAGCTCCGACTCAATCAGGGCGTTGCCCGCCTCGCGGGTGCGCTCGCTGGCGTAGTCGTTGAGGTACTCGCGGAAGGTGATCAGGGCATTGGGCTGGCAGAACTTGCCGATGAACTGCTGCTTGGCCAGACCGATAAAGTGGTCGCCGGTGCGCCCCTTGCGGTAGCAGCCGGTGCAGAAAGAGGGCACAGACTTAGAGTCGGTCACCAGCTCGTAGATGATCTCGTCCATGGGGCGATGGTCCCCCAGGGAGAACTGCTCGGCGTCATGCTGCTGCTCCAGGGCTTTCTGGTAGCCGCCGGGGGCGGTGCTGGAGCCGGCGCTGATCTGGGAAACCCCCAGCTCCAGCAGCTCCTTGCGCATTTCGGCGCTCTCCCGGGTGCTCATGATAAGACCGGTGTAGGGCACCGCCAGGCGGGTAATGGCGACAATGCGCTTGAAGCAGTCGTCATTCACTTCATAGGGCGGGCGCTCGCTGAGCTCGGAGCCGTGGGCAGGCTCGATGCGCGGGAAGGAGATGGTGTGGGGGCCGACGCCGCAGTTTTGCTCCAGCTCCTGCACATGAGCCAGCATCGCCAGTAGCTCGAACCTGTGGTCGTAGAGGCCAAACAGCACGCCGATGCCCACGTCATCGATGCCCGCTTCCATGGCGCGGTGCATGGCGTAGAGCCGGTAGTTGAACCCCTTCTTCTTGCCCTTGAGGTGAACCTTCTCGTAGGTGGCCTTGTGGTAGGTCTCCTGGAAGCACTGGTAGGTGCCGATGGCCGCACTCTTAAGCACCCGAAAATCTTCCACGCTCATGGGGGCGCAGTTGACGTTGATGCGGCGAATCTCGCCGCCGTCGCCATGTTTAACGTCGTACATGGTCTTGATGCTGTCGACAATGGCCTTGACGCTGTTGCGCGGGTGCTCGCCGTAAACCGCCAGAATTCGCTTGTGGCCCATATCCTGGAGGATCTCCACCTCCCGGCGCAGCTCGTCGGTGCTCAGGGTCTTGCGCTTAAGCTGATGGTTGTCGGCATTGAAGCCACAGTAGCTGCAGCTGTTGGCGCAGTGGTTGGATACGTACAGCGGGGCAAACAGCACGATGCGGTTGCCGTAGATGGTGTCCTTGATCTCCCTGGCCACCGCAAACAGTTCCTCATCCAGTTCCGGGTGGGTGTTCTGCAGCAGAACCGCGGTCTCCTCCAGGGTCAGCCCTTGGCATTGACGGGCCTTCTCCAGCACCGCCCTCACCTGCTCGATGCTGGGGTTGGCGCACTGGTCGATGATGGCCCACAGGCCGTCGTCGTAGATAAAACTGGTTTGAGGATCGTAGACAGGCTGCTTCAGTGGATGGTGATGTGTGCTCATGTCGGGTCCAAGTCGGGTGGTTTCAGACGTTAAAAGCAGCCCCCTTGCGAGGGCTGCTTGTGTTTGAGTTAAGGGGTAAGCAAGGGCTTACTTGCGGGCCAGTTCGTCACCGCTGGTGGCCACCGGGGCGATCTCCTGCTCCACCCACAATGGGGTGTACTCCGCCGCGTCGTGATAGGGCACGTTGCCGTGGATCATCATCGCCTTGAAGTCGTCGAAGCGGTACACCGCCAGGAACAGGTGAACCGGCAGGAAGGCGGTCAGCAGCAGGCCGCTGGCCAGGTGAGCCATGCCCAGCAGCCACACCAGGTCACGAGGGGCGGCGTGGGGGATCAGCCACAGCACCAGGCCGGAGAGGATCAGCGCGGTACCGCCAACCAGCACACAGGCACCGAACAGCTTCTGGCCGGAGTTGTACTTGTTCATCGGTGGCACAGGCACCTTCTTGCCAAACAGGAACTTCTGCGGGTAACCGCCCAGAACCATAAACCACTTCACGTCGCGCTCAGACAGGCTGAACACCCGGGCCACGAACAGCACCACCCGATCGAACGCCATCACGGTGAAGGCCACGGCATCCAGGGTCATCACCACACCGGCGATGATGTGGATGTTGTAGGTCAGCTCCATGCCCTGGTCGGTCAGCGGCTTGAAGAACAGCAGCAGGCCGGTGGCCGCCAGAGGCAGGAAGCTCATCAGCAGGATGTAGTGGAACACCCGCACGTTCAGAGGGTGCTTGAGGATGGGCCTCATGTCATGTTGGTCATGATGCATTGTCGTCTCTCCCTTAGCTCAGCTTGGTGCGGTCAACGAAGTGGGTGTGCAGCAGCTCGTGGGAGATGTGCCCCAGAGGCTCGCCGCCGAAGTCGCTGTAGTACTTCTCGATGGCCGGGTTGCGGTGGCTGACGCGCACCTTGGCGATGGCGTCGTCCTGGTACAGACCGGCGCTGCGGGCCTTGATGTAGTCGTTGCGACGAGCCAGCTTGTTGGCAAACCAGCCCACGGGGATGGCCATGGCGGCAACGAAGGCGGCGCCCACGGCCATGAACTTACGACGAGACAGGAAGAAGCTGTCTTCGGCGAACAGATGGGTCTTCTTGGTCATGAGAGTGTCCTTATCCGATGTTGCCAATCCAGGATGAACCTGTGCCCTGTACGGGCTGCCCGCCGCCGTTCACACAGCCGCCGGCGCAGTTCATCACCTCGATGAAGTGGTAGGGAGAGGTGCCCGCTGCCACGTCACGCAGAATGGGTTCGATGTTGTTGCCCATGTCATGCACCACCGCCACCTTCACGGTGACCTCCTGGCCCAACTGTTTGTCGAACAGGGTGACATCGGCTTCCTTAACGCCTTCGAGGCCTCGCACTGGCTCCAGGTCCAGCTTGGCCATCTCGGTGTCGGTCAGCACCTTGTGGGCGGTACGCAGGGCCGCTTCCATGACGCCACCTGTGGTGCCGAAGATGGTGCCGGCGCCTGTGTACTGGGCAAACAGGCTGTCGCCGTCGTAGGCCGGGGTGGTGGCCAGATCGATCTTCAGCAACTTGAGCAGCTGAGCCATCTCGCGGGTGGTCAGCACCGCGTCCACATCCGGGTACTCGGCGGCGTGAGCGCCATGCTCATGGTTGTAGTGCCAGGCGGAGTTGAACTCAGGGCGGGAGGCCTCCACCTTCTTGGCGGTGCAGGGCATCACGGCGATGGTGAAGATCTTCTCCGGCTCCATGTCGTACACCTTGGCGCCGTAGGTCTTGGCCACGGTACCGGCCATCTGCTGAGGCGACTTGGCGGTGGACAGGTGAGGCAGCAGCGATGGGAAGTTGCCTTCCAGGTAGCGCACCCAGGCGGGACAGCAGGAGGTGAACTGAGGCAGGGCGCCGGCGTGCTCCTCGCCCTTAACGGTGGCGTGCAGGCGGTGGATGAACTCACTGCCCTCCTCCATGATGGTGAGGTCGGCGGCGAAGTTACAGTCGAAGATCTTAAAGCCCGCCTTGTTCATGGCGCCGTACAGCTTGCCGGTCACCAGCTCGCCGGTGCCCAGACCAAACTCTTCGCCGATGGCAACGCGCACCGCAGGCGCGATAATGCCCACCACAGTGGTGTCTTTGTCCGCCAGCTTGCGGATCACCCTGTCCAGCGCGCTGTGGGTCTCTTTGATGGCACCGAAGGGGCAGTTGATCATGCACTGGCCGCAGCTCAGGCAACGATCCTTAACGATGGAGTGGGCAGCGCCGGAGGCACCAACAATGGCCTGAGTGGGACAGAACTTCTTGCAGGCGTCACAGCCTTTGCACTTGGAAGCGTCGATCTCAATCAGCCCCTGGATTTCACCGGCTTGATAGGTGGTAGCAGTCATAGGGAGTTGCGTTCCTTGTTAACGGCCATCGACAACAGAGTTAATCGCTCTGGTTTTGCTGTTGTCGATTGCCGTGAGACGTAGTTCTTTAAAAGCGGCGGGGAATATAGAGAAAAGAACGCACAGCAAATTTGCTTTAAATCAAGTTCAGAAATAAAGACGACACAGATCTCACAACTTTTATTGAAAGTTATGATCTAAAACGTCTATTGCAGAGAGTGAAATTTCAAATGTCACGATCAGCTAATTGCAACCAGTGCAATGAACTGGCATCGATTATGACTCGACCAATTTCATTTGATCAAAAATATTTAAATGAACGACAGCAAATTAACAAAAAGAACTCCGTACCGGTTTAAACGGCGGGAAATATAAGATGCCTTTATTCTGCAGCATTAATTTATTAACCACCACTATTACTGAACCGTTATCGGTCTATTCCAGTGCCTTATCACTCCATCGCGGCAACCCGGAGGCGGGCGCAAAGCCCTGTCACAGCTGCGCCCACCGAGATCGGCGCTCACCAGAATCAGGTTGCCCCCCCCTTATCGGCGCACTTTGATTCCCTTCGGAAACACAAGAAATAAGCTGAGCAATTCAACGCTGACAATGCCGCTTTTCCAGGCCATTCACAATCAGAGAGAATAATTTATGAACAGGCCGTTTTTTCATTGCTGACGCCAGCAACAGTTCAAGCGAAATTTAATTAATACACTCCAAAAATAACAAATCAATAGTTTATGTTTATTAACTGTGTAAAAAACAGGCCACGATCACTATTTGGTCTAACCAATTATCCAATTAGAGCAATGTCTTTCAATAAAAATAATAAGGGGCAAACCAGTTGCCCCTTATAGTCTATTTAATCACCTACAGAGTTTATTTAAACTCAAACTTACCCTGCATGATGGCCCAGTGACCGGGGAAGCTGCACAAGAAGGTGTAATCACCCCCTGCGGTCAGCTTTTCAGTGCTGAAGGTCAGAGTGACAGACTCACCGCCGCCAATCACCTTGGAGGCCGCATACACCCGCTCATCCCCAGGCTTCACGTAGTTGTTGTCGAAACCGGCGGCCATGCCGTCGGTGCCCACTGCCGCTACATTGGCGGTGTCGGTGATCACCAGGTTGTGGCCCATGGCCTGGGCAGGAAGGGTGCCGGTGTGGGTCAGGGTGATGCTCACCTCCTTACAACTGGCGGGCGCACTCAGCACCTTGGTGTTGAACTGCATCATGTCGTTGGCCTCCAGACTGAGTTCGCACTCAGAGGCGTTGGCGCCAAAGCTCAGGCCCAGCATCAATGCGGCAGCCGCCAGGATTCGATTTGTCATAGTGATTCTCCGTGTCATTAAAGGTGTTTTGTTGTTTTGCTATTAGAAAGAGATACGTATCCGGCGCTCTCTTGGATGAGTCCCGCCCGCAGGCGGGACTCGATTCACAGGCCGCCGCGAGTGAGCTTGGCGGGATCGAGCAGCTGGGTCAGCTCCTCGACGGACAGATCGGTGTGCTCGGCGGCCACCTCGATGATGGGACGCCCCTCCTTGTAGGCCAGCTTGGCAATCTCCGCGGCCTTGAGGTAACCGATGATGGGGTTCAGGGCAGTCACCAGGATGGGGTTTCTGGCCAGGGCCTCCTGAAGCTTGGCTTCATTGACCTTGAAGCTGGCGATGGCTTTGTCTGCCAGCAGCCCGCTGACACTGGCCAGCAAACCGATGCTCTCCAGCAGGTTGTGGGCGATCATCGGCAACATCACATTGAGCTCGAAGTTGCCAGACTGCCCGCCGACTGTGATGGCGGTGTCATTGCCCATCACCTGGGCCGCCGCCATGGCCGCCGCCTCCGGCACCACGGGGTTGACCTTACCCGGCATGATGGAGGAGCCGGGCTGAAGCGCCTCCAGCTCAATTTCCCCCAGCCCCGCCAAGGGGCCTGAGTTCATCCAGCGCAGATCGTTTGCAATCTTCATGATGGATACCGCGGTGGCCTTCAACTGACCGGAGAGCGCCACCGCCCCGTCCTGGGAGCCGATGTAACTGAAGAAGTTGTCCGCCGGACGAAACGCCATGCCGGTGTCATCATTGAGCGCCTGACAGAAACGGGCAGCAAACTCGGGATGGGCGTTGATGCCGGTGCCCACGGCGGTGCCCCCCTGAGCCAGGGTTTGCATGGCCGGCAAGGCCTGCTCCAGCCGCTCGATATTCTGCTCCAGTTGACTGGCCCAACTGAGCAGGCTTTGTCCCAGGCTCACCGGCATGGCGTCCATCAGATGGGTGCGCCCGGTCTTGATAAAGCCCTCGACCTTGACCGCCTTGGTGCGAATCTCTGCGACCAGGTGTCGCAAGGCCGGCAACAGGGTGTCGCTCACCTCGATGCTGGCACTGATGTGAATGGTGGAGGGGATGATGTCGTTGCTGCTCTGGGCACAGTTGATGTGGTCATTGGGGCTGACCGCCTCCCCTAGGATGCGACTGGCCAGGGTGGCCAGCACCTCGTTGGCGTTCATGTTGGAGCTGGTGCCAGAACCGGTCTGGAAGATGTCCACCGGAAAGTGGGCCATCAACTCCTTATCACCCTGAAGCTCGTTGCTGGCCTGAACGATGGCGTCGGCCACCGGCTCCGGAAGCTGCCCCAGCTGGCCATTGGCCCGCGCGGCCGCCGCTTTGGCCTTGAGCAGCGCCCGGATGAAGGACTCAGGCATAGTCCGGCCACTGACAGGGAAGTTGTTCACCGCTCGTTGGGTCTGAGCTCCATAGAGCGCCTCTTTCGGCACCTGGAGTTCTCCCATGCTGTCTTTTTCGATGCGCGTAGACCCCATGCTGCTCTCCTTATGTGGTGTCACACTAGTTCTGATAAACGTAGAAGGTTGGCTGGAAAAAGCGGGTGGTAATGGTCAATTCCCGCTGCAAAGCCTGAACGTGCAGCCGCTCCTTCTCGCTGCTGGCCAGCCGCTTTAGCTGAAACAGAGGCCGGTAGATTTGGTTGAGGCAGGCCTCCCGCCAGTGGCTGGGCAGCAGCTCATCCAGGGCGGTATCCAGAAGCAATCGAAACTGGCCTTCATAGTGGCGTCTCTGGCGCTGCATCGGGCAGCAGTCACAGCGCCCGCAAGCCTGTTTCAGGTGGCGGCAGGGCTCCTGCCCCAGCCAGCACTCAATGAGATCATGATTATCCGGCTCACTGGCCCGGCGTATCTGCCTAGCTAATGCATCCATAGACGCTTCCCTCAGTTTCGATACAGCAAACCGATTAATGAATTGAACCAATGCAAATGATAACGATTCTCAATATTGTATTGCAACTCTTGTGGTGAGTTCCTTGGCAAAGAGTTATCCACCCGACAGGTCACTCAATTGCAACCATACTTAGGACAAGAAACTCCACTTTTATAGAAGGAGGCCAGAATGTTGGAGCAATCGAGATGCGGATTACTGGTGGTGGATATTCAGGGATCACTGGCCCGCCAGGTGGTGGACAGCGATAAGATCATCGCCAACGCCAAACTGATGATTCAGGCGGCGGAGATTCTGGAGATGCCGGTTATCACCCTGGAGCAGTACCCCAGGGGGTTGGGCCCCACGGTGGACGAGTTGCAACAGCAGCTGTTTGAAGAGCCCAAGCGCAAGACCAGCTTCAATGGCGTTCAACATGAAGCCATTGAGAAAACCCTGCTGGATACCGATCGCCGCCAATGGCTGGTGTGCGGCATTGAGTCTCACATCTGTGTCTATCAGACCACCATGGGGCTGCTGGATGCGGGATTCGAAGCGGAAGTGATCATCGACGCCATCTCCTCCCGGCATCCTCTGGATACTCAGGTGGCCATCGACAAATGCCGGAACCTGGGTGCGGGCATCACCACAGTGGAGATGTGCCTCTATGAACTGATGGCCACCTCGCTGAATGAGCACTTCAAGGAGATCCTGCCGCTGATCAAGGCGCATACCGACTGACCTCTCCCTCGGGGTGCCGTCTGTCTGTTAAGGTAGAGGCAGTATGGAAACGGAGGCTGCGCAATGAAGCAATTGGTGCTCTATCTGGGGCTGGGATATCTGATGCTCTGTCTGGGGTTGTTCCTGCTGCAGCGAAAGATGCAGTATTTCCCGACTCCGCCTCTGCCAATCAAAGGGGCCCAGGCGGTCAGTTTTGACCACCAGGGGATCACCCTGCGCGGCTGGCAGGCCAATCCAGATCAGGAGAGCGCCCTACTCTACTTTGGCGGTAACGGTGAGCAGATTGAGCAGAATTTGGACCAGTTCCGCCAGTGGTTTCCGCACCACAGCATCTACCTGATCCCCTACCGTGGCTATGGCAACAGCGACGGCTCCCCAACTGAACAAGGCATTGTCGCTGATGCTCTTTATCTGTTTGACGAATTGAGCCAGGCCCACCCCAGAATCACTGTTGTCGGTCGCAGCCTGGGATCCGGCGTGGCCGTGCAGGTGGCGGCACACAGGCCGGTGGACAGAGTCGTCCTGGTCACCCCCTTTGACAGTGCCCTGGCGGTTGCCCGGGATCTCTACTGGATGTTTCCCCTGTCTGTGCTGATGAAAGACCCCTATCGCTCGGACCTGCTGGCCCCACGGATTGACGCCCCCAGCTACGTGGTGATCGCCGGGGATGATGAAGTGATTCCACTGAAACGAACCCAGGCTCTGGTGGATGCCCTGGGGCCCAACCTGCAGTGGAGCCGCAAGATCGAGGGTGCCGGTCACAACACCCTGTCACTCTATCCAGAGTATGGCCACGCCCTGAAACAAGCGGTCAACGGCGACGATTAGGCCCTAATCGTCGTCCCGCAGAGACAGCGCGGGCTGGCTTCGTCTGTCGACCTCCAGATGAAACAGGTCTGGACGATGGTAATGGCCGCTGACATCCAGTGCCTTGCGAGAGTCGGCGGCGGCCTGGATATCAATCTCGGCGTACAGCCCCCCCTTTTCCCGATGCAGTGGCCCGGCATGCACTCCGCCAAAAGGCTTGACGATGACCGCATCGCCACTGTTGATCCACTCGTCATCCTTGAACAGCCGGCTGCGCTCGGGAAACTCTTGCGGAACATCCCTGCCCTCAATGGCAGTGGCGGTGCTCATCACCCAGCACCCCCCTTCTCTGGCGATGTGATTCATCGAAGCGTGCCAGGTTTCGCCGCAATCCCAGGTGGGTGCCAGGTAGATATCCACGCCCTGGGCATAGAGGGCAAAGCGGGCCAGGGGCATGTAACTTTCCCAGCAGATAAGACAGCCGATGCGTCCAACCGCAGTCTGCACCACCTTAAGGCCACTGGCATCACCGCAGCCCCACACCATCCGCTCTGGATTGGTGGGCATCAGCTTTCTGTGGCGGTTCACCAGGGAGCCGTCGGCATCGATAATGACGACGGTGTTGAACAGGGTTGAGCCACTGAACTCGGCATCCAACTCGTTCATCCCCATGACCACCACCATGTTGTGCTTGGCAGCCGCCTTACAGATGGGTTCCAGGTCTCCTGCGGCGATGTTGACCGAGTTTTGCCGAAGTTGACTGTGGATGCGGTTACCCAAAGCCATATCTCCGCCGGGGCGCAGGCGCCATATCCAGGTGGGATAACCGGGCAGGTAAGCTTCGGGAAACAACAGCAGGCGAGTTCCGGATGTGGCCGCCTCCTCTATGGTTTCCAGGGCGCGGTCAATGGAGGTTTGCAGGTCCAGTAACGCAGGAGGCCTTTGTGAAATTCCGACGCGAATACTCATGGCAACCTCGGTCGAGAGACAAAGAAGCCTTAACCCTAGTTCAAAGTGGAAAGAGTACAACTCGGTTCAGACTCGGGTGTCATAGGTGGACGCCCCGCCCTGCATCAGGGATGCGTGGTGAAGGAAATAATCCATTGGTATCGAGCCATCAATGAAGTCACATAGCCAGCAATGAACGGTGTACAAACTCTGGACAGCGACAGTAGGATGGTGGGGATGTTAACTCACGGACAGTAATGATGATCTATCATCTGGCGGCGGACGCCGTACTGCTGATTCACCTGACCTTTATCCTGTTCGCCCTGTTTGGCGCCCTGCTGGGGCTGAGGCAACGTTGGATACTCTGGCTGCACCTGCCGGCCGCCATCTGGGCCATTGTCGTCGGGTTTATGGGGTGGATCTGCCCCTTGACGCCCCTGGAGAACTTCCTGCGCACCGCCGCCGGTGAACAGGGTTACAGTGGCGGCTTCATTGAGCACTATGTGCTACCAATTATCTACCCTCAAGGCCTGACTCTGGATTTGCAAATGCTGTTTGGCCTGACCGCACTGACCATCAACCTGGTGATCTATTACTTTGTAATAAGAAAGCTCTATTTTTCCGGCAAAACTGATTTGACTGAATAAAGTTAAATAACAAAAAAAGTTATAGATTCAATAAGCCCATGAAAGAAAAGATGCTTTAACGAATATAACCACTCAAATAAAATTCGTTATTTCAGTTTCAGCAAATCGCTCAAAATCAATGACATGCACAACAGGCAAACTCCCAAGCCAAGATAACAAATATTGAATGTAAGTATCCATTTTCAAATTATTGACCCTCGTCAACGACTCCGCCAATGGGTGTTATAGAGTTGTAACTCGGCCCTGTGATTTCATGCATATTTGGTGCAAAGGAGTTGCCATGGAAAAACCCGTAAAGTGCATCTGTTTTTATCGACCGGATAAATTGCAGTCGCCCCTGCCTGCTTTGTGCCAGGGGCTGGAATGTCAGGTAGTGGAGCTCACCAGGGAGCAAGAACTTGCCGTCTACGGCCAGTGCAGCGATCCCATTCTGTTTCTGGTGGCCGCCCAGTTACTGCCCAAAATCAATGGCAGCCTGCCAGGGTGGCTGGAGAACCTGCTGGACCATCACCTGGTCGCCATCTATGACGCCAGCGAGCTTCACTACAACCCCATCAACCTGATCCACCATGGCTTGCGCGGCGTGCTCTACCATGGCAGCAAGCTGGATCAATCCCTTACCGGTATCCAAACCATGCTGCAAGGCAACCTGTGGTTTAAACGGATTCATATGGAACAAGCGCTGAGTGAGCTGATAAAGGAGCACCAGCAGCACCAAACCCCATCCGACGGTCGCAACCTGGACAAGCTGACCGAAAGAGAGATTGGCATCGTTCGCCTGGTGGCACTGGGCTCCAGCAACAAGGAGATCGCCCGCCAGTTGTTCATCAGCGAATACACGGTAAAGGCACATCTCGCCTCCGTCTTCCGCAAGACCGAAACCCATACCCGCGCAGAGCTGGTTGGAAAACTGGCCTCGACTCAGCAATAAAAAGCCCCCGCCCGAGAGCGGGGGCAAACTTCAGGGAACAAGGCAATCAGAATTGACTGATGGAGATGACATTGCCTGTGCCCTGTTGCGCGAAGTCAGCGACGTTTCCGTAAGAGGTCTGACGGAAGGTGATGACGTTGCCTTCACCCTTCTGAGTGGAAGTCAGCTTGTTACCACCGGACTTCTGGTCACCAGACAGCTTATTGCCAGTGCCGCTCTGAGATATATCCAGCTCATTGCCGACCACACCGGAGTTGGTTTCGATGTCGATCCAGTTACTTTGACCTTTCTGGTCAAACTCAGCCAGCAGGTCAGCTGAAGTGGACAGCAAGTTAATGGCGTTCAGACTGCCTCGTTGGGCCAAGTCCACATCGGCTCCCTTATCTCTGCCATTGAGATTCAGCAAGGCGCTGTTCTGTTCACCCTTCTGGAAAGTCTTAATCTTGGCGTTGTCGACATCGGTAACTTTGGCGTCCAGTTGGTTCATATAGCCACGCTGCTCTGAATTAAATTTCAGGCTTTCACCCTGGCCATACACGTACAGATTGGTGTAGTTCTGCTCGCCCTTCTGCTTGGCATTGAGCTTACTGTCCTGAATGCCGTTAACAGTGGTAATAATTAGGTTGCTCTGCCCCTTCTGCTCAAACGCCATGCTAGAGCTAATGGCATTGGTTGCGGCAGCGCTCAGTATATTACTCTCGCCCTTCTGGTCGACTTCCACCTTGGCATCTTCAAAGTTGATGCCCACCAGCCCCAGGTAGGCCTGGTTATACTGGCCATGCTGCTCAGTCTTGATCTTGCTCTCTTTCACCCAAAAAACATTGGAGGCAGTGTAGTTGCCTTCACCATGTTGCTTGGCGACCACCTTGCTGGACTCAGCGACATTCACCCAAGCGTTGATGCCATTGCTCTTACCGTGCTGCTCGGTCTTGAGGGTGCTGTCATACACACCACCAACTTGGCCGTTCATCCAGTTACCATTACCTTCCTGCTTGGCATTAACCTTGGCTGTATCTGTACCCACGACATTAGCAGCTATGCGGTTTTCCTTTCCATGCTGCTCGGTGACCATTTCGCTCTCTGATACCAAGATCATGGTGCTATCCAGGCGGTTGCCATTACCCTCTTGAGTGGCCTTCATCTTGGCGGTATCGGACCAGGTTACACGAGACTCGATGAAGTTCTCCTTACCATGCTGCTCGGTATTAACATTGCTGTTGTCGACCCAGCGAACCTGGCTGTCCAGTTGGTTGGCATTGCCTTCTTGGGCTGCCCGAACGGTGGAGGTTTTGGCTCGCTCAACTTTGGACTTCATCAGGTTGTCCTTGCCGTGCTGGGCCAGGTTGACGTTGGCGTTCATCGCCTCGCCATTGCCCTTCATGGTCAGATCCATAACGTTGCGCTGGCCATCCTGGTCCATCTTCACCTTGCTGTCCCTAACGGAGTAGAGTGCGGCGTCCGCCTGGTTTTCACGACCATGCTGATCCACCATCAGGGTGTTTTCATTGGCCTGCATACCGTAATAGCCAATACGGTTTTCGGCGCCGTACTGCTTCATGTTGTAGGTGTTATGGCTGCTTTGGATGGTATCCAGCTCAATCTCATGGCCTACTGGATTGTCGCCATCCCCTGAGGTTTGGCTGATGTCGGCCCGCTCGTAGTCACCGTCCAATTCCATCTTCAACAGATGACCTGCACCGGGAGCACTGTCCTGACTCAGGCGCATGTTGTAGCCAGTGCCATCTACCTTACCCCGATCCAGGTTAAAGTCGATGGCGTTGTCATGGCCCTTCTGCTCCATCTTGAGATCATGTTCTCCGCCACCTTCAAAATTAGCTTGAGTGATGGTGTTATTCTGACCATTTTGCTTGTAATTCATCGTGTTCATGGCTGAGCGTACGTCTGCACCAAGGATGACGTTGCCTTCACCTTTTTGACGGAACAGGGCATCGTTGTCGCCCCAGCTACGATACTCGACGTTGTTTTCCACGCCATTTTGCTCGACTTTCACTTCATCTGCCGCGTTGGCGCAAAAGCCGACGCCCAACAGGGCCAGGGTAATGACTGATAAGTTGAATCCACGTTTCATCATCTACTCCTTCACCACTTCAATAGTGGTTGATTGTTACCGTGCGAAAATTGCCGGTTTGATTAATTTGCCGTGAGAGCGAGTCACCGCCTCGGGAGTAGTCATTCACTACCGCCCGGTTGTAGTGCCCCACCTGGTTAATGCCGATGGCACTGTTGTCTGTCGCCTGATGGGTGATCGCCAGGTTTCCCTGCCCCTGCTGGGCAATGCTGGCCTGGTTGTGGCTGCCTTCCTGAGCCATCAGGGCGGTATTGCCTGTGCCCTGTTGACTGACGCTGGCTTTCTGCATCCACCCCTGCTGGGTGAGCACCACCAGATTGGCTTGACCACCGCCCTGCATCAGCTGCGCTTCATTGGCGATCCCCTGTTGGCGGACAACGACGGCATTTCCTATGGTCTGCTCCATCAGTTGGGCCACGGTGGGCTGCTCAATCAGCCTCTGCAGCGGCAGAGACAATTCCAGCGCCTGGGCCGGTAGCCATACCATCAAGAGCAAGGTGAGTAAGTGCTTCATGCCGTTCCCCTGTTATCACAGGCAAGTTCATCTTATGGGGCAGAGCCTGGGTGGCGGAATCACCCATACAGGCATAAATAGAAAAGCCTTAACCATTGATTATTAAGGATTTAAATTGACTTAACTCAGGCTAGAACATTGGGGCTAATCAGGGCGATGGGACTAGTCCCCCCATCGATAAAGAGAGGCAATACGCGAGGCGAGGGCCAGGCATAAAAAAACGGCCACCGAAGTGGCCGTCGTGCGGTTTGGGGACACTATCCCGCACTCCAATAACCTTTTGTTATGCCCTTCTCTATGATGGCGATCACCGCCGCCTCCATTGCCTGGCGCACACACAACTGCACCGGCTCATTGGTGCTGTATCCGCCTTCCGCTTCCGCCAGTCGGTTCAGGCTGACATAACGGAAGAAACCCGCCCGCAGCTCCTGGGAGAAGATCTGCTTGGTGGAGGAGACGGAGATCAGCACCTTACCTGTCATCACGTCTACGGCGCGAAGATAAAGGGTAACCTGGTCTTTTCGGTAAAGCTCAGAGGCGCCAATGCCGTAGTACTCCATACCGATGCCGCCGGTCTCGATGTCGGTATCGTAGGCGGTGATGCCCCCTTCAAACAGCAGTCTGGCGTCGGCCAGGGTGCCCATGGCATCGGCCTGCTCTCCCAGGCGCTGACGAATGATCTTGCGCTCAGTCAGCAAGTTCTGCAGCCCCTCCCGCTCCACGGGGTCAAACCAGGCGCTGTCGAGCAGAGTCTGAACCAACATGGAGGTGGCACCCTGGGTGACCGCCGTGGAGAAGGAACTGACGTTGGCCTGAGGCTTGTACTGGCCGGTCTGGTCCCGGAACGCGTACACCGCCACCGGAATCGGGTACTCCGGCGCAGGATCCTGCTGAAGCTGGAGCATCGCTTCGCTCACCGGATCGATGCGGGCAGGTTCGACGAAAAGCTCAGGCTTACCGATGGCCGCACAGCCGCTGAGCATCAGCATGCCGGCCAGAATCAGGATACGTTTCATCAGTAGCTCAACTTAGGCAGCACGATCTCAGTGATCTCGCCGGTAGCCAGGTCGGTAATCAGCACATGGATGTTGTTGGGGTCATCATCCCGGACGTCGATGACATACTCGCCAGTGTTGTAGGTGCCAGCGGTAAAGTCACCTTGGGTAATGTCACTGGTGAGGCTATAGAGCAGGTTGCGCTCCAAGGCATCCTGAAACTGCTCAACGAAGCTCGCCTCTTCATAGGACTTGGTGTGGTCGTTTTGTGATTGAGCCTTGCCGAGCAGGAAGGAGCCGTTGAGCGGATTGCCGCCGAAGCTGGGGTTGATGGGTTGATAGGTCAACTGGGTCGCCGTGGCCGGCAGACTGACCGCCAGCAGCAAGATAACTTTTCTCATGGAGCCTCCCCAGAACAAGCCCTACCAGGGCTCATCCTTCTGTCCCAAAATGATGTTGGCCTTGACCCGCGCCACATGATCTATGGTGGTGCGCATGGCGTCGTCGGCCCGCTCTTTGATGTTGTTGTAGCGACGACCGAAGTAGGTGATGTACACCTGCTCCTGGTTGACGGTGATCCACAGCTTGGTGCCCGCCTGAGGGTAGACCGTTTCATGGACGGTCACGGTGAACCCCTGGGTGCCGGGCAGATCACGCCAATAACCAGCGTAGTAGTAGAGAAAGTCCCGGCCAAAGCGGGTGACGGTACGGTCTATCAACAGTCCGTCCAGCTCAATCTCAGCAGTCAACGCCGGTGCGGGCAGCAACCACAACAACAGGCCGAGAATCAGAGTTCTTCTGCGCATCTCTTCCTCCAACTCAGCCCAATCTGACCCGAGGATAACGTCCCCCTTGATAACAACGGCATCCCCCGTTTGGGCGTAATCCGGCCTGGTTTCGGCAAAAGGACTAGCCCATGACACCGACCGCGTCTTTGGGTACTCTTTGGAGCTATCTCTCGAAGAAATCAGGATGTTTTCATGAAGCCGGCGCTTATCGCGTCCCTGATGCTCAGTGCATCTGTGGCCGCCAACCCAGTCAGTCAGATCCCCGGCCTGGGCGGGGCCTATCACGCCACCAAGGTGCTGAAAGAGGAGATCCTGAGCGCCGGCACCCTGGCGGTGACCGCCTCCCGGGACGCCGCCCTGTTTACCATCGGCGGCACTACATTGGATGCCTACATCCTGACCCTGCCACTGGACGGGGCCACCAAAAGCCGGGTAATCAAGCGACTAGCCAATCCCATGTACGCCATCCAGTTGGGCCACTTCCTCTACATGTTTAAGGAGCGCTACGGCGACTACGACGGCGAGGACCAGTTCAAACAGCACCTGCTGAAGCACTATTCACACCACCAGCTGACTGGCTACCAGCACTCCCTGTTCACTCTGGAGGCCCCTGCTTCTGATGGCCATGAAGCCGACTCCAAATCTCTTATCGACGATCAGTTCATCGCCACCCTGGTGTCTCTGTACGATGCCCTGTTCAACAACGATGAGTGGGTACTGGGGCGTCACCTGCCGGACCACTACCGCTACCTGGGCGAAACAGAGAAAGACAAGGCCCTGATTGCCCGCATTCAGCCTCTGGTGATTGGCCTGTTGGAACCTGTGGAAGCGGGCATGGAGCCCGGGGAGTTCAAGAACGCCGTCAGGGAGATCATCGCCGATAATGCGCCGGAGCAGGCGGGTAAGGTGAATAACAAGGCGGAAGCGATCACCATCACCCTGATCGACTTCGTTCGCTACAACGTGCTGAAGAGCTATCGCCAGTTTGTCTGGGAGGAGAGCCGGGCCGAGGCGCAGGCCAACTGGATGATCCGCCAGCTGGATGAGGACCCCAAGGCCCTGGTGGATTACCTCAGTAGCCGGGACCAGCGCCGCTTTGCGGTACAGGTGACCGTGGATGGCTTACAGCAGGGACTGATGGCCGCCCTGGTCGCCCCGAAGGGCAGCCCCTTCCTAAGCCAGGCCCTGGCAATGCACAACAACAAGGACAATCTGAATCCCAAAGGGGAAAAAAGCGCCCAACCTGAGCATCAGCAGCAGATCACCTACCTGACCCAGCTGGTGGAAACGCCACAGCAGGATGAACACTACCTGCCCTTTTTCAAGACCCTCTACGCCCAGCCTCAGGGGATAGTCCAGCACGGGGTGTCCACCACGCCCACCATCAGTGTGCGCAACCTGCCCATTATCAAAACCGGCGCCGATGTCGCCGGCAGTGGCGGTACCGGCATCCCCAATTTTCACTTTGTGGACAGGGGCCAGGACCGCGCCTACTACTTTTACGGCAACGACGCCCTGCAGCTGGAGCGCCTGTTCGAACAGCGCGGCGCCAAGACCATGTTTGACCGTCTTGATCATCTGAAAACCATGAGCTGCAACGCTCAGTACGACTGGAACAGCCAGGTGGGTTATGACGCCCTGGTCAATCTGGGCCTGGGTGAAGTGGTGCGGGACTTTGGCGAGCGCCGCTGTGCCGGAGAGCTGGCCCGACGGGCCAAGGTGCATCCCAGGTTGCAGTCGGCCCGAACCGAGCTGCTGAGTCTGATTGCCGACTATCAGGCCACCAGTTGGCTGCTGCCCCTGAGCAAGGCCTCGCAGAAGCGTCACCTGGAGCAGAAGATTGAGCAGTTGGCGCAGCTATCCGAACAGGGGATGCCGGACTACCTGCTGATCTACAACCCCTGGCCGGATCATTTCGCCCACTTCAAGGGGCCCTTCAGTGACGAGATCATCGCCCCCACCGGCGAGCTGAACCGCCTGGACTACTGGCTGAGCGAGTACGACGGTTACTACCAACAGGCCGGCATCAATCAACGCACCCTGTGGGGCATGGCGGGGGATCACGGCCTGACGCCCATCTATTGGGCGGTCAATCCCCAGGAACAGGCCCTTGAACCGCTGCAGCAAGAGCTGGGCTACCCCCTGACCATCCGAAAAATCTCCTCGGATGAGGGGGAGGGCCCCAAGATCACCAATGCCCATCATTTCCCCAGCAATCATGGCCTGGATCTGGTGATCGCCTCCACCGCCGGCGGCAACTTTATGCTGGACCTGTTCAACTCCCACAGCGGCTGGCAGACCCAGCCCCTGTATCGGGAGCTGACTCAGTGGCAACCCAATCAGGCGCCGGATGGCAGCAAGGTGGACCTTATTGAGGAGCTGACCACCCGGCTGGCTTCCAGCCTGGACTACCTGGCGGTGAGGGAGACCCCCTGCACCACCGAGATGTGCACCCTGAGGCTGGTGGCCCACAGAGACGGACAGCGCCGGGACGAGCTGATTCAACGTCATGGCGACAGGCTGCATTATCGCAGTGCCGACGCCACAACCACGCCGGTACTGCTGCAATTGACGGAGTCCAATCCCTGGGAAGCCCCGCTGGATCGGGCGCACCAACAGGAGAAAGCGCGGCTGTTGACCGCCTGTCTGGATGCCCCAGTGGCCGACCCCAAACAGTGGTGTACCAGCGGTCAGTGGCGGCAGCTGACCCGGCTGACCCCAAGACCAGATTCGGTCAATCAGCTGGCCCACCTCTACGATGAGGACAGGGCCGGCACCATCAACCTGTTCCCCGCCGAAGGGGTGGGCTACAACACCCTGGTGCCCGGGCGCCATGCGGGCGAGCACTACCTGGAGAAGGACGCCTTCCTCGGGTTCTGGGGCACGCCGGTGAAGGCGAACACCCAGGTGCCCACTGCCATCAACGGTTCGCTGGCGCCGACCCTGTATGAGTACCTGACCGGAGAGGGAGTTACGCCGGGAGAGGATGGCTGGGGCTTCCCCTCACTGTGGCCTGAACTCAAGGAGCGCTGAGCTCAACCCAGCGCCTGAACTCAGGGGTGACATTCATATCCACCACCAGAGACAGGCGCCGTTCTGTGCCTTGATGGCTCACCTGATGGGGGGCATCGGCGTTGATGTACCAGATCTCCCCCTGTTGCATGGGCAGAGTCTCGCCGGCCACATCAAAACTCAGGCCCCGGGGAAGCGCCACGCACAGCTGAAGCCTGGCCTGCCCCTGCTCGATGCATACGCCGGCATCCCGGTGGGGCAGAATATGGGCACCGGGCTCCAGCGCCATCAACCTGGCCGAGCGCCGCTCTCCAGGCAGGGAGGCCAGAAGCGCCCGGGTGGCAGGCAACCGGTCTAACACCGCCAGCTCAACCCAGACGTCACTCTCCTCGATGGAGAACAGCTGCAGCAACGGGTGGCTGTGGCTGTGTTCCTGCGGGGCGGTCAGAGCCAGGGCCTGCCAGCTTCCCACATAGGCCGAACGGTTCACGTGAGCCCACCACAGGGAGGAGCCTGTCAGGCCCTCCAGCTCAGATTGGATCGGCCCGGCGTCAAACTCGCCCAGTTTCAGCGCGTTCACCACCTGAGTCATCAGAAACGATACTCCAGGCGCACAAAACCGTTGCCTATCCGGTCGCTGTCCAGTTCGAAATGTTGCCAGCCGCCGCTGAGTTGCCACTGCTGCTGAAGCCGATAGCTGACCCCGACCTCGCCGAACCAGTCTGTGCCGTCGGCATCGACACGGTACCGCTTACGCTGGCTCTGACTGACCGACTCACCCTCCCAATACCAGCCGCCGCCTCCCAGGGCCAGCCCCCAATGGGTTCCAAGGGGCCAGTGATAGTGAACCCCCAGGGCCACTCCCTGAGCGGATTTAGGGCCACTGCCCGCTGCCGCCTTTAGTGCCTCGTCAGGATCCAGGGCGGTGCCGACGTAGTTGAGTTCGTAGTCGCCCAGATCCTGATAATCCATGCGCACCTGCCAACGAGGCGTCAGATCATAGCCCAACCCGACACCCCAACTGACGGCGGTGTCATCCACCGACAACTGACTCAGGGTCACCCCCGCCTGCTCCAGGCTCTGACGTATGGCGCCACTGTCCGAGTCTCCCTGGCTGTAACCGCCTTGCAGGTGAACCCGCCACTGGGCCTGAGCGGCCAAGGGCAGCAGCATGGCGACCCAGATTCCGCGCCTGAACATCAGCGCAAGAAGCGCCATCAAGGCTCCCCACCCCAGAGCACCACCACTGCTTTCGGACACCTTGAGCTCCTCATTGGCGTTCAGGGTGAGCACCAGTTGGCTCTGGGCGGTCGCCCCCAGGGGATCTCTTACCTGATAGGTCACTCTGTCTTCTCCCTCATAGCCTGGCTTGGGCCGATAACGCAGGCGGTTGTCATCCGTAATGCTGGCCTGCCCCACCTGGGCCTCCACCCACTCGAGCAACAACAGATCTCCATCCGGGTCACTGTCATTGGCCAGCACATCCACCACGATTTCGGTGAGATCGTCACTCTCCAGGTAATCCGCCAAAGCCACCGGCGCACCGTTGGCCACCAGGGTCAGCTCGATGCTGCCTTGGGTCGACCCCCCGCGGCCGTCGCTGATGAGGAAGCGGATACGGTCATCCCCCAGATATCCAACTGGTGGCCGATACACCAGGGCTCCATCGGACTCGACACTCACCTGACCAAGGTCGGCCAGGGCCCACACCATCTCCAGGGCATCCCCATCCGGGTCTTGCGCCTTCGACAGGGGGTCAAACCGGGTCAGTGAGTCCCTCTGCAGGGTCGCCAGTTGAGTCACCACCGAGGGCGAGCTGTTGCCATTGACCGACACAGCCACTCCGCCAGGATCATGGATGTTGCCATCCACCCGGCCATCGGCGTCATTGGGACCACCGTCACTGATGGTCAGCTGCACACACCAGGCGCCTTCACGCAGGCCAGTTTGCCACTGGGGCGCCCCGGGAGGCGGACAGTAACCGGGCTCGCCGGGAGCACTGTGAATGGCGTCCCCCTGCTGTTCCACAAACTGATACCAGCCGAGCTGTGGCGAGTATTTGCGATAGATGGCACCCGCAGGGATGGGCGCTCGCTGAGGCAACACCAGGCGATAGCTCTGCCCGGCTTCGGGAAGGCCTTCGGCAATGAAGTCGAAGGTGCCCCCCTCGGCCAGATAGCCTTCATCCTCCGGCAGGGGATCCTGTTTATCCACCCAGACGCTGCGGCGCTGACCTTCGCTGGCCAGGATGCCTGTCCGCAGGCACACCCCCTCCTCTCCTTCAAACAGGTACTGCTGCTGAACCTGAAGCTCTTCGGGCTGCAGATGACACTGTTCCAGTGCGTCCAGGTAATCTGGGATGCCGTCGTTGTCGCTGTCGCCATACCCCTCGTGGCTGTCGGGCAGCAGGTCGCCGTCGCTGTCCTCCTCACCCAATGGAGCCAGTGAAGACACCAGTTGCAGGGTCAGCCCCTCCCGGGTGCTGAGTTCACCGTCAGAGACGGTCACCTCGAGGCGATAGTCACCCGGGGCCATCGACTGAGGGTCCAGGGTAAAGCTGGCAGGGTCACTGTCCTGATCCACCAACTCTCCGCTCTCCCAGGTCAGGGTCAGAGAGTCCTGAGGGTTGGGGTCCTCAGCCGATGCCTGTATCACCACAGGACCGGCATCCTGGGCAATCAGGGTACGGTTCTCTGAGGACTGAGTGGCGCTCAACGCCAGCTGTGGCGCTAGGTTGCCGTCGCTGATGGTCAAGATGAAGCGCCCCTTGTGCCCCAGGTTCAGTGCCGAATCCAGAGTCAGCTCGACCGTCTCATCCTGCTCCGACTGCTCATCGGCGAGGATGGTCAGAGTCACCTCGGCGTAACGCCCTGAGGTCACCACGAAGCGGTCGGTCTCCAGCTGATAATCCACTCCCTGCTCGGCGGTGCCGGACAGGGTAAAAGGCAGTTCCAGCGGATAGGTCACCGCATCGCCATTGAGACTCAGGGCAATGGTCACCTCACGGCCCTCCGCAGCACTCTGGTCCTTGTGCAGATTGACCATGGGGTGCACCTTCACCAGTTGACTGGCGGTGGCGCTGTTGCCCTGCCCATCCTGGGTCTGCCAATAGACCTGATGCCCCCCTGGGCGCAGCAAGGGTTCCCCCTGAACCAGACTGACCGGCAGGGGTTCGCCGGAGGCATCCACCGCCTTGGCCACCCCCAGGTCGACCCGGGTAAACAGGGCGTCGGCATTGACCTCCACCGGCTCCGGCGGCGTCAGTTCGGGCAGGCCCTCCAGTTCGCCGTCGCCGACGCTCAGAGCCACGGTGGCATTGGCAGTCTCGCCCTCCTCATCGGCCACCAGGTAGCTCAGCACCACTTCGCCACCGAATCCCGGCTCCAGATCCAGAGTCAGCAGCTGGGTTTCAATGGTCACTTGCCCCAAGCTGGACTGGGCACTGACCAGAGTCAGGGGATCCCCATCCACGTCGCTGTCGTTCTCCAGCACCAGCAGGGGATAGCGACCCTGCTCATTGGCAGCCACGGCGAAGGTGTCGTCCACCGCCACCGGTGTATCATTCACCGGAGTAACCTCAATGGTAACCGTGAAGGCGTCGGACTCCAGTTCGCCGTCGGAAGCGACCAACTGCAGGCTGTCCTGGCCATTGAAGTCCTGATTCGGGGTGTAGTGCCACGACCCACCGTTTTCACTCAGCCGCCCCTCACTGGGCTCTGCGTCCAGGCGGTAGCTCAGGCTGTCCCCCTCCTGGTCCACCTGGGGCAGGTTCAGGGTCAGTGCCGTGTCCTCTTCGGTAGTCAGGGTCAAACCCGCCACCATGGGGGCATCGTTGCTGTTGACCACGGTAATGGTGAAGGGACCGATGCTGGCGCTGGCACCGGCGGCATCGGCCACTGTGATGGTGATGCCGCCATGACTGCCCACGTGCTCATTGGTGGGCGTCCCCCACAGCCGACCGCTGGCCACATCGAAGCTGGCCCACGCTGGCAGGCCACTGATGCTGAAGCTGTGGCTGTCGAAGCTGTCGTCATCGCTGAGCCCAGGGCTGAAGCTGTAGGCGCTGTCCTCCTCCACGCTCACCGCCGGAGTGCCGGAGAGCTGAGGCGCCAGGTTGTACTGTTTCAGTACCTCGTCCGTGGCTCCCTCCCCCTGGTTGCCGGCCTCATCGGTCAGGATGAAGGTGAGGGTCAGCGTGCCTTGTGACAAGGCGGACACATCGATGTCGGCAAAGACCTGATCCGTTTGCGCCAGCGCGCCACTGGCGGAGACAGTGCCGCCCTGCCCGTCTTCAATGCTATAGGCGTACTGCTCGCCGGCGCTTCCGCCCTCCAGCAGGAAGCTCATCGCCCCCTGGTTGTACGCATGGATTCGCTGCTGCTCAATGGTGACCCCATACTGCTCAGGCGCCTGGGTGTCGACCACCAGTTGCGCATCCAGGCTCTCCACCTTGGTGTTGCCCGCTTTGTCCTCCAGGGTCAGCTCAACGTTGTAGCTGCCGTCCTCCAGGTTGTCGGCAGTGGCGGCCAGGCTCCAGGCGCTGTCACTCAGGGTATTTGGGGTAAAAGGACCATAAACACCGCCATCGGAATGCAGCAGGCGGATGCTCATGCTTTCCATGCCCCCCGCTTCCACCAGGGTGCCAGTCAGAGAGGGGGTGTTGTCATTGGTCAGCTGCGCCTCCATCTGCGCTACCGGGGCGATGGAGTCGTGCACCAGAGTCGGCAGCGCCACGGGAGCCGAGCGGTTACCGGCGTCATCCTCGGCCACCGCCACCAGATGGGTGGCACTGTTGTCCGCCAGTGTCAGGGCAAACTGCCAGCTGCCACCGCTGACCGTGGCCGTCTCCAGAGCCGTCTCGTTGTCGGCCACCCCATTGTTGTCGGCATCGGCCAACAACAGTACCCGGACGCCATCCTCACTGTGAGAGCCGCTCAGAGTCAGCGCCGTAGTGATCTGATAGGTGTCTTCAACGGGTGACACCAACACAGGCGACACGGGGACGGTGGAGTCCTCCAGGAAACTGCCGATGGCGGCGTCGCTGTAATTGCCCACCTCATCCTGGGCCCGCAACACGAAATGGTTTTCCCCATCCTGACTCAGGGTGGCCTCCAGGGACCAGTCACCGGCCACCACGGTGGCCGTGGCCAGCGCCGCATCGCTATCGGCAATGCCGTCACCGTTGGCATCGGTCAGCAGCAGAATCTGCACCCCATTCTCTGAATAGCCCTGCTGAGACAGGGTCAGGGTGTCGGCGTTCAGGGTCTGGGCGCTTTGCGCCGCAGAAGGCGCTGCCGGGGCCAGGGTGTCCACCATCAAACCGGTTTCGGTCACCGCTGAGAAACTCAGCTGCGCCGGGTTGCCGTTGCCGTCCTCGGCGGTATCCCCCTGGGTATCTATGGCGGTGACCGTCACCCCGTCGTCGTCATTGTCGCCACTTTGAACCTGATAGCTGAACACCAGTTCGTTGCTGTTGTGGCCGGACACCAGTTCGGCCGTTCGGCTAACGCTGCCCAGAGTCAGGCGGGCAACACTGTTGGTGCCGGAAAGCAAGATGACGTCATCCAGCGCAGCCCGCACCTCGATGCTGTCGCCCGCCTTCAAGGTGCCGCTACTCAGAGACACAGAGGTCACCTGAGGGCCCAACGCATCTTTGTTGGCGGTATCCGTGACGGGACCAACAAGATTACCGGCGGCATCGGTCAACTCTACAGACAGTGTCAAAGTACCATCCGCCAAACTGCTGACATCGATGCTGCCAAACTGAGCATTGGCCGCGGCCACATTCAAGCCCGAAGCCATCAACGGAGTGCCACCTCCACTGGAGCTGATCTGGTAACTCAGGGTTCCAGACTCGGCGCCAGATAGAGTAAAGGCAAAGCCTCCCTGATTACTGGCGTTGATGTCTGCATCAATGGAGACGGATGCAAGACTTGCCACTGTGTCTTTGTCTGCGGTATCGGATACTGCGGAAGCTGTGTTGCCTGCCTGATCCGACACCACGACAGCAAGAGTCAAGGTCCCATCTGGCAGGCCGCTGACATCAATGAGCTCCACACGGTCACTACTGGTGGAAAGAGAGCCGTTGCCAGTGATATCCGTGCCGCCGGCATCACTACTGATGCTGTAATTGAAATCGGCTCCCGATTCAGCGCCAGCGAACTGAAAACCTATCTGTAGCTGATTGCTCCCATTAACCGGATCCTGAAGAAAGGCCACGCTGTGCCCCGTCGGAGCGGTAGTGTCAACCGTGAACTCACTTAAGGTCAGCGCACTACTCGCATTACCCGCCGAATCCGTGAGAGTCACAGAGCAATCGGCGTAACTGCCGTCACTCAAAGGGGTCGCATTATCCGGCTGACTGAGAGTAATGGTGATGTTACCGCTGGTGACTGCCCCTTCCTCACCACTGCCGCAACTGCCGCCAACGGTCAGGGTACCTGCTTCAGAACCGCTGACTACGGCCGTAGGGGTTGAGTCAGGCGTAGGTGTGGTCACCGCTGTCACTTCATTGAGCGTTGGCACTACGCCATCCACCAACACTGCCGATAAACTGCCGACGCTATTCAGGGTTATGTTCAAATCATTCCCTGCCGCATCTTTGAGGCTGCCGCCATTGACATCCAAACTGGTGCCAAGGGCGATGCCGTCCCCATCAAGATCTCCGGCTTGAACCACATAGCGGAAGGTGATTATTGAGCTGGCATCGCCACTGAGGTAATCGGCGTATCGAGTTTCGGTACCAAGGGTAAGCACCAACCTCGGCGAGCCAATGACATTCAGCGTGCTATCGACATTGACCACAAAGTCCAGGTTTGTCCCTATTCCGTAGGTAGCATTGCCAGGTACTGATACCGAACTGACAACGGGAGCAATGTCGTCAACAAGCAGAGTCCCGCTGCCATTGGTAACCGGTGTGGTCGAGGCCATTTGAGAACCGCTTTCCCCCACCGTCAGGTCAGCATCCCCATCCACAGAGAGGATGACAGAGGCGTTGTGATTAATGCTGATGCTGGTAAGAAACCCATCGATCACATAGGTCTCGCTGGCCCCATCGGCCACACTGATGCTCAGTCCTGAAAAACTGATGGTATCTGTCGCCGGGTTGTAACTGCCGCTCTGCTCACTGACATCCGGACCACTCAAACGCCAGGTCACAGCGGCGCGCTCGGCGTCGGTACTGGTACCACTTACATTGATATTCAGTTGAGAAACCAGCAATGGCAAACCATCGGCGCTGCCACCATCACTGATAGTAAAATCAAATAAATCAATCGCTTCACCACTGGTGTCAACAGAGAAGTTCAGGGGTTGTGGCTCACTAACGCCAGCCGCCGCAGTGAGGGTGCCGTCCGTATCGGCCACCAAACCGGTAAGCTGACTGCTGGTCACCGTAGCTAAGCCACCGGAACTGGCTTGCAGATTGAATGTTTCGGTCGCGCCACTGGCACTGTAATTCAGGGTCATCCCTGTGAAGGTTGCGACTCCAGAAGCAGGGGCAATCGATACTGTGGCCGCATCGCCGTCGCTGTCACCGGTTGCCGACAGTTGAGCCGTTCCAGCCCCGTTGACCTCAGAAAGTGTAATCGCCGTGCTGTATCCGGTATCCACCAGGTTATTGGCATCTCTCGCCGACACCACAGGCACCGTGGTCAAGGACACAGCCTCACCGCTGTTTACCAATAATGGCGCGGGCTGCACATCAAACACCAACTGAGTCGCAACCACATCGGCAGTCACGCTGTTGGCATCGGCGCTGGGCAGATTACTGCCAACGTCATCCTGATCATTGGCGCTCAACACAACGGTTTGCTGATCGGCCGTTGCTGTGTAACTCAATGCAGTAAATGTCGCCGTGCCACTGACCGCGGCCACACTGTTGTTGCTCAGGCTCCCAGGGGCCGAGGTGCTCAGGCTGACAATTTCACTGAAGTCATTATCAAGGTTTCCTGCGTCATCTTGAGCACGTACAACAGGTTGAGTGGTCATGGCGCTACCTGAGGTGACCCCTGCAGGTTGAGTCACCCATACTAGCTGGGTTGCGGAGATCTCAACCTCGGTGCCTGCCCCATTGGCTACCGCAGAAGTGCTGCCCATCTGAGTGCCTCCGGAACCGACGCTCAGGTGGGTATCTCCATCAACACTCAGCACCAAAGTTTGACCTTCGGTCAGGCCGCTGCTGTCACTAAAGTAGCCGCTAAGTGTATAGACCTCGCTTCCTCCATCGGCCACCGAGATATTAAGACCACTGAAGGTCAGGGTATTGGCCCCTGCACTGTAAACCCCAGACGCGTTGCTGACATCGTTACCGTTTAAACGCCACACCACCTTGGAGAAGTCCGCCGAGCCGCTGGTTTGCAACACGATTTGAGTAATTTCCAAGGCCAAGCCATCACCGCCGCCGCCATCACTCAGAGTAAAGTCAAACAGGTCGACGGCTTCTCCTGCTGAGTCTGCACTGCTGCTCAGGGCCACCGGCTCACTGACTGACGCCGATGCGGTTAGGTTGCCATCGCTGTTAGCCGCTGGACTGTCGTCGCAATCAGCATCGGTTTCGCAATATTGACCCACCTTAGGGCCGCTGTCGCAAAAGTTAAAATCGCACACGGCCACGGTATGCAAGGCGTAATCTGTCGCATCTGATGAAGGCTGGAGGACAGCTGGCGAGGCTGGCATTGGCGGTAACTTGAATGGCGACCGCGCCTCAGCCTCGACAACTTGACTGCAAAACAGGGTAAAGAGCCCAATGCTGGTTAGGGCAGTACGTTGAAACATCATAGTTACTCATCCATGAGTCAAAAATCGTCAGTTTATTGCCTGGTGGCGTGCACCTGGCGTCCAGAAGAGCACTCTGGACTGCTGTCCAGCCAAGCCAGAATATTGACGGCATCAAGCAACACCTGCTGCCTGGCGCGACAACGTTCATAGCGATGCAGCCCGGCTTTCAATTGCCTAACCGTTAACTGTGGTCTGGCACGCCGAATAAGAGTGATCACTCCGGCGGCGATGGCAGTGGAAGCCGAGGTTTTAGAAAACGTCTTAAGGTCATTGCCCTGATAATTGATGATGGGCAGATAGCTGGGAGCCGACAGACTGACGGCCTTATCCCAACTGACGTTGGCAAGCTTCCCAGAATGATCGGTGGCGCTAATGACGATCACGTCCGGATGCGCCGCCAGACCGATATTGGCAATGGGATCGGGATGAGCCGCCGCCACAAGGGCAATGCCCTTGTCGTGATTGGCACGCTGGGCCAAATAGTGGAGGTAGTCACTCAGCACGGGGGACACCTCCGCCAGCAACCAGGAAAGATTTATCACATCCGCTCCCTGCTGCTCAGCCAGAAACAGGGCATGCAACAGATTGGAGGTCCAAGGCTGATGAACACTCAGCGCCACTAACTCGGCACGAGGTGCGACCCCTTGCATCGGCGGTTGATTGCCCGGCGCTTTGGCCCAGATGAGGCTGACCACGTCATCGCCGTGACGCCTGACCGGAGCCGGGCCTGGAGATTCGAAACCGATGTGCTGCCTAAATTTGATGGACACATCAGACAGGGCGGGATGACTGAGATCGAAGCGGTTGTCGATCACCGCTGTAACCGCACCCTCGCCTTGGCCACGAAACTCTGGATGGGCTAAACCCAGGCGCTGGGCAGATTGCCAGCGCCCCGGGGTAATCACCAAGGGCTCAACGTCGGCAGCATTGCGGTTCCTATTCGGATGAGCACCATCAACGGCCCAGGTTGCATGTCGACGGTCTCGGGCAGGTACCCTATCCCACTCCATAGCCAGCAACGAATCGGCGTGTCGCAATGTACGTTCAATGGCCTCTCGTTCACGGGCATCCTCAGGACTCAACAGAATCACACTGCGCTGATCGTAACGCGCCAAGACACGAGGTTTAAACGCCCTCCAGCGCTCAAGCCAGCTCTGTTCCGATTGCGACTCTACTGTGCACAGTAGCCGCTGCACCGATACCAATGCTGCCGCCTGGCCAGGTCTGAAGGTGTCGTGCTCGCTGGCAATCGCTGTAACAGTGAACAACAGGGTCAGAAGCACCACCAAAGCAGTAAAACCGCGCATAACGTCAATTTCGGCTGGGAAACGTGCCGTCTAGGCAGAGACAGAAATTCATTGCTAAGAAAGGCTGCCGATTCTCATGGGGAGCACTTCTGCCCGCCAAAGCCAGGCTATCTGAATCCAGAGGCTGAGTGGGTGTGTCCTCCTTACTGTAGGCAAAGATGGCCGTTGGGTCTGGCGTGGAGGTGATACTCAGCAGCGACTGCTCTTGTGCCACCTGAGTTGAGCTTTCTCCGGGAGAAAAGAAGCTATGCAGTTCATGCCTATGTTGTGGAATCTCCTCTTCCGTTAAGGCGATACTTGCAACCCCAGGCTGTTGCCCCAGCCGATAAGGTGACAATCCGGGGCCTGACACCCACCCAGTGCCCCCCACATGCATAGGGGAGCGCCCCCTTAGATCGGGTGCCCCGAAGGTGGTTCTGCCATCTCCACCAAAAGAGGTGCCTAAGATGGCAAAGGTCGATGAAAACTGGTTGATGGACATCAATTGCCCCAGACACTGTGTCCAGAGTCTGGGGGCATAATTGAATCCAAAAGCGCGAACTTCACCAAGAAATGGATCAGCCATGATCAGCTCCTTAATTACGAGAGGGATAGATGCCTTGCAGGCAGATAATGAAGTTCACCCCCAGAGAGGGCATGCGATTTTCATGGGCCTGACCACCTCCTTCACTGCTTACACTCTCTTCGTTCATGGTGGCGTACTGGCCACCTCCGGAGCTTGAAGGCGTTTGGAAAAAATGCCCGTTGGCCAGCATAGAACCGGGACCCGCGATGGTTTGGCTGGGGTTGGACTCCGAAACCACCAATGGATGATTGTGGCTCGGTATCTCGGCCGTCGTCAGGGTGACATCCTCCCACCCCCCTATCTGGCCGAGAAGGTAGTTGCCAAGACCAGGCCCTTGTCCTGCCCCGACCGGCAGTCGGCCCCGCATCTCGGGCAGGCCGAAACTGGTGCGGCCATCTCCCCCAAAATTAGTGCCAAGTAAGGAAAACAGCGCCTGATTGGTGGAAATTGACAGCAAGGTACCGCTGCAAAATGCGAAATGAACGGGCGCAAAGGTGCCGGCAAAAATACGAATCTGACCAGTAAATGAGTCCATAATTCATCCCTTATCAATTACGTGGCGGGTAGATGCCATCCAGTGCAATGGCAAATTGGATAGCCAGGTAAGGCTGAACATTGACGTGTGACAGCCCTCCCCCCACAGAACTGGAGCTCTGGGGTGCGAGCACCAGATGAGTTCCGCTGTAAGGTGCGAAGGCATCTGCGGCGATAAACCCCTGGGCCGGCAAAACCGGTGTTTGGGCGAGGGCAGAGTTGTCCCTCGGCACATGGGTATCGCCGTCAACCGCTGCGCATTTAAGGGCGTGAGTATGCTGACCAAGCTGACTTTGGCTTAAATTGACCTTCTCAACGCCGCCACGCTCTCCCCATCGATAGTCGTGAACGAAACCTTCGTAGCCCTGGTATGTCCCCATACCTACGGGCACCCTGCTCCGTAGATCCGGTAACGCAAAGTTCGTTCGACCATTGCCACCGAAGGTGTCACCGAGCAAAGAGAAGAGCGCTTGATTATCCGACACGGTCAAAAATTGACCCTGGCAGAACGCATAGTCCTTTGGGGCAAAGGTGTAAGGCATCTGGGTAATTTCACCCATGAATGGATCAGACATAGGTAGCACCTCTAAGCTGAGAGGAAGGAAGAGATTCACGAAGGGAGAGGGGTAACCAACGCATCAGGATGTGCGCTCCCCGTTGCTCCATGGAGGCAAAGCCCAACCGGCGATACCACTGAATCAGCTGACTGTCTTGAGAGAACACAGATAGGGTCAGTGGCACGTTCAATCTGGCCGCGATCTGCTGGATAGATTGCAAAACCACCTGGCCATGCCCTTTGCCGCAATAGGCCGGAATAAAGGCAATGTCGACCAGGTGAATGCGTTCCCCGCTGAAATCTATGGTGACTTTGCCGACGGAGGTGTGCAGATGCTCAACAATGAAGTACCAAGCATCTGGGCATTGATCGCCATAACCTTGGGTTTGGGCACGATACTGCAGGTCGAGAATCTGCCGATGCAACTCAGGAGTGTGTTTTAAGGCATCCAAATCGCTTCGTACAGCATCGTGCAGCGACTGCAAAAACGGTCCATCACTGGGGCGGCTGGGACGAAGCGTCAACCCGTTATCAAGGCTCTGTTTGATCACGTTTCGCTTGCCTCTCGAGTGCGACTGACCAGCCACTGCAGTTGCTGCTTGCCGATTTGCACCATAAAAAAAGGTGCAGAGCCTAGCTCATGGTGGCTGATATGAAGCTCACCTTGCCCGTCACTGAGTTGAAACGGTTGCGGGCAATCGAAAACGGCGGAAAATCCCTCGAAAAGCTCGGGAGCACAACGATTGGGAGACAACTCAGAAAGCGACACTTCCATCTTTGTGCCGGCAGGATCCGTCAGGCAAAAAATATCGCCTATGTGAGGCTTTAGGGCCTCGTAGGTAATGGCATGCAATGCAACTCTCCTTGTTTACATTGTCCATGAAATTGAGAGGGCACTAACGACCCGACTCTGCTAACTCAACATGATTCACCGAACTCCTATGGCAGTATTGGGTAAATCCACGGGAGTAAATTCAAACCTGGGCTCAGGCCCCCACGCATAGCGAAAGTCAAAAGCACTCGATGGCAAAGCTTCATTCAGAGGTATGCACTCAATTCTGTTGAGGCTGCACTGTCGCCCAGACAGTTCGATGTCATCGTAAATCTGAATCCTGGTGTGCAGCTCCAGCCGCTCAGCTACGCCATTCACCGGGAACCTCAATTGCCCCTGAATCTGTTGACACTCTCTCAGAAGCTCTGCTGTCTCCCTGTTGAGTACAAAAAAAGGCCCCAAGTCTGTAACGGCCAGGTGTCTGCCTTGGCGCTGATAAAAATAGGCTCTTAGCTCTATTGCCCGTGGAATCAGGCTGCCATCAGGGCTGAGAAACTGCTCAAGGTTGGCAAAGATCCGCACCTGAGGCTCCTGTTCCAACATGGCCTTCATGGTTTCGGACACAATCAGATCGAAGCGAGATTCAGTCTGCCAATGGATCGCATCTGCCAATATGAGGTCGTCAATAAAATCCCAAAGATTCAGCAGGTCTAGAATCTGTTTCAGGCTATCGAGTGACTCCTGATGAATATCCAGCAACGTGACCCTGACTTGGCCCGGTTTCAGCAGCAACAAAAGCGGTAGAACTAAGGAGCCAAGAGGCCCGGTACCTGCGTATAGAACTCGCACCGGCTGCGAACGCTCATTAATGGCCTTGAGGATCCCAAGCTGAAACTGATGTACCCGCATGTACTCCTTGGCACACATTGCCGCAACCAGAGGCGACACCGCCTTACCTGCATCTGTAAAGCTGTACCCGGAATCAACAAATTGGGTTGGATTAAGGTCCATACCAAGTTGCTCACACAGGGTATCCAGATATTTGTCTTGTAACACTTTGACCTGGCCAGGCTGATCTTGCGGAACCTGTTGCAGCAGCTTCATGACCTGGCGAAGAGTTTGTCGCAGTAGCTCGTTGTTGGCTGTTCTCATCAGAGTCCCTTGCTGATGGGAAAAGGAGTACAAGACCCCTTTGAGCACGTCATCTTCCAATAAAGTCTATGCAAAGAGGTGGCAGATCAATACGGTGCCAATCCACTGACATCTCTTTTTGGAAAAGCGCGCTGACATACACCGATTCACTAAACGGCAGGCAGAACCAAGGAGTCCTACCCCGGTATTTCACCTTCTGATCCTTGCCATTGTGCTTACCATGGGTGATCTCAGTCTTTTCAAATCAGAGACTCAGCGGCGGGATTGAGGGGGCAATCATCAAGACGAAACCAGATCCTTTTCATCCATTTCCTACGACAAAGTAGGCGATCTTCCCTAGCTCAACGGATGAATTCTCTTGCGAGTGCAAACCAAAAGGCAGATAACGAATCACACACCCGCTCATTATCAGTTGCGGCCGAACCGACCTCATGGGTTGGATCAAAGGGAATTTACACCTCACCAGCCCCAGGACACCAGTGAATCAAATCAGCTTATTGTCATATTAAGGTCATATTGACTGGGTTTGAGTTCCAACTCGCGTACCAGCTCCCAATTCTTGAGCTGCGGACCCGGATATTATTGTCTTTTGCCAGACCCGTTGGTACTCTGTCGGCCCCTCTCGGCAGGGCCGGACAGGGATTCACGGCGGCATTTGGCCGTGATTTTAGATTTGAGAGTTGGAGAGTCACAGATGATTAAGGTTAGGCAAACGGTTCCACTGAAAGTGGGCAGGTCACAGGTGGAAGCGGAGCTCAGCTCATTTCACGGCCTGGAATCAGGCAAGGAGCATGTGGCCATGCGCTTCGCCGGAACCGGTCCCGCCAGCGGCGCCCCCCTGGTACGGATGCACTCCGAGTGCCTGACTGGAGATGTTTTCCACTCCTCCCGCTGCGACTGTGGTGAACAGCTCAATGAGGCCATCGAGCGACTGCACGTTGCTGGCGGCGTGCTGCTGTACCTGCGCCAGGAGGGCCGCGGCATCGGCCTGTACAACAAACTGGATGCCTATGCCCTGCAGGACACCGGTCTGAACACCTACGAAGCCAACGTTAAGCTGGGTTTTGGCGAAGACCAGCGCGACTTTGCCGAGGCCGCCGGCATGCTCAAGGCGATGGGCATCGACCGCATCCGCCTGATCACCAACAACCCCCGCAAGGTGAAACAGCTGACCGACTATGGCATCGAAGTGGAATCCATGGTCAACACCTCGGTGCACATGAAGCCGGGTAACGAGTCCTACCTGAAAGCGAAGAAGTGCCACGGCAACCACCACCTGGCCATCGACTGACAGGGCTTTGCGCCGGCCTCAGATGAGGACCGGCGCACATCATCCCCACCGGCAACTGCGCGCCGAGGCCTATTCCTGGCCGTCATTTGACCCCTTTCTCAGCCCCTCTGTTGTTCTGCATCATCTTTTTTCCAAATGGGGCAAAATTTCCCTGTTCCCGTCACAAGGTTTTGGATAGAATCGCCGCCCAATAAATTTTCATAAGTGCTTTCAGCGACGCTCTTCGCTGTCTTATCGAGGTTATTGGATCATGAGTAACAAGTTCATCATTACCTGGGACAACATGCAGATGTACTCCCGCCAGCTGGCCGAACGCCTGCTGCCCGCTGACCAGTGGAAGGGGATCATCGCCGTCAGCCGAGGTGGACTTGTACCCTCCGCCATTCTCGCCCGTGAACTGGGCATCCGCCACGTCGATACCGTGTGCATCTCCAGCTACGATCACAACCACCAGCGCGATCTGACCATACTGAAGAAAGCCCCAGGCGACGGCGAAGGCTTCATCGTCATCGATGATCTGGTGGACACCGGCGGCACCGCCGAAGTGATTCGCGAGCTCTACCCCAAGGCCAAATTCGTTACCGTCTGTGCCAAGCCCGCGGGCAAGCACCTGGTGGACGACTATGTGGTGGACATTCCTCAGGACACCTGGATTGAACAGCCCTGGGATATGGCGGTCACCTTCGTCGAGCCTCTGTCCAAGTAACAAGGCCTGCGATGCTAAGGCGGGGGACAGACTCCCGCCTTAACCCTCTCATCTTCTTTCTCTTTTTCTCTCCGCCAACCTCATCACCAGTCAGATCATCCAGATCTACGATATATCCAATCTATTTATTCCATCATTCTTCGTTGGTGTAACGGTTTTCCCTTAACTACCTTTTCCTGATATGGCCGCGCCCTTTGCGCGCGTCCGGCGTCCCTATCTCAACCGTGAGGACATGCTGATGTCACTGAAAGGATCGAAAACCGAACAGAATCTGAAAGACGCCTTCGCCGGTGAATCCCAAG
Source organism: Ferrimonas sp. YFM (assembly GCF_030296015.1). Classification (NCBI taxonomy): domain Bacteria; kingdom Pseudomonadati; phylum Pseudomonadota; class Gammaproteobacteria; order Alteromonadales; family Ferrimonadaceae; genus Ferrimonas; species Ferrimonas sp. YFM. Next base: position 3,418,338 of record NZ_AP027368.1, read on the forward strand.
CTAACCGTCGCTACCTCTACTTCGCCGCCAAGGCCGACGTGGAAGGCTACAACGACGTGGCCGCCGTGTTCCGCTCTACTGCCGAGGGGGAAACCGGCCACGCCCATGGCCACCTGGAGTATCTGGAGGAGGTGGGTGATCCCGCTACCGGCCTGCCCATCGGCGGTACCTCAGACAACCTCAAGGCCGCCATCGCCGGCGAAACCCACGAATACACCGACATGTACCCAGGCATGGCGAAGACCGCCCGGGATGAAGGTTTTGACGAGGTCGCCGACTGGTTCGAAACTCTGGCAAAGGCGGAGCGCAGCCACGCCAACCGTTTCCAGAAAGCCCTGGATAACCTGGACGACTGACGGGGAGCGGCACCATGGCCCATAGGGAAGGCAGTCTGGAGGCGCCCACGCGTCATCCACTGGAATGGCGCAAGCCAGAGTTTTACGACAGAGACGCCCTCAACCAGGAATTGGAGAGGGTGTTCGATGTCTGTCATGGCTGCAGGCGCTGCGTCAGCCTGTGCCACTCCTTCCCTACCCTGTTTGATCTGGTGGACGAGTCGGACACCATGGAGGTGGATGGGGTCGACAAGGCCGATTACGCTCAGGTGGTGGATCACTGCTACCTGTGCGATCTCTGCTACCTGACCAAGTGCCCCTATGTGCCCCCCCATGAGTGGAACATCGACTTTCCCCACCTGATGCTCAGAGCCAAGGCGGTAAAGTTCCATGAGAGCGGCGCCCGCTTCAGGGACAAGCTGCTCACCAGTACCACCACCGTCGGCCGGCTCGCGTCTTTGCCTGGGGTGAATTCCGTCGTTAATGCCCTCAACGATACCGCAAGCTTTCGCAACCAGCTGGAATCCACCCTAGGCGTTCACCATCAGGCCCCGTTGCCCAAGTACCACAGCAAGACCATACGTCACCGCACCCGTCCGTTGCAGGAGGTGCTCGAACCTGTGCCCGCCGGGGAAACCACGGGCAAGGTCGCCCTGTTCTCCACCTGCTATGGCA